>MNFJ01000130.1 GCA_001918155.1 Deltaproteobacteria bacterium 13_1_40CM_4_68_19
CGCCGGGACAGCTGGTCCGTGGTGACCGCGAGGATCACCAGGATGCCGGTGATGAGGATCTGGTAGACGGAGGCGACCCCCATCAGCGTGAGACCGTTGCGGAACACACCGACGATGAGCGCGCCGAGCAGCGTCCCCAGGATGTTGCCGCGGCCGCCGAAGAGGCTGGTGCCCCCGAGGACCACCGCGGTGATGCTGTCGAGGTTGTCGGTCTGGCCGGCCTGCGGGTCGCCGACGCCGGTGCGGGCGACGAGCAGGAGGCCCGCGATGCCGTAGACCAGCCCGGCGAGCGTGTAGACGATGAGCAGCATCCGCGCGGTGTCGATGCCCATCAGCCGGGTCGCCTCGGCGTTGTTCCCGAGCGCGTAGACGTGCCGCCCCGGCGCGGTATCGCGCAGGACGAACCAGGCGATGAGATACATGATCAGCATCAGCACCGTGCCGTAGGTCACCGCGGTCTGGCCGACCCTGAACGTCCGCCCGAAGTACTCGAGGGCCTCGGGCAGGGCCGAGATGGTCTGCGACTTCGAGTAGATCTGGGTGATGGCGAAGGCGATGTTCAGCGTGCCGAGCGTCACGATGAACGGCGGCAGCTTCACCCGCGTGATCAGCGCTCCGTTGAGGAACCCGAAAGCCGTGCTCACCAGGAGCCCGCAGAGGATCGCCAGGTACGGGTTCATCTCGGAGTCGACGGCGAGCTTGGTCATCACGATCGACCCGATCGCCATCAGCATGCCGCACGAAAGATCGATGCCGGCGGTGAGGATCACCAGGGTCTGACCGATCGCGACGACCCCCACCACCATCACCTGCTGCAGGATGAGGGAGAAGTTGGAGCCGCTCAGGAAGCGATCGCTCTGCGAGGCGAAGAAGGCGCAGGCGATAAACAGCGCGAGGAGGGGACCGAGGGTCGCGACCGGCGGCAGGTGCGCGAGCAGCCTGCCGCGGGTCGAGGTCGGCGGAGCGGTGGCGAGATCGGGGAGCACGGCCACAGCTCACTTCCCCCAGCAGTTCTCGGTCCCGAACTTCGTGTCCTTGCTCTCCACGCCGGGCATGGGCTTGTCGGTGATGAGCGTGACGCCCGTGTCGGTGTATCCCGACGCCTTCTTTCCGGTCTTCGCGTACTCCACCCCCGCCTCGACGCCCATGGCAGCCATCTTCAGCGGGTACTGCTGCGAGGTCGCGGCCAGGTGGCCGGCTTTCACGTTCTTCACGCCCACGCAGCCTCCGTCCACGGAGACGATCAAGACGCCCTTTTGCTTGCCGGCCGACTTGAGCGCCTGGTACGCGCCGGCAGCCGCCGGCTCGTTGATGGTGTAGACGAGGTTGATGTCCGGGGCCTTCTGCAGGCAGTTCTCCATCGCGGTCTGTCCCTTCGCCTGATCGCCGCGCGTGTCCTGGCTGCAGACGATCTGCGAGTCGCCCTCCGTGATGCCGTAGCCCTTGAGGAAGCCGTCGTGTCGCAGCTGGCCGACGGTGATCCCGGGCGCGAGGTCGAGCGTGGCGATCTTGGCCGGCTTCCCCGCCATCGCGGCCTTGGCATACTCGCCGATGAGGACTCCGGCCTTGAAGTTGTCGGTGGCGAAGAGCGCGTCGGTCGCCTCCTGCGGCTCGGTCGGCGTGTCGAGGGCGATGACGAGCACCCCCTCGCTGCGCGCCTTCTTCACGGCCGGGACGATCGCCTTCGTGTCGCTGGGCGTGATCAGGATCGCCTTGGCGCCGCCGGAGATCATGTTCTCGATCGCCGTCACCTGGGTGGCGTTGTCGCCGTCGAATTTACCGGCGCCGGTCATCAGCGTTGCGCCGTACTTCTTCGCCGCCTGCTGGGCGCCCTCCTTCATCTTCACGAAAAACGGGTTCACCTCCGTCTTGGTGATGAGTCCGACGACGACCTTGTCGGCGCTGTACGCGGGGAATGCTGCGCAGAGCAGGGAAAGCCGCAGGAGAATCTTCAAGTTCATGTTGGATGCCTCCGTCCGAGGGCCATTACCCTGCGGACGAGCCGTGGCGCAAGCCCCGGCCCCCCGGAGGCGATGGGACGAACGGCGCACGGCTCTACCAGAGGAGATCCTCCGCTCGCCGCGAGAGCCTTGGATCTTGACCCGCCGCGCCCGTCCCATTAGGGTGCGCCGGTCCCAAAAACCGGAGAGAAGGACACAAGATGCATCGCTTTCTGTTTGCTCTCGCCGTTGCTGTCGCGGCCCGGGGTGCGTTCGCGGAAAACATGAAGATCGGGTACGTCGACATCCAGCGTGCCGTCCAGGAGGTCGAGGAAGGCAAGGCCGCCCGGACGCGTCTGCAGGCGGAGCTGCAGCAGAAGCGCGGCGACCTGGAGAAGAAGCGGGCCGACCTGGAGAAGATGAAGGCCGACTACGACAAGCAGGCGCCGGTGCTCTCCGACGACGCCAAGCGCCAGCGTCAGGAGCAGCTGCAGAAGGCGTTCGTCGACGCGCAGAATGCCGCCGGGCAGATGCAGGAAGAGCTCTCGGGCAAGGAGCAGGAGGCCATGCAGAGCATCTCCAAGCGGCTGCTGCAGGTCGTGGCCGAGGTGAGCGATCGCGAGAACTTCACCTTCGTGCTGGACAAGGCCGCGCTGCTCTACGCGCCCGCAGCCTCCGACGTGACGAACGAAGTCGTGCGCCGCTACAACGAGCGGTTCGGCAAAGGGGAGACGAAGGCCGCCAAGTCGACGACGCCGAACGGCAAACCGCCGCCGGCGCCGCCGAAGAAGTAGGGGCGAGACCCCGTGCGTACGCCGGCGACGCCGTTTTCGTTCGAGGAGCTGGCAAGGCGCATCGGCGCGGAACCGCGCGGCCGGGCCGTCCCCATCTCGGGTGTTGCCCCCCTGGAATCGGCCGGTCCTTCCCAGATCGCCTTCTACTCGAACCCCCGGTATCGCAAGGAGCTTCAGGCCACGCGCGCCGGCGCGGTGATCGTCTGCGAAGACGACGTGGCCCACGTTCCGGCCTCCGCTGCGCGCCTGGTCTCAGCCCAGCCTTACGTCGCCTTCGCCAAGGCGAGCGCCCTGTTCCACGCGGGGCTCGCGGTGGAGCCAGGCATCCAGAAGGGCGCCCTGATCGACGATACCGCCGAGGTGCATCCGACGGCGGCCATCTCACCCGGCGCCTACGTTGGCCCGGGCGCCAGGATCGGTTCCCGCACGACCCTGCACGCCGGCGCGCGAGTGCTCGACTGCGCCCGGGTCGGCGAGGACTGCGTGCTCTGGCCCGGCGCGGTAGTGCGCGAGCACTGCATCGTCGGCGACCGGGTGATCCTGCAGCCGAACGCGGTGGTCGGCAGCGACGGGTTCGGCTTCGCTTTCGATCTCGCCGGAGACGGCAACGGCCCGATGCACCGCAAGGTGCCGCAGGCCGGCATCGTCCGCGTGGAGGACGACGTCGAGGTAGGCGCCTGCTCCTGCATCGATCGCGCGACGCTGGGCGAAACGGTGATCGGCCGCGGCACGAAGATCGACAACCTGGTCCAGGTCGGCCACAACGTGCGCGTCGGCCCCCTCTGCCTGCTGGTGGCCCAGTGCGGCATCAGCGGGTCGACGGAGCTGGGGCAAGGGGTCGTGCTCGCGGGCCAGGTCGGCGTGGTCGGACACTTGCGGATCGGCGACGGCGCCCGCGCGGGCGCGCAGGCCGGAGTCGCGCATGACGTCGCCGATGGCGAGACGGTGACCGGCTATCCCGCCATCCCGCACCGCGACTGGCTGCGGATGAGCGTTGCGCTCCCGCGCGTGCCGGAGCTGCTCCGCGAGGTCCGCAGGCTGCAGCAGCGCGTGGAGCAGTTGGAGAAGGAGCGAGAGTGATGGACATCCAGAAGATCCTCTCTGCCCTGCCGCACCGCTATCCCTTCCTGCTGGTCGATCGCGTGGTGGAGGTCGTCAAAGGCGAGCGCATCCACGCCTACAAGAACGTGACCTTCAACGAGGAATTCTTCCAGGGCCACTTCCCCGGCAAGCCGGTCATGCCCGGCGTGCTGCAACTCGAGGCCCTCGCCCAGGCGGGAGCGCTGCTGGCCTACGAAGGAGCGCCTTTCGATCCCGGTCAAAAGGTCATCTACCTGATGTCCTTCGACGCGGTGAAGTTCAGGCGCCCGGTGATCCCCGGCGACCGCCTCGATCTGCACGTGCGCATCGAGCGGCAGAAAGGTGCCATCTGGCGCCTGGCGGGCGAGGCCAAGGTCGACGGGCAGCCGGCGAGCGAGGCGCAGATGATGGCGATGATCGCGGACCGAAAGGACTGACGTGGCGATCCATCCGACAGCGGTCGTGGACAGGCATGCCGAGCTCGACTCCAGCGTCGAAGTCGGACCCTGCGCGGTGATCGGGCCCAAGGTGAAGATCGGAGCGCGGACGCGCGTCGGCCCTCACGCGGTGATCGAAGGCGACACCACCATCGGGCAGGACAACGCGATCTTCCAGTTCGCCGCTCTCGGCGCCATTCCCCAGGACCTCAAATACGCGGGCGAGCAGACCCGCCTGGTGATCGGGAACGGAAACCGGATCCGCGAGTTCGCGACGGTGCACATCGGCACGGCCGGCGGCGGCGGCGTGACGCGCGTCGCGAACGGGTGCCTGCTGATGGCGAACAGCCACGTGGCACACGATGTCCAGCTTGGCGACGGCTGCATCCTCGCGAACTCCGTCGCCCTCGCCGGTCACGTGGTGGTGGAAGACCACGTGATCTTCGGCGGGCTGGCGGCCGTGCACCAGTTCACGCGCATCGGCCGGCTGGCTTTCATCAGCGGCGGAGCGATGGTCACCCAGGACATCCCCCCGTACGTGACGGTGCAGGGCGACCGCGCCGAAGTGGTGGGAATCAACACCGTGGGCCTCACGCGCGCTCATTTCGACGAGCACGCGCTGACGCGGGTGAAAGGCGCGTACAAGATCGTGTTCCGCAGCAGGATGGGCCTGCGCGAGGCAGTCGCGCACGTGAAGGCCGAGTTCGGCGGCCATCCGGAGATCGACCACTTCGTCGCCTTCCTCGAAGGCACCGAGCGGGGCATCGCGCGGTGACCGAGGCGCCGATCGGGCTCATCGCCGGATCGGGGCGCCTGCCTCTCCTTTTCGCGGAAGCGGCGGAGCGCGCGGGCCGCAGCGTGGTCGCGGTGGCTCACGAGGGAGAGACGGATCACGCTCTGAACGCCAGGGCCTGGGTGAAAGTGGGCCAGCTCGGCCGCATCGTGGAGGTGTTGCGGCAGGCTGGCGTGGAGGAGGCCGTGTTCTGCGGCGGCATCCGCAAACCGAGGCTCCTGGACGTCCGCCCCGATTGGCTCGGACTGAAAGTGCTCACCCGGCTGCGCGGTGGAGGCGACGACACGGCGCTGCGCGCCATTGCGACGGCACTGGAAGAGGAGGGGATCCGCATCGTCTCGCCGCTGCCGCTCGTCCCCGGGTTGCTGGTCCCGCACGGGCCGCTGGGAAAGCGGCGCATGAGCGACGAGCAGCGAGCCGACGCCTCGGCGGGGTTGGCGGCGGCGCGCGCCCTGGGCCAGGCGGACATAGGACAGACGGTGGTCGTCAAGCGCGGCGTCATCCTCGCGGTGGAAGCGGTGGAGGGCACGGACGCGTGCATCGCCCGCGCCGGCACCTTCGCCGCCGGCGCGGTAGTGGTCAAGGCGCGCAAGCCGCAGCAGGACGACCGCTTCGACGTTCCCACCGTCGGTCCGGCCACCATCGATGCGTGCGCGGCCGCGGCTTGCGCTGCGCTCGCCGTGGAAGCGGGCAGCACGCTGGTGGTCGACCGGGGCGAGCTGGTCGCGAAGGCGGACCGCGCCGGTATCGCGGTGGAAGGGATCTGAAGGTGCTGGCGACGACCGCGGAGGTCGACGAGATCCGCAAGGACGCCGGACAGCGCGAGCTCCGTCTGTACATCGACGTGGATCGCGGGGAGTGGCTGCTGCCGCGCGCGCTCTGGCTGCTACAAGAAAAGCTGAACGCGTACGCGAGCTTCATCCTCGACGGGAAGATGCGCGAGCTCTATCCCTGGGCGCACCCGCGCGACGTGCGCATCGTGATCCGCTCGCGCGGCCAGCCGCCGCAGGACGCCCTGCGGCTGGTGGGCCTGGTGCGCGAGGCCCTGGAGAAGGACGGGCCCAGGCTGGAATTCGAGCAGGTCGCTTGAGCGAGCTGCTCGTCGTAGCCCTCGAGGGGTCGGCCGATCTGCACGGCGCCGCGGTGCTGCGCGAGTTGAAGGCGTTGCGCCCGGAACTGCGCGCCTTTGGCGCGGGTGGGCCACGGATGCGCGCCGCCGGATTCGAGGCGCTGGCGCGGGCCGAGGACGTGTCGGTGATGGGCATCGCCGAAGTCCTGCCGGCTCTGCCCCAGATCCTGGAGACGATGGACGCGCTCTACGACGCCGCCCGCGAGCGGCGGCCGCGCGCCGCCCTGCTCATCGACAGCCCGGACTTCAACCTGCGCCTCGCGCGCCGCCTCCGCCGGATCGGCATTCCGGTCGCGTACTTCATCGGCCCGAGCGTCTGGGCCTGGCGCACCTATCGCGTGCGCCAGATCGCCCGGCACGTTGCGCGCATGCTCGTCATCCTGCCGTTCGAGACCCGTTTCTACCAAGCGCATCGCGTGCCGGCCATCTACGTCGGCAACCCTCTCGCCGATGCCGTCCGGGGGGTTCCGTCACCGCCCGCGCGCGCCCTTTCCGGCGTGCTCGCGCTCTTGCCGGGCTCGCGCGCGCAGGAGATCCGCCGCATCTGGCCATCGATGCTTGCGGCGGCCCGGCTGCTGAAAGAGCGCCTCCCGCGGCTGCGCCTCGTCGTTCCCGTCGCGCCCACCATCGATCGAGCGCTCCTCGGCGACGCTGCGGAAGTGGAGCTCGTCGATGGCCGCGCCCCTGAAGTGCTGGCCAGGGCGGATGCCGCCATCGTCGCCAGCGGCACCGCCACGTTGGAAGCGGCGCTCGCCCTCACCCCCATGGTGGTCGTCTACCGCGCGAGCTGGCTCACATGGTGGATCGGGCGCATGCTGGTGCGCGTGAAATTCCTCTCGCTCGTGAACCTGATCTCCGGACGTGCGGTCGTTCCCGAGCTGTTGCAGCGGGAATGCACCCCGGAGCGCATCGCGGCCGCGGTGGAGCCGCTGCTGTCTGCGACGCCGGCGCGAACCGCGCAGCTCGACGCGCTCCGCGCCATTCGCGCCGAGCTAGCCCCCGAGGGGTCGCCGCCGGCGGCACGCCGCGCTGCGGAAGAGGTGCTCGCACTGCTGGAGACGCGCATCCCGTGAACGAGAGCCGGGTCTGCGTGGTGCTGCCGACGTACAACGAGCGCGAGAACGTTCCGCAGATCGTTCCCGCGATCCTCGCGGTAACGCCTGCGGTGGACGTGTTGGTGGTCGACGACAACTCGCCGGACGGAACAGGCGCGCTGGCGGACGAGATCGCCGCGCGAGACTCCCGCGTCCGTGTGCTGCACCGGCCGCGGAAGGAAGGACTCGGGCGCGCCTACCTCGCGGGATTCGCCGAAGCGCTCCGCGAAAGATACGGCCGCATCGTGGAAATGGACGCGGACTTCTCGCACGACCCGGGCCGCTTGCCGGCGCTGCTCGGCACCGACGCCGACCTGGTGCTCGGCAGCCGATACGTCCCGGGCGGCGGCACCGTGAATTGGGGTCCCGGCCGCCGCCTGCTCAGCCGCGGCGGCAGCTTCTACGCGCGCACGATCCTCGGCGTTCCAATCCGGGATCTCACGGGCGGCTTCAAATGCTTCCGGCGGAAGGTTCTGGAGAGCCTGGACCTGGCATCGGTGCGTTCCAGCGGATACGCCTTCCAGATCGAGCTGACGTACCGGGCGATCCGCCGCGGGTTCAAGGTCATGGAAGTGCCGATCACGTTCGTCGATCGGCGGGTGGGCAAGAGCAAGATGAGCCGCCGCATCGTGGCGGAAGCCCTCTGGATGGTGT
>MNFJ01000008.1:0-3687 GCA_001918155.1 Deltaproteobacteria bacterium 13_1_40CM_4_68_19
CGGGAGGCCTCATGCCGATCCCGACGGTCTGGACCACGATCGGGCTCGCGCTGGTGTTCTGGTAGGTCACGGTGCCGTTCAAGACGTCGCCCGGGGCGACGGTCAGCTTGTCGAGCGTCAGCGGAGACGACGGCACCAACCCGCCGGCAGGCGCCGGCAGGGCGCTGACCGTGAAGTTGATGTTGGACGAGTCGTGCCAGGCGCCTGCGGCGTCCTGCCAGGTCGTATAGGAGTACCAGGATCCCAACTTGTCGCTGCTGGTAAAGGCGCGCGAGGCAGCGAGCGTCACGCTAGCCCCCGGCTGGATCGTCTGCGCGGGGAGAGAGGGCGCCAGATTGGTATATGGCCCGCCCGCATTGGTGCCGCCGGGCGGCCGCGCGGCGATTCCGATCGTCTGCACGGCGATGGGGCTCGCGCTGGTGTTCTGGTAGGTGACGGTGCCGTTCAACGTTCCGCCCGCCGCCACGATTGCGTTGTCGAGCACCAGCGGTGAGGAAATGACCAATCCGCCGGCGACCACGGCCGTCCCCCGGCGGGAATCCATGAATTGTGAATCCTGGTTGCCTGTGTTCCCGGCAGTGCAGGCGGCTGCGGCGAAGAGCAGGGCTGCAAGCGCAATCCGTCGAATCTGCATCGATGCTCTCCCTGATGGTTGGCCCCCGTTTGCAGACATCGCGTGCCTCATCGCGAACAGACCTCCCTCTCGAAGCGCCCTTGCGGAGGCGCAGTTGCGTGACGGTTCTCTTGATTGCGGCCGGGCTATGGATTCGGGTTACCGCTGTCCCACCTGGCCTTGGCCGGAAGCGTGTAGAGCTTCGTGGTCCCGACCGGGTCGACCCACGGCCAGGGGTTTGCGCCGAAGAAAGCCGGCTTGCTCGACAGGTAGAGTGAGTCGGGCAGGACGTGGTTCAAGTTGGTCGGGTCCCACACGACGGTCCCGGTCACGTAGTCGTAATTGCCGTGGCGATAGAGCTGAAGCGCCGTCGCTGCGGCCGCGATCGGGCTCTCGTAGGTGGAAATGTCGTCCCCGCCGCCTCCGGCGTTCACTCCGTGGCCGATGCGGTAGACCGTTTTCTGATCGGGGCCGGGCGGGTTGGAATTGACCTCGTAGAGGAGGCCGAGGCCGGGAGTGCCGAGGACGTTCCCGACCACGTTCATGAAGCGCGCCTTCACCTCGAACGCGATGGCTGCGATCTGATAGGTCTCGTTGGCGGCGGTCCGCTGCTGCTGCGAGCTGGCGTAGTTGCGGAAGAGCGTCATCCAGCCCGAGTTGCCCCACACCGTCTCGGTCGCGATCTGCGCCGCCCAGTTGCCTTCGACCAGCTCCATGTAGGGGAAGCTGGCGTGGCCCATGTCGATCGTCGTCTCCTGGAGACGCGAGTCCGCGCTGGTCCAGGCGTTGTCGACATAGTTGTAGGCGACGACGTTACCGCCGCCGGTGGCCCGCATCGTCAGCGGTTTGTTCATGTAGTAGATGATGTTGTTCTCCACGAGGGAGTCGCTGGTGTGCGCGGAGAACGAGAGCCCGTAAGCGCCGCCGCCCTGGACCACGTTGGTCGCGTGGTGGAAGTAGCTGTCGCGAATCACGACGCGGAAGCTCCGGTCGATCAGCACGTGCGCGCCTTTCATGCCGTTACCGGGTCCGGCGGTGCCGTTCGCCGCGGTGCTAGCCGCCGGGGTCGTTCCGTCCGATTCCACGTTCGCGATCCAGCAGTAAGCGCAGTTGATCATCGAGATCTGATCGTTCTGGCCGCCCGTGACGTAGAGCTTCTCCAGGCCGGCGTACTTGACGATGCCCGGGGGCTCGGTGCTGCCCGCGGGGGCCGCCGGCCCGCTGGGCTTGAACACCTGCGGGGCGAACGCGAGCTTGAATCCCTGGTGGATCGGCGTGGAGAGATTCAGCGTGTTCCCTACGACCGAGACGACTTCCACCGTCTGCCCCTGGGACCGGTGGCCGGTTGTGGGCGGCCCGTAGTCGGGGCGCTTGAACCATTGGCAATTGCCGTCGAAGAGATACGAAGTGTCGTCGAGTTGGTCGATCTGCACGATGTCGCCGGCGGCGAACGCGCTTCCATTCGCCACGGGGACGGAGGTGGCGTCCTTGGGAACGTCGGCGGTGACGTTGACGGCGCTTCCATAGGTCGGCCACAGATTGGCCATGTAGACGACCGCCACCGAACCGGCGGCGAGCGATGCCCGGATCTTCGTGAGCGTCGGCCCGTCTCCGCGCAGCACGATTCCCTTGGCGATGGTGAGGTTCGACGTCACCCGGTAGGTGCCCGCAGGGAGGTACACCACCTGGCCTTCAGGACAGCCGTTGATCGCTGCCTGGATCGCCGAGGTCGCGTCGGTGGTGCCGTTTCCGTAGGTGGCTGCGCTGAGAGTGGCGCAGAGGGTCGTCCTGCTGGGAATTCCTCCGGGGATGCCCGGATTCCAAGCGGTGCGGCGGTCTGCCGAGATGATGCTGCTGGGCATGCCGACGTTGACCGTTGCGATGCCGGTCTTGGTCGGGTCCGCGATGCTGGTGGCGACGACCGTGTAGGTCCCCGCCGTTGCCGGCGCGACGTAGACGCCCGTCTGGTCGATTGTTCCTCCTCCGACAGCAACCAACCATGTCACCGCGGTGGACTGTCCCGTGGCCGTCCCGCTGACCGTGGCCTGGAAGGTGATCGTGCCCCCTGGGGTCGTCGACGCCACGGACGGCGTGACCGCCACCGAGATGGTCGGGGCTGGCGCCGCGACGGTGAAGCTGACGTGCGGGCCGTCGTGCCAGGCGAGGGCGCTGTCCTGGTAGGTCGTGTACGAGTACCAGGATCCGAGCGGATCGGAGCTGAGGAAGAGCCGCGATGCGGCGAGCGTCAGCGTGGCGCCGGGCTGGATCGTCTGCGCGGGGACCGTCGGGGTGAAATCGTCGTACGGGCCGCTGGCAGGCGTCGTCCCGGGCGGGCGCGAAGTGATCGTGATGATCTGGACGGCGATGGGGCTCGCGCTCGTGTTCTGGTAGGTCACGGTGCCGTTCAAGGTGCCGCCGGCCGCGACGGTCGACTTGTCGAGCGTCAGCGGCGAGGAGATGACCAGTCCGCCTCCCGACGTGATCGTCCAGGTGAAGGAAGCCGCGGCCGACACGTTGCCCGCCTGGTCCGTCGCCGTCACCGAGAAGGTGTGGCTGCCGGCGGCGAGGCCCGAGTAGCTCTGCGGGCTCGTGCACGCGGCGGCCGCGGCCGCGTCGAGCGTGCAACGGAAGGTCGAACCGGCCTGATTCGAAGTGAAGGAGAAGCTCGCGGTGGTCAGGGTGGTCGGATTCGGGGGCGAGGCCGTGATGGTCGCGACCGGCGGCGTCAGATCGATCGTCCAGGCGAAGGAGGCGGGAGCCGATGCGTTGCCCGCCTGGTCCGTCGCCGTCACCGAGAAGGTGTGGCTGCCGGCGGCGAGGGCGGAGTAGCTCTGGGGGCTCGTGCACGCGGCGGCGGTACCGGTGTCGAGCTTGCAATTGAACGTCGAGCCCGCCTTGCTCGAGCTGAAGGAGAAGGTCGCCGCCGTCTGATTGGTGGGGTTCGGAGGCGAGGCCGTGATGGTCGCGACCGGGGCGGTCAAGTCGATCGTCCAGGTGAAGGAGGCCGGCGCCGCCAGGTTGCCCGCCTGGTCGGCCGCGGTCACCGTGAAGGTGTGGCCGCCGGCGACGAGACC
>MNFJ01000008.1:3908-35309 GCA_001918155.1 Deltaproteobacteria bacterium 13_1_40CM_4_68_19
GGCGGCTGCGGCCGCGTCGAGACTGCAGCTGAAGGTCGAGCCCGCGGTGCTCGCGCTGAAGGAGAAGCTCGCCGTCGTTTGATTGGACGGATTCGCAGGCGAGGCCGTGATGGTGACGAGCAGGACAGTGAGATCGATGGTCCAGGTATAGGAAACGGGAGTCGAAGCGTTGCCCGCGGGGTCGACCGCCGTGACGGTGAAGGTGTGGCTGCCGGCGGCGAGGCCGGAATAGCTCTGCGGGCTCGTGCACGCGCCCGAGGCGCCCGCGTCGAGCTTGCAGCTGAAGGTCGAGCCCGCCTGGCTGGACACGAACGAGAAGCTCGCCGTGGTCTGGTTCGTCGGGCTCGCCGGCGAGGCCGTGATCGTCGCAACCGGCGGAGTCAGATCGACCGTCCAGGCAAAGGAAGCGGGGACCGAGACGTTTCCCGCCGCGTCGGTCGCCGTCACCGTGAACACATGGCTTCCGGCGAGGAGACCCGCGTAGCTGCGCAGCTGAAGGTCGAGCCCGGTTTGCTCGAGCTGAAGGAGAAGCTCGCCGTGGTCTGATTCGTTGGGTTCGCAGGCGAGGTCGCGATCGTGACGGCCGGTGGCGTGAGATCGATGGTCCAGGTCACGTACGCCGGGGCGGACACGTTGCCCGTCTGGTCCGTTGCCGTCACCGTGAATGCGTGGCTGCCGGCAGCGAGACCAGAGTAGCTCCTCGGGCTCGTACACGCGGACGCGGTTCCCGTGTCGAGCTGGCAGGTGAAGGTCGACCGCGCCTTGCTCGAGGTGAACGAGAAGCTCGCGGTCGTCTGATTCGTCAGGGCTGGTGGGGAGGCCGTGACGCCGGCGACCGGGTAGGCGCCCGTCCCTGCCACGGTGACGGAGGCCGTCCGGGTCACCGCGTTCCCCATGCCGTCCGTGACGGTGAGTGTGTAGATCTTGGTGGCGGTGGGCGCAACCAGCACGGAAGCGCCGTTCCCGATCGGGCCGATTCCCTGGTCGATGGTACCGGTTCCGTCGCTGTAGCTCGGGCTCAGCGTGGCCGTTTCGCCGGCGGCGATGCTCGCCGGGCTGGCGGTGAAGCTCTGGATCGACGCCGCGGGGGTGGATACGGGCGCTACATCGGGGCTTCCGCAAGCTGCGGCCAGCAGCAGAGCTGATAGGGCGATCTGCCGAATCTGCATGCGCGACCTCCCCGTTCGGAACTGGCACTTGCGGACATCGTGTTCTCCCGCCGAAGTTCAATTTCAGAAAGTTCCTTGCTTGCCGCTGCGCCACAAGGGAGGTGGACCCGCACATCAGTTCCGCGAAGTGCTCGGGAGTGTCCCGTTTGGGCTCATTCAATGACTGTAGATTTCGAGGCAGCTCGAAGAGCCGGAGCGCAAAATCGGGCCGCGCGGTGTACGGCGCGGTACGAGAGATGCCGCCCGACGAACATCGCGGTCCGCCGAGCCGGATCGGGGCCGCGCGCCGGCCAGCGCCGGGGTGAAGAAGCGTCGCGCGATGTGTTTCGAGGAAAGGAATGGGAAGCGATCGGTCCCTACCGACGCCGCGCCGCCCACTGAGCGAAGTAGAGGCTGTAGAGCGCCGCCCCCTGCCAATCGACGGAAACCTCATTGGTCGACCAGCTGTCGTTGTCGGTGTAGCGGCCGTCCAGCGGTGTCGAACCGTCGCGGGGGAACGCGGGGTCGCCCCAGTAGCCCCAGACCGGGAGCGGCCAGCCATCCGGTTTGGAACCGTCGTTCGGATCGGGCGCGGGATTCGGTCCGCCTGCGACCATGCCGGGAAAATCGTGCGGCCTTGCGCGCAGCGCCGCCAGCCAATGGTGGAAGGCCCACGAACGGCTGCGAGTCGTCCCGGGGAGCCCGCTCACGTAGCAGAGCTGGAGCAGATTTCGCCCGAGTGCGTAGTGAACGTTCGCCAGCGCCTGGTTGCAGTCGGCGGCGTTCGCGAAGGGATCGTCCAGGCAAGCCTTCACGTTGTAGGAGCCGCTGCGCGTGAAAGCGGCGCCGATCGATCCCCAGTGGTAGCGCGTCGCCCATCCGAAGGGATGCTTTTCGCCGTCCCCGCGGGAAGAAGCCGCGAGCGCGCGTAGCCGATCGCGCAGCTCGCGCTTGCGCGCGGGATTGCCCGCCGGCGCGCGCAGGTAGAGCTGCGCGGCGAACCCGTTGAGGTGGTGGTAGCTCGGGTCGTACTGCAGGTCGACGAAGCTCTCCTCGAAATCGTCGCGGAATCGCGACTCTCCGGCGGCGAGCAGCATTCCCGCCGCGGCGAACATGCGCGCGTGACGGCCGAGCTCCGCGTTGCCGTCGGCCCGGTAAGCGGGGCAAGTCGGACCGTCGCTGTTCTCGCTCCAATGCTGCTTCAGGTGGCCGTAGCCGCGCGCTGCCGCCTGCAGGCAGCGATCCGCGAACCCCGGATCGTATGCGCGGAAGATGGTGGAGGCGTACGCGAGGTTCCCCACGGCCCGAGCCGTTGCGAGCGTGCCCACCTCCCCCGGCTTGTACGGCGGAACGCTGTTGGGCGTGTTGGTGCCGTAGGCGCCGTACTGTTCCTGGCAGGTGACGTTCCGGAAGCCTCCCGATGGGTCCTGCACGGACAGCAGCCACTCCAGGCCCCATTTCGCCTCGTCGAGCAGGTCGGGCACGCCGTTGCCCGATTCGGGAATGTTGGTGGCATCGTCAGCCGGCCGGAAGTCGCTGTAGGCCTCGAGCAACCAGAACAGGGCCGTGTTCAACGATGCGCTGTAGATCGACAGGTCGCCGGCATCGTGCCAGCCCATCCGCACGCCGGGAGGAGCCTTCTCGGCATCGCTCGGATGTACCCAAGGGCCCTCCGCGTGCGCCGCATCGATCGTTGTGAAGGCGCGCTGATAGTAGAACCAGCGCTGCACCGCTCTTAGCGGCTGGTCGAAGACCTGGGGGCCAATCTCGAACGGAAAGCTGGTGTCGCCGTTGTCCGCGTCGATCCGGTATCGGCCCGGCGCGTCGAGCCCCGAGAAGTCTCCGATCCAGACCTTGTCGATGGCCCCGAGAAGGTCGGTCTTCACGCTTCGTACGGGCGCTCCTCCGACGAAGACCACGGCGCCGTCCCGCTCGCGGGTGGCGCGAAATCCGCCGAACTCTTTCGCCGAGCTGAACTGCTTCGACATCGATGGGCCGTATCCGACCTGCGACGCGGCCAGGTGCGCGAACGGGCTCTCGACCACCCTCATCGCGAACCGGTTGCGGCTGTTCCAGTGGCGGAGCGCCCGCTTCGCGGCGCGCTTCGCGAATCCGGAGGCCAGCGCGAGCGCGCCGAGTGCCGCGATGCCCGCGAGAGCCGCGACGACGGTCGTGGTCCTCTTCATTTCCGGAACCCCACGGCGGCGGCATGAAAGCACGCAAGAGGGTGCGCGTCATCCCGCGGCCATGTGCGGCCACCGCGGGGCCGTGGCAGCATGCGCCAGTGGATCGGCGACCGGCCGTCGGAATCGCGGTGCTCGCGTTCTCGTTCGGCTGCCGGTCCGCTCCGCCTCCGCAGTACCCGGGCAGCCTGATCGCGGTCACGGTCCGTCTATGGCCAATGCTCCCCCGCGCCGGCCACGTCACTGCTTCGGCAGACACCGGCGGCGCGGCCCTGACCTTGCGGACGGGCCTCGCGCCGGCCGAGCTCACCGGCTCGATTCCGGTCCGGCCGGGTGCGCACACCATCGCGATCGAGGCGTTCGATGGGGCAGGGATCCGCATCGGCGCGGCCTCCTTCTCGGTGACCTGCGACCGGGGCTTTCCTGCCTTGCTCGATGCGACCGTGTTGCTCGCGGGCACGCAGCAAGCGAAGGAGGGCCGGCCGATCCTCGGGGAGATCGTTGCGCCCCGCAGCTCGGTGGTCCAGGGCGATCGGATGCTCCTGCAGGCACGGACCGCCGATCCACCTGCGGCGGTGGCCCTCGCTTGGAGCGCGGTTCCCTCGGGTTGCGGTGCCTTCAGGGATCCCGGCGCTCTCTCGACGACGTTCACGGCGATTGCCGCCGGTCCCTGTACCGTCGCGCTCGCCGCGGCGGCCGACGGGAAGCGGGATCGCCGCGCCGTCACGCTCATCGTCCGAAGCCGCGGTCGGTCATACCAATACCCGTTGTCGGTCGCACCGGGCGGAAGGCATCTCGTCGACCAGAGGGGCACGCCGTTCCTCCTCAAGGGCGAGACGGCTTGGCTGGCGCTGGTGAACCTCACCGAGGCGGAGCAGGAGCGGTACTTCTCGGATCGCGCGGCCAAAGGCTTCAACGCAGTCGAGGTGATGCTGATGAACCACGACTACACCTCCAACCCGGCGCCGCCGGCCAATCGGGAAGGTAAGCAGCCCTTCCTCCGGCCCGGCGATTTCTCTACCCCCAACGACGCGTACTTCGACCGAGCGGTGGCGTTCGTCGATCGCGCGGCCGCCCACGGTCTCTTGGTGCTGCTCGCCCCCAACTACCTGGGCTTCGACGGAGGGCGCGAAGGTTGGTGGCAGGAGCTCAATGCGCCGGCGAACACGCGCCAGGTCTGCGCCCGGTTCGGCCGTTATCTCGGGATGCGTTTCAAGCGGAGCAAGAACCTGCTCTGGCTGGCGGGCGGCGATTGGGCGCCCCCCGACGGCTCCGAGGGCGAGGCGCGCCACTTCGAGATTCTCGACGGCATTCGCGCAGCAGGGGCCTCACAGCCTTGGACCGGCCACTGGAACTACCAGCACCGGGGCGGCATCTCCACCGATCTGCCGCGCTTCCGGACCGCGATGGCCTTGAACGGCGTCTACCAGTACGCCAGCCCGTACAGGTACGCCGCCCGCGCGTACGACGTGCAGCCGGCGCGGCCCGTCTATCTGCTCGAAAGCGACTACGAGCACGAGCATCCGGACCAGAGAACGCAGCCATTCCGCAAAGCGTGGTGGTGGACGATGCTCTCCGGCGGCTCGGGCGTCTTCTGGAGCAATACGTTCCTGTGGATGTGCGAGAGCGCGCGAGGCGTGTACGCCTTGGAATACGGCGACGTGGACCACGCCGTCTCGTCCTGGTCGGCCGAGCTCGATTCCGAAGGAACGTTCCAGGCGCTGCACCTGCACGCGTTCTTCGAACGGCTGCCTTGGCATCGCCTGGTGCCCGCGGGCCCGGCCTCCGGCCTGCCGCGATTGATTGGCTCCTGGCAGTTCTGGGGTCAGAGGCGCATCGCGGCCGCGGCGACGCGAGAGGGAGATCTCCTGGTGGTCTACGTCCCGCCCACCGGCAGCGGGTCGCGCAGCTTTTCCGTCGACCTGTCGCGCATGCGCGGCCCCTCCCGCGCTCGCTGGTACGATCCGGTCAGCGGCGTCTGGTCGCCCGCCGCCGGGCTGCTGCCCGCCTCGAAAGCGGTCGAGCTGCAGACGCCGGGTGCGAACGCGGCCGGCACGAACGACTGGGCGTTGGTGGTCGAGACGGCCGATCGAGGTTAGCCGCTTGGCGGCTAAAGTGCAGACTTCCATTCCGGCGTGGGAGGGTATACGTGCATTGCCGCGATGCCCGCGGGGTGAGCGCGTGTCGCGGGCGTGGGAGCACTGATGTCCAATCATCCATCTGCGATAGCGCATCGCGTCCACGGGTGGGAGCGCCGCAGCGCCCTTCTCCTTCTCACTGCTCTGTTGGCCGCCGGCGCCTGCGGCCGCTCGGACGAACGCACGTTCAGCTCCGTCGAGCAGGCGGTCTCCATCGCTTTCGTTCAGCTGAATTACGCGACGCCGCAGTCATCGGTGTCCACCGTGAGCGTACCGTTCAAGGCAGCGCAGTCGGCCGGAAACCTGAACGTGGTGGTTGTGGGCTGGAACGACACCACGTCGCGGGTCTCCTCGGTCACGGATACCAAGGGGAACGCCTACCAATTGGCGGTGGGCCCGGCGGCGGTACCGGGTGCGCTGACGCAGTCCATCTATTACGCGAAGAATATCGTCGCGGCGGCCGCCGGCGCCAACACCGTCAGGGTGTCGTTCACTGCGGCCGCGCTCTATCCCGACATCCGGATCCTCGAATACGGCGGAATGGATCAGCTCAGCCCGGTGGACGTCACCGCCTCTGCGACGGGCAGCACCTCGACCAGCAGCACGCCGCCTGTGGCCACGACCACGTCGCCGGATCTGCTCTTCGCTGCCAATACGGTGGCGACCTGGACGAGGGGCGCCGGCAGCGGCTGGACGAACCGCGTGATCACGACACCCGACGGAGACATCGCCGAGGATCGGATCGTCTCCACCGCGGGAAGCTACGGCTCGAGCGCACCTCTGGGAGGCCCGGGACCCTGGGTCATGCAGATGGTCGCATTCAAGCAGACGGCGAGCGCTCCGCCGCCGCCGCCTACCGCCCCCACCAACCTCGCGGCCACGGCGGCGAGCAGCAGCCAGATCAACCTGTCCTGGACCAACACCTCGAGCACCCAGACCGGCGTCAAGGTCGAGCGCTCGACCGACAACGTCAGCTTCACCCAGATCGCGGTGGCCGGCGCCACAGCAGTCAGCTACCCGGATAGCGGCTTGAGCGCCTCGGCCACCTATTACTATCGGGTACGCGCCACCAATGCCTCCGGCGACTCGCCGTATTCCAACACCGCCAGCGCCACGACGCAGTCGCCGCCTCCCCCACCTACCGCTCCCACCAACCTCGCGGCCACGGCGGCGAGCAGCAGCCAGATCAACCTGTCCTGGACCAACACCTCGAGCACCCAGACCGGCGTCAAGATCGAGCGCTCGACCGACAACGTCAGCTTCACCCAGATCGCGGTGGCCGGCGCCACAGCAGTCAGCTACCCGGACAGCGGCTTGAGCGCCTCGACCACCTATTACTATCAGGTACGCGCCACCAATCCCTCCGGCGACTCGCCGTATTCCAACACCGCCAGCGCCACGACATCGCAATTCGTCACGCCGCCGCGGCCGGCGCTCGTACAGAACCTCTCCACCTATACGAACCGCGACGGAGAAGCCGGCAACGACTTCATCGTCAACCTCCCCACCCCCACGCTCGCCAACAACTGCCTCATCCTCGCCCTGACCAACGCTTACTCGCCGACCCGCACGATCCTCGTCAGCGACGACAAGAGCAACACCTGGACGGCGGGCCCGCACGTCGATTTCGTCGCCAACAACGAGACGACCACCATCTTCTATGCCCTCGGTGTCGCGGGCGGGAGCCAGAAGATCACCATCCATTTCGACGCCTCGATCTACGACGTCCATGCAACCGTGTCGGAGTGGACCAACATCGCGACCGCCGCGGCGGCAAACGGGAGCAGCGGCGCATCCGACGTCGCCAGTCCGGTCTCCGCCGGCAGCTTCACGCCAGGGAACAACGACGCGAACGGCGGGAACCTCATCTACCAGCACGCGATCGCCATCCCGGGCGTCGGTGCGCTCGGAAACCTCACCAGCACCGTCAGCGGCGTCACCGCCGGCGCTGGCTTCACGCTCGCGTCGGCGAACCGGCAGCTCGCTTCGATCTCCCAGTACACCATCCAGACCACCGCGGCGGCCATCAACCCGACGCTCACGGTGACCCAGGGGTCGGGGACCGACCACTTCAACACCATCGCCATCGCGTTCAAGGCGGCGGCCGCGGGAACGGCCCCCGCCAGCGGGATTCGCATCCAGAACATGCAGCACACGTTCCACCCCTGGCCGGGCTCGTCCACGGTGAACCTGCCATCGTCGGGGAACCTGCTGGCGCTGACCGCCCCGGTGAACACGGGTCAGGACGCGATCACCAGCGTCCGCGACAGCAAGGGCAATGCCTGGACCAAGGTGGCGGGGGAAAGCCTGGACAGCCCGCAGGTCTGGTACGCCGTCAACGCGACCCCAGGCAGCGATCTGACCATCTCCTTCAACGTGGCCAACAACACCGGAATCATCGTCATCGCCTGGGACATCGCCGGCGCCTCGACGGCGCCTTTCGACAAATTCACCGAGGCCACCGGAGCGCAGGCCCATGCCGGGGACGACATCACCAATGCTCCCCTCATCACGCCGTCCACGGCCCACGGCCTCGTCATCGGCTTGGTCAACGAGTACACCGGACCGCCCACGAGCATGATTGGCGCCGGCTACGTAGCGGATCACGTCTACTACGCGGGTGAGACCGACAGCTCACTCATGGACATGGGCGACGGCACTGCCCACATCTACAACTCCGACACCAGCCAGCTCTCTTTCGGCTGGCACCAGACCAGCCATCCCCCGACCTCGGGCTGGTTCGCGATCGCGGTGGCATTCAAGTCGGGGCCTTAGGGGTGAAGCGCCGGGCTTGCGCGGCACGCCTGCTTGCTACAATTTGCCAGGATATTGCGTGCCGAGGCGGTGAGGGACATGCATCCCAGTAGCGCGAGCTATCTGAAGACCACCGTCCTGGCCGCTTCGTCCGGCGCCCTCGTCATCGGGCTCACCCTCGTGGCCGCGCGCGACCTGACAGGTCTTTCCAGGGCCCTCGTCGAAGGCGCCGGGTGGCTGGTTGGGTTGGCGAGCGGGTGCGTGGCCCTGGCAGGGGCCGTCACCCTGGTTCGGAGCAAGCGCCGGGCAGAAGGACGCCGGGATCTCTTTCTCGATCTGAACGCCAGCAGGGATCCCGAGGCCGTGAGCCGCGGGGAATTCGGTTGGGGACTCCGGGTTCGCCGGCTCTTCCGACTCGCGTCAGGAACGTCCCATCCACTGGTCGGCGACCTGGTGGAAATACGGCCTCTCGAGGAGATCGAGAGCACCCTCGACGAGTCGGGTTGTCTCGACGGGCTGCCGTTCATGCCGGAAATGGGCAGGTTCTGCGGCCGGCGTATCCGCGTCTTTCGCTGCGTGGACAAGATCCTCGACTTCGGCCGGAGCTGGAGACTGAGACGGCTCGAGGATACGGTCCTGCTCGCGGGACTGCGATGCGACGGCGGCGCTCACGGCGGATGTCAAGCCTCGTGCTATCTTCTGTGGAAGACGGCGTGGCTGAAACCGGTCCGCGACGACCCGGGGCAGCGCAATAGCCATGGAGATGGAGAGGCCGACACCACGCGCTTGCCGTTGACGGTCCTGGCCGGACCTGCAGCGCCTTCCTGCCACAGTTGTCAGTTCACGGAGCTGACCGGGGCTTCGAGTCCGATGAGCCGCTGGGATCTCCGGCAGGACCTGGAACCGCTCCTCAGCGGGAACGTGACGTTAGCGGCGTTCTGCGTGGCAATGTTGACCCGGCTCTTCAACAAGATCCAGCGGCTGCGGGGGGGCTCGGGCTACCCGCCCCTGGCGCGCGGCAGGCTCAAGAGGACGCCGCTGGTGACGCACGGGTTCGCTCCCGGCGACATGGTGCGGGTGCTGGAAGACGACGAGATCGTAGCGACGCTCGACGAGAAGAACCGGAACCGCGGGTTGTCTTTCGACGAAGAGATGGTGAAGCACTGCGGCCAGCGGTACCGGGTCGCGATGCGGATCGAACGGATCCTGGAGAAGAACGGCCGGATCCTGGAGATGAAGACGCCCTGCATCGCCTTGGAAGGGGTCGATGCGTCCGGTGAGCTGCTGCGCTTCTGCACGCAACACGAATATCTCTTCTGGCGGGAAGCGTGGTTGGAGCCCGCGTCGCCCCTCGCTCAGTAGCGCGCGAGGAGGTGCTCCATCACCACGTCGTTCAGACGCTCCTGCGCCGCGATGGGCGTGAAGGTGTGGTCCGCGCTTCCGAAGTCGACCCGCCGGAAGCCGGACACGGAGGCGAGCTCGCGCATTGCGTCGCCAGCGTGGGCGTCGACGTAGGCGACCCCCGGATCGTTGCGGCTCACGACCAGGAGCGTGTCGACACCGCGGTCGGCCATCCGACGCAATGTGCGTGGCACTTCGCCGACGGGCGTGCTGGGCGGCGCATCATCGGCCGAATCGACGGCGGCCAGATCGAGCACGCAGAAGGTGCGGGGGTTGAGCATGCACGCGCCCGCCACGCTCGGCTCGCGCGCGCCGAGTTGGAAGGCGTAGTCGCCACCCGAGCAGAGACCGACCACGATCACCCGCTCGGACCCGAGCGCACGGATGGCCTTGTCCAGGTCCTCGAGAGCGCCGGGCGGATATGTCAGGTTCTCGCGCGCGCCCGGTCCGACGGGGCTGTCGCCGATGCCCGAGAGATCGATGCGCAGCACGTCGAACCCGAGCTCCGCCCACCTGCGCGCCATCTTCACGTAGAGGCGGTGCGGCCCGGCGCGGTTCACCGAGCCTGCGTTGCTGATCAAGATGGGAGGGCGACCCGGCCTCGCCCGCCGCGGATCGGCCGGAGTGAGGATTCCGAAGAGCGGCTGCTCCGCGCCGATCCGGATGGAGCGCTCGCCCGCCGGCGCGGGACCGGATGCGCGCGGCTCCGGCCTGGGCGACTCGCTGGTCGCCGGATACACGTCCGTCAGCCACCCGACGATCGAGTCGATCACTTCGTCGGGCAAGAGCGCCCCGTGCGAGATCGTGATGAGGAACTTGTGCCCGGTGTGCGAGCGCAGCTCCGGCTCCGCGCCGAGCTCCCCCAGGTGGGACATGAGCGCGTCGCGGCCTGCGACGTTGCCGCCGTCGATGAAGAGCGTGCGCCGCGCGGGCCGGCGGGCCGTGCGGAGGAGATCGATCCTCGACAGGTCCTCGATGAGCGCGCGAGGCAAGAAGAGGCCGAGCGCCTCTTCCCCGTCGGCTCGCGACGGGAAGGCGGCGGTCATCTGGGGCTCGACGCTCAGGTAGAGCTTGTGCAGCTTCGTGACCTCGTCGACGAACTTCGCCCCCGAGACCCACGGACTCCAGAGCACCAGCGCGTCGACGTCGCCTCGCTCGGCCGCATGCACGAACGCCAGCGTCGCTCCGAGGCGGAGCCCGAAGAGCGCTATGGTCCGGGCCCCCGAGCGGGCGCGAAGCTCGGCCACCGCCAGGGCAACGTCGTCGAGCCAGGCGTGCACGAGGCCTTCTGTCCGCTCGTCACCGCCCGAATCGCCGGTTCCGAAGAGATCGAAGCGCAGGCAGGCGAAACCGGCTGCCGCCAGCCGCTCGGCGAGGTGGCGGTACACCCGATCCGACCGCGTCTGGTCGGTTCCGATCGGCCGGCAGAGGACGACGCCGACGGCGCGCCAAGAGCCGGGCTTGGGCGGGTGATAGAAACCGAACAGCGGGCGTCCCTTGGCGCCGAAATGGATCGCTTGCTTGCTCCCGGACGCGGATCGGATCTCGATCGGCTCCATGAGCCTCCCTCACACCATGGCAGTCGAGAAGGCGGACGGCCGCTGCGGGAGAATAGCCATTCCGGAGCAAGACGCAGCAGCGCGGTGCGCCACATTTGAATGAAAAGATGCATTGAACCTGAAGAAAGTTACAGCGGGCTTGCGATCCACCACGCAGTGCCTAGTTTACTGCTTTCGATGGTCGAAGAGACGATGGAGCTGCGCGTGGAGCGACTCGTCCTTGAATATGCGCAGTCGGTCCCCAAGGGGCGGCCTCTGGAAGCGCGGCTCTCGCTCCAGAACGATCTGGCCATCGAGTCCCTCTCGCTTGTCTCGCTGGCTTTGCGTCTCGGCGACGAATTCGGCGTGAACGTGGTGGACATGGGCCTTGAGCTGGGCGCGATCAAGACCTTTGGGGACCTGTTGGACATGGCGCGGACTTTGAAGCAGCAGTCAACCGTCGGAGCGGGAGAACGAACATGAACGAAGAAGAGAAGCTCAAGAAAGCCGACGACGAGGGCGAGGAGCAGGCCGAGGAGAAAACGGAGGCCGTCGCCAACGAGGGTGAGTTCAAGCTGACTGTCCGCAAGCTGGAGGTGCCGGTCCGGCCGCGCGGCGTTCTCGCCGACGGGTAACCGGTCAAGTCTTGATTTGAAGAAACCGACCGGCATCCGACCGGCACCGTGAAGTTCGCCGCCTTTGCCGCGCTCGCGGCCAAACAGTCCCTGCTGCCTTACGAGTACGAGCCGGCGGCGATTCGGCCTCAGGACGTGGAGGTCCAGATCTCGCATTGCGGGATTTGCCACAGCGACCTCCACCTGATCGACAACGACTGGTCCTCGAGCCCCTACCCGCTGGTGCCAGGCCATGAAATCGTCGGCACGGTCACGGCCGCCGGCGACCGTTGCCGGCTCGCCGCCGGCCAGCGGGTGGGCGTGGGCTGGCAGCGATCGGCCTGCTTCGACTGCGAGCAGTGCCGGGCCGGTGACGAGAACCTTTGCGCGCGGCAGGAGGCGACCTGCGTCGGGCACATGGGCGGGTTTGCCCGCCGCATTCGCCTCGACGGCCGGTTCGTGTTCCCGTTGCCGGAATCGCTCGAGGCGGCTGCGGCAGCGCCGCTCCTGTGCGCCGGCGTGACGGTGTTCGCTCCGCTTCGCCGCTGGGGCGTGGCTGCCGGAGCGCAGGTGGGCGTGATCGGGATCGGCGGGCTCGGGCACCTGGCGCTCCAGTTCCTCCGCGCCATGGGCTGCGAGACGACGGCGTTCACCTCGTCGCCGGACAAGCGCGCGGCGGCCGAGCGCCTGGGCGCGCGGCACGTCGTCTCCTCCACCAGCGTGCGCGAGATCCGGGCCAACGCCGGCCGGTTCGAATTCCTTCTCTGCACCGCGCCGGCGCGCCTGGACTTCATCACTTACCTGCAGACGCTGAAACCCGGGGGCATCCTCTGCCTGGTGGGCGCGCCGCCCGGCCTCCTGCAGATTCCCGCCGCGCAGCTCCTGGCCAGCCAGCGTGTCATCTGCGGAAGCGACATCGGCAGCCGGAGCGCCATCCGCGAGACGCTGGCGTTCGCGGCCGAACACGGCATCGCCGCGCAGGTGGAGACCGCGCCGCTGGCCGACGTCAATGCCGCCCTCCAGCGCGTGCGCGAGAACCGCGTGCGCTACCGGATGGTGCTCACGAACTGACCGGACGGTCGGCCGGCAGCTCGTCGATCACCGTCCGGCCGCGATGCGCGATCCAGGCGGCGAACCAGGGGCGCATCTTGCGGCGCTGGATCTTCCCGGTGTGCGTGCGCGGGATCGGGTGCGCGCCATGGAGCAACACTTTGGGCCGCTCGGCCACCGGCATGGCCTCGATCGCCGCCGAGAGCCGCGCACGCAGCGCTTCGTCGAGCGAGGAGAGCTCCAGGTAGGCGCCCACCTCCTCGCCGTGCTCGCGATGCGGGAAACCCAGCACCACCAGACGCCCGGACAGCTCGGGCAGCGCCTCGACCAGCCTGCGCTCGAGCCGCAACGGGCTGTACTTGTCCGCGTCGCGGATGATGATCTCCTTCAGGCGTCCGGTGACGAAGTAGACGGGCCGCCCTCGGTGCTGGCGAAAGAAGCCCTCGTCGCCGCTCTGCAGCCAGCCCTCGGCGCCAAAGGCGCGCGCCGTGTTCTCGGGGTCGCGGTAGTAGCCCAGCATCGTCGAGTGCCCCCGAACGACAAGCTCGCCGCGCGCTCCCTCTTCCACCGGCGCGCCGTTGTCGTCCACAACCCGCACTTCGGTGCCCTCGAGCGCGGGACCGATCGACGGAACTTCCCAACTGAACATGAGGCGCGCGTGTTCGCTGGCCGGTTCGTCAGGCGAGACGCAGCAGGCGAAGTTGGTGTACTCGGAGAGGCCCCAGCCCTGGATGAGCGGGATCTGCGTGCGCGCCTCGAAGTCGCGCGCCAGGTCGCCCGGCAGAGGCGCGGACGACACCATCAGGTGGCGCAGGGTGGGCACCTTCTCGCGCGTGACGCCGGCGGCGAGCAGCGCGGGCAAGAGCGAAGGCACGACGCTCGAGACCTCCACCGATTCCGCACGGATCACCTGGGCCCAGCTGAACGGCTCCAAACGCTCGGTGAAGACGAGATGCCCGCTGGTCGCGAGAGCGGTCATCAGGCCGAAACCGAAGGCGTGCGCGTGGTAGAGCGGCAGCACCGCCAGCTGTGTGGTCGCCTGGAGGCGGAAGTTCCGTGCCATGCTCCAGGCATTCGCGAGCAGGTTGCGCTGGCGGAGGGCGACGCCTTTCGGGTTGCCCGTGGTGCCGGAAGTGTAGAGGAACACCGCCATCTGCTCCTCGAGCCGGCCTGGGACCGGAGGTGTCTGCCCGGCGATCGCAAACGCGTCCTCGAGGTGCAAGGTGAAGGGCGGTCGGGCGGCCTGCGGAACGCGGACGTCGAGCTCTCGCGTCACGCACAGACCGCTCGCGCCCGAGTGGCCGACGACGTAAGTCCAGTCCTCGGCAGCCGAGCCGGGATTGAGAGGCACCACCACCGCGCCAAGACGCAAGAGCGCCAGCGCCAGGACCGGAACTTCCATCCGGTTGGGCGCGAGGATGGCGACGCGGTCGCCGGCACGCACGCCGAGTTCGAAGTGCAGTCCCCCCGCCAGCGCCTCCACTCGAGCGGCGAGCTCCTCGTACGAGAGGCGCCCTTCCAACGCCTTGCCGCGATAGAAGCTGAGCGCGGCCCGTTGCCCGTGCTGCGCCAGCCGGCTGAGGAGGCTTGGAAAGTCGCGTGCCGGAGGGTCCGTCATGGCGTGTTCAATAGTCGACCACGAAGCCGTAAGCGTAGGCCGCCTGCAGGCGCGTAGAAATCTCGTTCAAGTCACCCTGGTGGAAGCGCCAGTCGAGATCCGGCGCCGCCTCCTCGAGCGTAGTCACCCCGAAGTAGAGCGGCTGGAACCCCATCTCGAGGTAGGCCCTGGCATAGCTGGCGGCGACCGACGCCTCGTCGGCAAAAACGGGCTCGCGGTGGCCCAACCCTTTGAAGCTCGATTTCGAGATCGCACCGATGCGGCCGTCGTTCTCCCAGTAGAGGGTGACGCAGTGCCCGCACTCCTCGTCCTTCTTGGGATCCCGCCGGTGGATCGCCAACAGGCGCCGTTTGGTGCCGGAGAAGAGGAGCTCGAGAAGGCCGTAGGAGAGGATGGCCGCGTCGATACAGGTGATGCGCGCACTCTGCAGCGACGAGCGCACCGACTGGATGCGATAGTTCGCCCGCCATTCGTCCAGGTACTGGCAGCCGTCGATGATGTGCCGGACGTCTCCCGGCGCCAGGAGCGGCGCGGCGCCGGCCATCTCCTGCACGCGACGGAGCTCGGCCTCGGTATAGCCGAGCTGCCCGACCATCGAGCGGGTCACGGCTCGGGTCGCGCTACTCGGAGAGGGGATCGCACGGCAGCCGGGGCACAGTGGCGAATTTCGCGTAGAACGTGTCGATGCCGTCCAAGAAGAGCAGGAGATGTTCGGCCATGTTCCTGGCCACGTTCAGAGCGTCGTTCACCTCGCGGCGCGTGAGGGGCGGCACGCTCTTGCACATCAGGCGGAATGCATCCTGGTGCTCCAGCGCCTGATCGGCACGGGTGTGCGCGATGAACGAGTCGATGAGCTTGTCGGTGTACGGATAGTGCTTCCGCATGGCGTCGTAGAAGTCGTTCACGGCGTCGGCCGCACTCTGGTCGCCAGTGTTCTCCGTCATCTGCAAGAGCTCGTTGCCGGAGTAGTAGGCGAACGAATTGCGCTGCGCAGTCTCGTTCAGGTAGTTCACCAAGGCGCGCGTCGAGGGCAGCGGCTGCGACCGCAGGATCACATCGTCGGGGAAGAGGGTGCGCAGGCCTTTGCGGTAGATGTCTCCGTGCGTGTATTCCTCGATGAAATGGCGCGCAAGGTGCGGCATCATCTCCGGCGTCGCGTTGGCCGCCGCCGTCCCCATGTGCTCGAACGCCGCCTCGATGTAGTGGTACTTCTCGAAGGCGAAGCCCAGCACCTGGGCGCGGGTGGCCTTCCCAGTGGTGATCTTCTCCCAGAGCGGATGGACGTAGATATCCTCGAGCCAGGCGTTGCAGTGCCGGCGATGGAGCTCGTAGAACTCCATGCCGCTCATCAGGGCCCCTTCGTTCCCGCCGGCCTGGAAGGAAACGACGCCCGCCTTCTCCAGCTGCTCGAGAAGCGCGCGCACCCGCGCCGGCCTCTCCGCGACCTTCTCGGCGATCGAGGCGATGGCGCTCGCCCCGCTTAGCTCGGGCCGCAGCTTGTTGAAGAGATGGGCGGCCTCGTTCTCGAGGACCACCTCCTCGTTCAGGTGGCGGATCACCACCTGGCCGTTCGTGCCCGCAACCGTCGTGGTGCGGCGCAAGAGCGGAAGATCCTTCGAGGTCCGGAACTCGGCGGCGCGCGTGGTCGTGGGCATGGTGGTCCCTCCCCTCGCGGTCTAGTCGCGAGCGAAGTCGAACTGGGGCCGCGGAACCGGATTCGACTCGACCTGGTAGTACTTCTCGATGTTCTCAGTCCACTGCCAGATGTGCTCGACCAGCTGGTGCCCGTAATCGAGAATCTCCGAGGCGCGCTGCGCGGGGATCTCGGGCACGTGCTCGAGGATGTCCCTGAAGAGATCCGAGTGCTGATACTGCACGTCGAGATCGAGGTGCTGGTAGATGGGCGCAATCGCTTCTTTCGGGATGCCGTACAGCTCGGCCGATTTGTCGTAATAAGGATTGTACGTCTTGCGATTGACGGTCGTGCCTTCCAGGACCGCCGAGCAGATCGAGTAGGCGAGGATGTCCTGACGCGCGGCCTGGCGCATGAAGTTCGAGAGCGCGAGCGTCATCGGTAGCGGCACCGACTCGGCGATCTGCGACTCGGTGAAGCCGAGGTTCTTCAACGACTTCATGAAGTAATGATAGTGGTTCCACTCCTCTGCATAGTGCTTGGCGCGCAGCTGCTTGATCGGCTTCTCGTGCGCGTGCGCGCAGGAGAGAGGCATGTGCCGGTTGGCGTTCTTGGTGTAGTGGTAGAGTTCGATCAGCCAGCCCGTGAAGAGCCGCGCCGACCCCCTGCCACTCATCATCCGTTCCCAGAAGGGATGCGCGAACGCCTGGCTGAGCCAGCTGTCGAGCACCGCCGAGAAGCGGGCGTGGAACTCGAGGCCGGTCATCGTCTTCGGCGCGTCGTCGACGCGGTAGAGAAGACCGGACTTCTCCAGCGCATCGATGAATCTCGGGACCTTGGCCTCGTCCATCCCCAGCTCGCGGGAGAGGTCCGCCACACCGCGCAGGCTCGGTAGCCAAGCCTCCACCTTCTGGTACCAGTCGAACTCACGCTCGCCGAGCTCGACCACCCGGTCGCTCAAGCGGAGCTGGCGGCGGCCTTCGGAGCCGGTGATTTCGTAAACGCGTTTGGTACGATATTGGGAGGCGAGCGACGCCATGGGGCAACCTGAGCCTAAGGTAGTAGGTCAATTTGACCGACGTACCCAAGCTAAGCAGCACCTGACATTCGGTCAACGCGGCACGAGATCGGCGCTGTCCAGCGGCAAACACCGAGCAGGCGTATGGGACCGTGGGACCGCATTCGATCCAGGCTCTGGCCAAGATCGAGTGTCCAACTCCGAGGACGAGCATGTATCTGCCTGACTCATTTCGCCTCGACGATCGCGCCGCACTGTTCGCCCATGCGGAGGCGTACCCGTTTGCGACCGTGATCACGCACGGCGAGGGAGGAGTGGCCGTGAGCCACCTTCCTCTCCTCGTCGACGCCGGCCGAGACCTCCTGCGGGGGCACCTCGCGCGCGAGAACCCGCAGCTCGCGCACCTGGCCGCCAGGACGGAAGTGCTGGCGATCTTCCATGGTCCTCACGGCTACATTTCGCCCTCCGCGTACACCGAGCAGCCGAGCGTGCCGACCTGGAATTACGTAGTCGTGCACGCGCGCGGACGGTCGCGACTCGTCGACGAGTCCGGACTGCGCGGGATCCTCGACGATATGGTGAAGCGCTTCGACGCCACTGGCTGGCGCCTCCAGGCACCCGAGGAGTTCGTGCGTGCCAAGCTGGGTGCGATCACAGGCTTCGAGATCGCGCTCGAGCACCTCGAGGGCAAGTGGAAGATCAGCCAGAACCGTTCGCTCACGGACCAGGCGCGCGTGGTTGCATGGCTCGAGCGCGGCGACGAATCGAGCCGGGCGCTCGCCGCCCTCATGCGCGCTCGGCTCGAGGGTCGAAGGTAGCCAACGTCACGTACGCAGAGAAAGGTGGTCCATGGCAATCGAAGTACGACCTGTCGGCGTCGAAGCCTTCGACGACATCCATCCCCTGCTCCTCAACTTCCCGACGAGGAAGATGTCCAAGGAAGACTGGCGCTGGATGCTCTTCACCTATCCGTGGTCGGACAGCCCCCATCGCGGATACGCCATCTACGCGGAGGGGAAGGCGGTCGGGTTTCTCGGCACCATCTTCAGCGCCCGACCGCTGGCGGGCCGCATGGAGCGGGTCTGCAGCCTCTCCTCCTGGATCGTGGTGAAGGAGCACCGCCACGCCAGCTTGTCGCTCGTCACCCCGATCCTGAAACTGCGGGATTGCACCATCCTCAACCCGACGCCGTCACCGGTAGCTTACGAGATCTTCCACAAACTGGGCTTCCAGCCGCTCGAGAGCGAGCGGCTGATCGTGCCGCCGCTGCCGGGCCTCGCCGAGGCGACGCGTGCTCTCGAAGGCTCCATCGCCCGGTCGCGCGAGGTCCTGGAAAGCGAGCTGACGGGCGACGAGCGGGCCATCTACCGCGACCTCTCGTCGAGTCCGGTAGCGCAGCACGTCCTGCTCCGCCGGGGCGGGCGAAAATGTTACGTGGTCGCCACCCCAATCCACCACAGGGGCATTCCCTTCGCCGAAATCCAGTACATCGGGGACCGGGACTTCTTCTGGGAGAACCGGATCCTGGCCCACGCCGCTCTCGTGCGCTCGACGCGAGCAGTGGGCCTCTGGGTGGACCGTCGATTCGCCACCGGAAACCGGATCCCTCTCGCGTTGCGCTGGCGGGCGCCGCGCCTCTACCGTCCAACGCGCAAGGAGATCACTCCCGAGATGATCGATGGTCTCTACTCGGAGATGATGGGCCTGCGCTGGTAGCCTCGCCGGCACCTTGGCGTAACCTATCGGTCGTTCCATCCTGACCCTGGGGACTCGCACCCAGCTGGAAGACCGAGGCATACCGGATCATCCAGTCGGGTCGTCCCTTGTCGATGGGCTCCAGGCCCCAATAGCGATGAGGCCAGCTCGCCCGGAGCGAGGGATCGCCCTCATGGATCTCTTCGAGCAGGTCCGGGACGGGTTTCCAGCCGAGCGCGGTCGCCACCTTCGTGCGCACGTCGAGGTCGACTCCCGAAACGAAGAGAAGTCCGCCCGGCGCGACGAGTCGCGCAAGGTTCCGCAGGCATTCCTCTGCTTCCAACGGCCGCATGTGACAGAGAAACCGGTTGGCCACGACCATGTCTTGAGGACCCAAGGCAGCGGCGAGGCCGGGATCCGCCGCATCGCCAACGCGCCAGACGATCCCCTCCTTGATCCAAGGCTTGACGCGGAGCCAATCGCCGTTCCTGTCAAACATGTCCTCCATTTCCTTCGCCGTCATCCGATCGAAGATCGGCTCGTCCACCAGCTCGGATCTTCCCACCCGGTAGACGCCCTTCTGCGCGGCCTCCACGACCTCCGCTGAAATGTCCACAGCCTCCATCCGAAGCTCGACCTCCGGATGCGCGGAACGGACTGCCCAGGCGATGGAATACACCTCGGCGCCGTTGCTGGGGCCGAGGATTGCGATCTTCACCGCTCGGTCTTTCCCCTTCGATTTCGAGAGGCGCCCGATCAGTTCGAGCTCGGGGCGGTTCCGGAGGAAGAAGGTCCCCAGATACATCTGGCGATCCTGCAGGCGGACCAACGAGTGGACCAGGTGGCCGAACGAACGGACGGGGCGGCGCGCCGTCACCGATCGGGGCAGGCGATCCCAGATCCACTCGTTCAGGCGCAGGTACGCGCCCACGGGGGATCTTCCCAGGATCTGCAAGCTAGCCATCCGTGCCAGTACCCTTTCGACCATGGGGGCGTTGCTCCGGTTCGACCACGTCGCGGAAGATGCGCACGTATTGTCGGTCCAGCGTCTCCCGGTACTTCTCCACCGTCTGCTTTAGCGACGACTTGAGAATCTGGGAATTCTGCTCGAGCTTTACGAACTGCTGGACTAGCAAGTCGACTTGCAGACCATGGATGCTCTGGCAGTACTCCGCCATGCCCGCTCCCGCCATCAGGGAGGCGATCTTTTCGTGGTAGGAGAGCGCCACGACCGGCTTGTTGAGCATCAAGGCCAGCACGAGGTTGTGGAAGCGCGTGGCCACCACGGCGTCGGTCGCCGCCAGCTGGTCGATGAGCTCTTCGACCGAACCAACCGGCTCCTCCACGATCTGCCGCTCGTCGTACCGAAACGCTCTCTCTTGCAGCTTCTTGACCACGTCCCCTCTGATGCGCGTGTCGTAAGCCGCGTCTCCGATCAGCAGCCGGACGGCGTACTTGCGCTCCAGGAGCCAGGCCAGGAACGTCGTCACCTTCTCCAGGTACTGCTGATACGTGGCCTCGCTGGAGTTCCCCGTGGGATCGTTGCCGTAGTAGTCCATCAAACCGAGGCCAACCACGCGGCCGCCCCCGTTTCGCCTCGACGGCGCGGGGAGCTCGGGCTTCAGGCTGAAAGCCAGATCCGGATACACGAAGTCGTTCTGCGTATCGAACCCGATGCTCGCCAGGTAATGCTTCGAAAAATCGTCGCGGTACGACCGGTAGTCGGCCAACGAGAGCGCCCATTGGACGATCATCCTGCTCAACGGATGCGCGATGGGCCCGGCGCCGACGCTGACGAACAGCAACTTGGACCTTCGCGCCTTCGCCAGCAGGGACCACTTCAGGATTTCGTAATGCAAATCAAAGGGGCCGATTCCGAAATCCCCCAGCATCCCCGTCCCGGTCATCACCAGCATGCGGGTGCCTTTGAGCGTCCGGAATGCCTCGACCCATCTGGCCAGCTCCCTGGGTAGCCGGACCAGGAGCCGCCGGATGAATTTCGCGACGGCGCCGTTCCCGCCGCGCCGTTCTTCGCCGGCGGGGGCCTTGACGAGGCGATCCGAGATCGGGAAGGCGGGAACCTGGTGGCTCGCCGTCACCTCCCGCGGCGAGGTGCAGATGCAGTTCACCTTCGCGTGCGGCAGGTACTTGTGGACGTTGTGGATGATGGCTTGCAGCGTGTATTCGTTGCCCAGGTTGTGCGTGCCGAAATTTCCGAACAGGCTGACCGTCGTGTGCGCACGGCGTGGGGGCTTCATTGCCTCCATGGTCATGCTGGCGGAGGCCGCCGGCAACCCTCTCCGGCGGGGAGGCAGGTCCTCGCCTGAACGACCGACGAAGCACTCGAGGGGGCTCCGGCAGATCATCTGTCGGATAGTAGGCGGCGCTGCGCCGGTCGCTCCACTGAACGCTTGGGGTCCGTGTTCACCGCGCAACCGTGCATACACTCCTGCAGTTATGAGTACGCTCCTAGCAAGCCACCATCCCGTCTTCAGGAGCGAGAGCGATGAGGATCCTTCTCACCGGAAGTCGCGGCTACATCGGAACGGTCATGGGGCCGTTTCTCACTGGCGCGGGCAACGACGTCGTCGGCGTCGACACCGACCTGTACCGCCGTTCCACTTTCGGTCCGTGGCGCGAGTCGATCAGGACCCTCTGCAAGGACGTGCGCGAGATCCAGGTCCCCGACCTGCGTGGGTTCGATGCGGTGGTCCACCTCGCGGCGCTGTCGAATGATCCGCTGGGCGATCTGAACCCCGGCCTCACCTACCAGATCAACCACCTCGCCTCGGTGCGGCTGGCCGAACTGGCCAAGGCGGCGGGAGTGCGGAGATTCGCCTTCGCGTCCTCGTGCAGCAACTACGGCGCGGCGGGCGACGCGCCGGTGGACGAGGAGGCGCAACTCAATCCGGTCACCGCTTACGGCGAGTCCAAGGTGCGGGTCGAGCGCGACGTCTCGCGGCTGGCGGACGACTCCTTCTCCCCCACCTTCTTGCGCTGCGCCACGGCCTACGGCGTCTCTCCCCGGCTGCGGTTCGACGTTGTGCTCAACAACCTGGTCGCCTGGGCCTTCACCTCGGGTAAGGTATTCTTGAAGAGCGACGGGTCGCCCTGGCGGCCCATCGTCCACATCGAGGACATCAGCCGCGCCTTCCTCGCCGTTCTCTCCGCGCCGCGTGCGACGGTCCACGCGCAGGCATTCAACGTCGGCAGGAGCGATCAGAACTACCGCATCCGGGAGATCGCCGAGATCGTCAAGGAGACCGTCCCCGGCTGCGAGATCGCCTTTGCTCGCGATGCGGGACCGGACAAGCGAAACTATCGCGCCGACTTCTCCAAGATCGGCCGCCTGCTGCCGTCGTTCGAGCCCCAGTGGGACGCGCGGAAGGGCGCCCGGCAGGTCTACGAAGCATGCAAGACCGTGGGCCTGAAGCTCGAGGACTTCGAGGGTCCGCGGTTCCGGCGTATCGATCAGCTCAAGCAGCTCATGCGGGTGGGAAACCTCGGGCCCGACTTGCGCTGGCTCTCGGAGCCGGTGGCGGCGTGAGCCTGTTCGTCTCGCGAGCCGGGCGCTTCCCGGCGGGAAAGAGACCGTGATCTTCACCGAAACCAGGTTGAAGGGTGCCTTCATCGTCGACGTGGAAAGGCGCGAGGACGAGCGCGGCTTTTTCGCCCGCGCCTTCTGTCAGCGGGAGTTCGCCGAACACGGCCTCAAGCCCGTGATTGCGCAAGCGAACGTCGCGTTCAACAAGAGGAAGGGCACGCTGCGAGGCATGCACTTCCAATATCCGCCGCACGCCGAGACGAAGCTGGTCCGCGCCACCCGCGGGGCGATCCTCGACGTCATCGTGGACCTGCGGCCCGAGAGCGCGACGTTCCTGCAGCACATCGCCCTGGAGCTGAGCGCCGACGGGCACCGGGCCCTGTACGTGCCCGAACGCTTCGCGCACGGGTATCAGGCCCTGGAAGACGCGACCGAGACGAGCTACCAGGTGGGCGAATCCTACGCGCCCGGCAGCGAAGGCGGGCTTTCTCCATTCGATCCGCGCCTGGGGTTGAAGTGGCCTCTGCCGGTCACCGTCATCTCGCCCAAGGACTCCGCCTGGAAGCACCTGGCGGAGGTCGAGCGAGAGGTGAGGCAGAGGATGAGAGCGTGAGGCGATCATGATTCTGGTGGACAAGGCTCTGAAAGCCAGGGAAGAGCAGGGCAAGCCGATCCGCGTCGGCATGATCGGCGCGGGATTCATGGGCCAGGGGCTCACGAACCAGATAGTCCACAGCGTGCCCGGCATGCGGATGTCCGCGATCTACAACCGCAAGCCGGAGCGGGCGCTCGGGGTCTACCGTTACGCGGGCTGCGAGGACGCGAGGTCGGTTTCCAGCCAGGCGAGCCTCGACGAGGCGGTCCGGCGCGGACTTCCCGCCGTGGCCGAAGACCCGTACACGATCTGCCGCTCGCCCGAGATCGACGTCGTCATCGACGTCACCGGCTCCGTCGAATTCGGCGCCCGCGTGATCCTGGAAGCTTTCGCGCACCGGAAGTCCGTGGTGCTGATGAACGCCGAGGTCGACGCGACCATCGGTCCCATCCTGCGCGTCTACGGGCGCAAGCACGGGCAGATCCTCTCCTGCTGCGACGGCGACGAGCCCGGGGTGCAGATGAACCTGGTGCGCTGGGTCAAGGGCATGGGCCTCATCCCGCGCGTCGTCGGGAACGTGAAGGGCCTGCAGGATCCGTATCGCAACCCGACCACCCAGAAGGGCTGGGCCGAGCGCTGGGGCCAGAACGCGGCGATGGTCACCTCGTTCGCCGACGGCTCGAAGATCAGCTTCGAGGAGTCGATCGTCGCCAACGCCACCGGGTTCAAGGTGCGCTCGCGCGGCATGTCGCGCGGGCTCAAGTACGACGGCTCCATCCTGGAGATCCAGAAGCTGTACGACATCGACGAGCTGCGCGCGCTCGGCGGCATCGTGGACTACACGGTGGGCCCGCCGCTCATCAAGGTGTTCGTGCTCGCCGAGCACGAGGACCCGAAGCAGCGGCACTACCTGAACCTCTACAAGATGGGCGAAGGGCCACTTTATCCATTCTGGACCCCGTACCACCTGGTTCACTTCGAGACGCCATTCTCGATCGCGCGCGTCGTCCTCTTCCAGGACGAGCTGGCGCCGCCGCTGGGCGGCCCCATGGTGGAGGTGTGCGCAGTCGCCAAGCGCGATCTCAAGGCCGGCGAGGTGCTCGACGAGTACGGCATGTACACGACCTACGGCGAGGCCGTGAATGCCGAAGAGATGTGCGCAAGCCGCTACCTGCCCGAGGGACTCGTCGAGGGGTGCAGGCTGAAGCGCGACATCCCCAGAGACCAGGTGCTGACCTACGCAGACGTCGAGCTGCCCGAAGGGCGCATCGCCGATGCCCTGCGGGCCGAGCAGTACCGGCACTTCCGCGGCGAGAGCTGGCTGGAGGAGCACCTGAAACAAGGGGCGGGCCGCCGCGCGGCGGCGGGAGTTCAGGAGGTCGTGACGTGAAAGTGGTGATCTTCTGCGGCGGACTCGGGATGCGGCTGCGCGAGTACTCGGAGTCCGTTCCCAAGCCCATGGTGCCGGTCGGTTATCGTCCGATTCTCTGGCACGTGATGCGCTATTACGCTCACTTCGGCCACAAGGAATTCGTGCTCTGTCTCGGCTACAAGGGCGATTCGATCAAGAAATACTTCCTCGAGTACGACGAGACCGTCTCCAACGACTTCATCCTCAGCGGGAACGGCAAGAAGGTGGACCTTCTCGCCAGCGACATCGACGACTGGAAGATCACCTTCGTGGACACTGGCCTCAGCTCGAACATCGGCTCGCGCCTCAAAGCAGTCCAGCCGTACTTGAGTGGCGAGGAGATGTTCCTCGCTAACTATAGCGATGGCGTTTCCGACCTCCCGCTGCCCGCGATGGTCGATTTCATGAAGAAGCGGCCAGAATCGGTGGCCTGCTTCGCAGGCGTCGCGCCCTACGCCAGCTACCACCTGGTGAGCCTCGAAGACGACGGAAGGGTGCGGAGCATCCGGCACGTCAAGGACTGCGGGATGCGGATCAACGGCGGCTATTTCGTGCTCCGGCCGGAGATCTTCGAGTGGATGAAGCCAGGCGAGGAGCTCGTGCAGGAGCCCTTCCAGCGCCTCGCCGCCGCGGGCAAGCTGCTCTCCTACAAGTACGACGGGTTCTGGGCGTGCATGGACACGTTCAAGGACAAGCAGCTGCTCGAGGACCTGTACACGCGCGGCCAGGTTCCTTGGGAAGTGTGGAAGAACCATTCGCCGGACGCGGCCCGCTGATCATGCAGAGGGCCCCGCTGTTCGCGGAAGGCGGGCCGCGGCGCTTGCTGGCGCTCGGGGCGCACTGCGACGACATCGAGATCGGCTGCGGCGGGACGTTGCTGCGGTTTCTCGGCGAGCGCTCCGATCTGGAGGTGCGCTGGGTCGTCTTCTGCTCCACCGCCGAGCGGGCACGGGAGGCGCATGCCTCGGCGGCCGCTTTTCTCCAGGGGGCGAGGAAGGCCGAGGTGATGGTGCGCGAGCACCGCGACGGCTATCTGCCGCACTCCGGAGCGGCGGTGAAGGACGAGTTCGAGGCGCTCAAGCGGGAGTACTCGCCCGACTTGATCCTCACGCACTACCGGCACGACCTGCACCAGGACCACCGGCTGGTCTCCGAGCTGACCTGGAACACCTGGCGCAACCACTTGATCCTCGAGTACGAGATCCCGAAGTACGACGGCGACCTCGGGGCGCCGAATTTCTTCTCGCCGCTGGCCGCGGCCGGGCTGGAGAGGAAGATCGCACTCGTGCTCGAGCACTTCCCCACCCAGGCGGTCAAGCCCTGGTTCAACGCGGACCTGTTCCGAGCGCTCGCGCGCATTCGCGGGATGGAATGCGTCGCGCCCGAGGGCTTCGCCGAGGCTTTCTACTGCCGCAAGGCGGTCTTCTAGTGGTCACCGTCGGCCAGCTGGTCCGAGGCAGCGGCGGCAGCGTGCTGCAGCTCTCGATGCGCCGGGTCCACGACCTGGTCGCGTTCTGCTTGCCCTACGAGTTGGAAGACGTCGTCGCCGAGGTGACCGGCGCCGACCGGGTGGAAGTCGCGAACGACCGGCCGCTGGAATTCGCCAGGCGGATGTACAAGCTCGGCCGGCTGGCGACGCGCTCGCGGCGGTTGGCGCGGGCGATGGTGCCCCGGCTCGGCGTGCCCGCGCTCACCCGTGACTACGACCTCTTCCTTCCGGTCTTCAACAACCCTTACGAGCTGTTCGCGCTCCACGCGGTGCCCGACTGGCGCCAGCGCTGCCGGGTGGCTGCCTGCTTCATCAGCGAGGTCTGGGACTACGATATCCCGGAGTATCTGCTCGAGCTGCTCGCGGACTTCGATCACATCTTCCTCGCTTCGTACCACCCGACCCAGGACGTGGCGCGGATCGTCGGCCGGCCCTGCACCTACTTGCCGCTCGCGGTCGACGTGCTCCGCTTCGCGCCCTATCCCAGTCCGCCGTGGCGATCCATCGACGTCTGCAACATCGGGAGGCGATCTCCGGTTACGCACGCCGCGCTGCTCCGGCTCGCGCGCGAGGGGCGCATCTTCTATTACTACGACACCGTACGCGCGAGCGGCGAGGGCGGAAGGCAGATGACGTTCAGCGTGGGCAACGCCAGCGAGCACCGACTGCTGCTGGCGAACCTGCTCAAGCGGAGCCGCTACTACGTGGCGAATCGCTCGCGGGTGAACGAGCCCGAGATCGTCGGCGGCAAGGAGGAGATCTCGTCTCGCTTCTACGAAGGCGTGGCGGCAGGGGCGGTACTGCTCGGCGAGCCGCCCGGATCGGACGAGTTCCGCAGGCAGTTCGACTGGCAGGACGCGGTCATTCGCCTGTCCTTCGACTCGCCAGACGCAGGCGAGATCATGGCAGCGATCGACGCCAATCCGCGGAGGATCGAGCGCATCCGCCGCGACAACGTGTGCAACGCGGCGCTGCGCCACGACTGGGTGCACCGGCTGCACGCCCTCTTCGATACGCTGCGGATCCGGCCGACCGAGGCGATGCTCGCGCGCGAGGAACGGCTGCGCTCGCTCGCCGCCCTCGCGCGCGAGGCTCCCGGGGACGCAGCCTGACTGTGAGCCGCTCCGCCGCCGCGCTCAGCAGCCGGCGACGCGCCGGACGTAATCGGACAGCGCCAGCACCGAGGTCAGCCCGGGTGACTCGATCCCGTAGAGGTTCACCAGCCCGGGCACCCCGTGCTCCGCCGGGCCCTGGATCTCGAAGTCGGGCGCAGCGGCGCCGACCGGCGCAATCTTGGCGCGCACGCCGGTGAACCCCGGCGCGAGCGCTCCGTCCGGAAGGCCGGGATAGTACCGCCGGATGGTCTGGTAGAAACTCGCCGCGCGCGATTCATCGAACGAGTATTCGACCCGGTCCGTCCACTGCACGTCCGGGCCGAACCGGACCTGGCCGGCGAGGTCGAGCGTCAGGTGCGTGCCGAGGCCGCCTGGCACCGGGACGGGGTAGACGAGATGCCGGAACGGTGCGCGTCCGGGCATCACGAAATAGTGCCCCTTGGCGAAGTGCTGCGGGGGGACGGAAGCCGGCGGGACGCCCTCGATCCGCCGCGCCACCTCCTGCGCCCACGGGCCTGCGCAGTTCACCACCAGCCGGAAGCGCACGACGAAAGGCTCGCCGGGGCCGGCCACCAGCTCGACGCCTTCCGGGCAGACCCGGCCCGAGAGCACCGGCGTCGCCAGCGCGATCTGCGCGCCGGCCGCCTCGGCGTCGCTGCGCAGCGCGGCCATCAGCGCGTGGCTGTCGATGATCCCTGTCGACGGCGACAAGAGCCCGCGCACGCAGGACACCTCCGGCTCGAGCTCGCGCACCTCGGCTCGCGAGAGCAGGACCAGGTCGGTCACGCCGTTCGCCTGGGCGTTTGCCTGGAGCCTTGCAAGCGTGGGGACCTCTTCCTCGGAAGTTGCGACGATCAGCTTACCGGGGCGGGCATGGGGAATGCCCCGCTCAGCGGAGTAGGCGTAGAGCGCTCGCTTCCCCTGGACGCACAGGCGCGCCTTCAGCGAACCCGGCGGATAGTAGATGCCGGCGTGGATCACTTCGGAGTTGCGCGAGCTCGTATGGAAGCCGATGGATCGCTCGGAATCGAGCACGACCACTTCGCGCCCTGCGCGCGCCAGCGCCCGTGCCACTCCGAGCCCCACTACTCCCGCGCCGATGACGGCGACGTCCGCCAGCTCGGTCATGAGAGCAGACCCCGTCCTTTCGCGCCCGCCTCGCGCAGCAAGGAATGAGCGAGGCTAACTTCCCGGCCGCCAGTGCGCGGCCTGCCGCTGCTCGAGTTGCCGGGTGGCAGCGGCCTTGCCACGCAGCAGGCAATCCCACTGGTAGCGTCGCAGGAAGCTTCGGAACTCTGGCTGCTCGTAGCGGGGCGTCCGCCGGAACAGGCTGGAGACGTAACCCCACCACATCGCCAGCCCGCCGACGACGAGCGGAGGGCGCAGCATGCGATAGAGCGCGCTCGCCGTCATGTAGGCGAGCCCGGTGCCGAGGAAGTACTGACCTCGCCCGTGGCGCAGGCGGCCGGTCACGATTCCCTTCTCGCTGGAGCCCATCGGGCGCAGATGGAGGAAGCGCAGCCCAGGATCGTCCCAGCTCCTCGCGATCCAGCCGAGCATGCGGCAGCGGTGGCAGTCGAGGCCGTCCCACATGACCTCGCGGACCAGGCCGCCAATCTGCAGGAAGCACTCGACCCGGTAGAACTTCGAGGCGCCGATGGATGTCTCGTCGCCGCAGCCCTCGCTAACCAGGCGGCCACCGCGCCCGACGTAGTAGGGCTTTCCGCTGCAGGTGCCCAGGCGCGGCTCCGCCTCCATGCGCTGGATGAGCAGCTCGAAATAGCGGGGAGGAAGCTCGAGATCGAGGTCGAGCTTGCACAGGTAGTCGAACTCCGCCGGGTCGATGGTGTCGTAGCCCGCGTAGAAGGCCTCGACGACGCCGGGACCCACGCTTCGCCGTCCGCGATCCTCCCGGCGGACGACGCGGATGAAATCGTAGCGGGCGGCATACTCGGCCAGGATGGCCGGTGTGGCGTCGGTCGACCCGTCGTCGACGATCACCCAGAGCGCGGGGCGTACGCTCTGGGTGGCGACCGAGTCCAGCGTACGGCGGACGACGGCTGCCTCGTTGCGGCACGGCGAGATGAGCACGTAGCGGCGGCCCTGCGCGGGAGCGCTCATCGAACGCTCACCCGGTGTGTGCGGCACCACCAGCCGAGCACGTAGACGGCCCAGATTCGCGACCAGTAGAGGCCGGGTGCCCGGGCAAGGAACGCGCTCCACAGCCGGCGAACCGCTCGCGCGTCGAGCCCGGCCGGCTCGCAGAATCCCGGGTCGCCCAGTGCAGCGCTCATCTCTTCCTTCAGCGCGTCTCGAGCCCAGTCGCCGATCGGGAGCACGAAGCCGGACTTGGGCCGGTCGAAGAGCGCGCCGTCCAGGTCACTGAGAGCGAGCTCGCGCAGGATCCGCTTCTGCCCCAGCGGTTCGAAGCGATCTCGCTCGGCCAGCGCCGAAGTGGCCGAGACGACCTCGTGATCGAGGAAGGGGACCCGCACCTCGAGCGAGCTCGCCATGCTCGCAGCGTCGGTGTCGCGCAACAGGCGCTCGCCGAGGAAGCACCACAGCTCGAGCATCGAGATGGCCGGCAACGGCCTTTTACCGGCGATCAACTCGCCCAGCTCCTGCGCAATCTTGGTGGGCAGGCCCATGTGGAGCTCGCCGTTCGCGTCGCGCTTGAGGAGCTGCCGGGCAAAATCGGAGGAGAAGAGCGCGTACGAGACCTGGTACGTGTCGAGCAGCTCGCCGCGGGCGGCGAGCACGTCTCCCAGCTTTCCCCAGCGCGTCTGAGGCGGCAGAGCGGCCCGCAGGCTCGCCGCCCGGGTGACGGCGTCCGCCACCCGGCGCGAGAGTCGGGGAGGGAAAGCGCTCAACCTGCGGCTCCAGCGGGCCGCCCAGGGGACGTCGCGGAAGCTTTGGTACCCGCCGAACAGCTCATCCCCTCCGGTCCCTGCCAAGGCGACGGTGAGGCCGGCTTCCCGCACCGCGCGGCTCACGAAATAGGTGTTGATCCCGTCGAAGGTCGGTTGGTCCAGGCTGGCCAGCGCCTCCGGAAGCTCCCGGCGGAATGTCTCCTGGGTGAGCCGCAGCTCGTGATGTTCGGTACCCAACGCCCGGGCCACCGCGCGCGCGTGTGGCGACTCGTCGCAGGCGGGTTCGTCGAAGCCGATGTGGAACGTGCGGACCCGGGCGGTTCCGGTACGCACCGCGAGCGCGGCGATGGCGCTCGAGTCGATGCCCCCGGAGAGGAAGATGCCGAGCGGCACGTCGCTGACGAGGTGCATGTCCACCGCGGCCGACAGCTCGGCCTGGAGCTCTTCCTTCCCGGCGGCCGGAGAAGGGTCGACGGGGATACGCCAGTAGCGCCGTGGGGCGGTCATCGCGCCGTCGCTCGCGGCGATCGCGCAGGTTGCCGGAGGCAGCATCTCGATGCCCCGGACGATGGCGCCTGGACCGACGACGAACCCGTTCCACACGTAGCTGGCCAGGGCGACCGGATCGACTTCGCGGTCGAGGAGATCGCTGGCGAGCAGCGCGCGGACCTCGGACGCGAAGAGAAGCGTGCGCGCTCGGCCGGGCCGGACCACGCTGCACACGTAGATCGGCTTGATGCCGAGGCGGTCCCGGGCGAGGAGGAGCTTTCGCCGCCCGGAGTCCCAGAGGGCGAAGGCGAACATCCCGCGCAGGCGGTCGACGCACTCCGCGCCCCAGCGGCCATAGGCCTTGAGGATGACCTCCGTGTCGGAGCGCGATCGGAAGCTGGCGCCTTCGCGCTCGAGCTCCCGGCGCAGAGACTGGAAGTTGTAGATCTCGCCGTTGAAGACCACCACGTTGCCGGTCTCCGGATCGGTCATCGGCTGACGGCCGTCTTCGCTCAGGTCGATGATCGCGAGCCGGCGGTGCGCGAGCACCACTCCGTTCCCGCCTGCCGGCGGGCAGGACGTCCAGAAGCCGCTCGAGTCGGGCCCGCGGTGGAGCTGGGCCGCGCTCATGCGCTGGACAGCCTCGGTGATGGTGCGGTCGACCTCGCCGATGGCCCCCGCGATTCCACACATGTTGCTACTGCTCCTCGTCGAGTGAAGGCGCACGACCAGATCGCGAGTCCGACGCTAGCCACGTGCCGCGTTTGCGGCAACCACGGCACGGCGAGGCGTGTGGACGGGGGGACATTCCAGCTTCCTGCTCGCCCTGCCGGTAGCCGGGCGAGGTAGTACGGTGCGATCGTGCACCCTGGCGTTTCCAAATCGAAGAGGCGGGTCCGGTTTGGAAAGTTGTGGGTCGATTCGCTGACCTTGGCGGAGGCGCTCGACGAGATCGAAGCGCTGGTCGTCGCGGGCCGGGGTGGGTCCGTCTTCACGCCGAACGTCGATCATGTCGTCAACGTGGAGAGGAATCCGTCGTTCTGCGATGCGTACGCGGGGGCGAGCCTCAGTCTGGCGGACGGTCAGCCTTTGGTCTGG
>MNFJ01000034.1 GCA_001918155.1 Deltaproteobacteria bacterium 13_1_40CM_4_68_19
GCGCGTGGACGCCGTGGCGAGCATGCTCTACCGCGACTACTCGCGGAAACCGGGCGAGTGGATCCCGAACCGGTTCGGCGGCCGCGAGAACGAAGAGGCGATCGCCTTCCTCAAGGAAGTGAACGAGCGCGTTCGCGATCTGCATCCCGGGGCGGTGATGATCGCCGAGGAGTCGACGGCCTTTCCCAAGGTGACGCACCTCGCGCGGGATGGCGGGCTGTCCTTCCACTACAAGTGGAGCCTGGGCTGGATGCACGACACCCTCGATTACTTCGCCAAGGATCCCGTGCACCGGAAGTGGCACCACAACGGCCTCACCTTCGGGCTCATGTACATCTTTAGCGAGCAGTTCTTCCTGCCGCTCTCGCACGACGAGGTCGTCCACGGGAAGGGCTCGCTCTTGCAGCGCATGTCGGGCGATGACTGGCAACGGTTCGCCAACCTGCGCGCGCTGTTCGCCTGGATGTGGGCGCACCCGGGCAAGAAACTGCTGTTCATGGGCGGCGAGTTCGCCCAGCGATCGGAGTGGAACCACGACGTGAGCCTCGACTGGCACCTGCTCGGCTCGGGCATGCATGCGGGGGTGTCCGCGCTGGTGCGCGATCTGAATGGTGCGCTGCGCGACGAGCCGGCGCTGTACGAGCTCGACGGCGACGGGCGCGGGTTCCAGTGGCTGCAGGCGGACGCGGCGGACGCGAACGTGTTCGCGTTCGTGCGCTGGTCGGAGGACCGCAAGCGCCACGCGATCTGCGTCGCGAATCTGTCGCCGGTGCCGCGGTACGGATATCGTGTCGGGATGCCGCAGGCGGGGTCCTACAAGGAGCTGATCAATTCCGACGCAGCCGCGTACGGCGGATCCGGCGTAGGAAACCCCGAGCGCGTCGCGGTCGAGGACATGCCTTGGGACGGACAGCAGCAGTCGGCGCAGCTCACGCTGCCGCCGCTCGGCACCATCTGGCTGGTGCCGGGCAAGGAGTAACCGGCTGCGCGAGCTCGTCCGCGACGCGCTGCGAGCGCTGGGGATCCGGCGCCTGTTGCTCGCGGTGCACGACCTCTCGCTGCCCGGAGACCCGGGCGACGACATCGGGCGCGGGGCGCCACTGTCGCGGGGAGGGCGCGGGTTCCTCGAGTTCGCCGCGAACCTCGGTTTTCATGGGTTGCAACTCGGCCCCCAGGGCGAGACCGATCCCCAGGATCCGTCTCCATACGACGCGACCCTCTTCAGCCGGAACATCAGCTCCATCAGCCTCGCGCAACTCGTGGAAGAGCGGCTCGTTCCGGGGGAAGCGCTGGCCGATGCCGCTGCCGCGCGTCCACCGGGGGCGCTCTTGCGCGCGGCGCACGTGTATGCGCACGAGGTCTCGGCCCGCATCGTGCGGGACGCCTGGCAGCGCTCCCGAACCGATCCCGGCCTCCAGGAAAAGGTGCGCCGCTTCGCGGAACGAAGCTCGGATTGGCTGGAGCGCGACGAGCTGTACACGGCCCTCGAAGCGTTGCACCGCGAGCCGGACTGGCACCGGTGGCCGGACCCGGATCGATCGCTGCTCCCGGCAGATGCGCGCGCCCGGCGCGCGGCGCTGCACTCGTCCCAGGCGGAGGAGATCGCGGTCTTCCGCTTCGGCCAGCTGCTTGCCGACGAGCAGCACGAGGCGTTCCGGCTGGAGGCCCGGCGGCTCGGCCTCCTGCTCTTCGGCGACCTGCAGATCGGAATCTCGCACCGCGATTCCTGGAGCTACGGGACGCTGCTCGTGCCCTGGCTGCGCATGGGCGCGCCCCCGAGCCGCACCAACCCCGAAGGCCAGCCCTGGGGCTACGGCGTGCTGGACCCGGCGCTCTACGGGGCGCATGCCGCGCCCGGCCCGGCGCTTGCGTTCGTCCGCGCGCGGGTCGGCAAGCTCCTCGACGAGTTCGACGGCCTGCGGGTCGACCATCCGCACGGCCTCATCGACCCGTGGGTCTACGCGGCGCAGCATCCCGATCCGCTCGCGGCGGTGCAGGCCGGAGCGCGCCTGTTCTCCTCACCGGAGCGGCCGGAGCTGGCGCACTGGGCAATCGCGAGGTCGGACCAGCTCGATCGGTCGCAGCCTCTGCACGCGGACGGGCGCGTCCGCGAGCTGACGCCGGAGCAGGTCGAGCGGTACGCGACACTGTTCGATGCCCTGGTCGACGGGGCGCGGGCTCGGGGCCACGGCGCGGACGAGATCATCGCGGAAGTGCTGAGCACCCAGCCATATCCCGTCCGGTGCGTGCTCGAGCGGCACGGGCTCGGCAGGTTTCGCGTCACGCAGAAGGCGGCGTTGGGCGATCCCGCCGACGTGTACCGCGCGGAGAACGCGCGGCCGCAGGACTGGATCATGGCAGGGACGCACGACACCGAACCGATCTGGCTGGTCGCGGAGCGCTGGCTGGCGACCGGATCGGCGGAGCGGCGCGCGGCCTATCTGGCGTCGCGGCTGGTGCCGGAAGAGGGCGAGCGGCAACGATGGATTGAGCGCGTGGCCTCCTCGCCACAGGCGCTGGCGCGCGCGCAGCTCGCCGATCTCTTCGTCGGGCCGGCCCGGAACGTGATGGTGTTCTTCGCCGACCTGTTTGGAATGCGCGAGGTCTACAACCGCCCGGGAACGGTGGGCCCGGAGAACTGGTCGCTTCGCGTGCCTCCCGATTTCGCGGATCTCCACGCGCGGCGAGCGCGCGAGGGCAGCGCGCTCGATCTCCCGGCAGCGCTCGCCGCGGCGGTGCGGGCGCGCGGGCCGGCATTCGTCGCCGGGCATCGTCCGCTCCTCACGCGGCTGGAAGGCTCCGCGGCCCGAGCACCTGGCGAAAGCTGACCAGGGATATGCTGCTTGGACGGGTGACGCATGGACACGATGGACCTCGAGCAGCTGATCGGCTGGGACTCGCTCCTTCACGAAGACGAGAAGATGGTGCGCGGCAGCGTCCGCCGGTTCGTCAAGGACCGCTGCATGCCCCGGATCGTCGCCGACTACGAGGCAGGGCGATTCGCGTCGGAGCTGATCCCCGAGCTGGCGAAGCTCGGACTCCTCGGCGCCAACCTCGAGGGGTACGGTTGCGCCGGCATGGGCAGCGTCGCTTACGGGCTCGCCTGCCACGAGCTGGAGGCGTGCGACTCCGGCCTGCGCTCCTTCGTGTCGGTCCAGACCAGCCTCGCCATGTTCGCCATCTGGCGCTACGGCTCGGAGGCGCAGAAGGAGAAGTGGCTCCCGGAGATGGCGGCGGGAAGGGCGGTCGGTTGCTTCGGCCTGACCGAGCCGGAGCACGGCAGCGACCCCGGCGCGATGGAGACCCGCGCCGTCCGCACGCAGGAGGGCTGGTCGATCTCCGGCCGCAAGCTCTGGATCACCAACGCGCAGATCGCCCACCTCGCGGTCGTCTGGGCGAAGGGTCCCGACGGCGTCGTCGGGTTCATCGTGGAGCGGGACCGGCCAGGCTTCGCTTCCGGCGACATCCCGCACAAGCTGAGCATGCGCGCCAGCGTCACTGGCGCCCTGTACCTCGACGAGGTCAAGCTCGGGGAGGAGTCCCGGCTGCCGCAGGCGGCGGGCCTCAAGGCGCCCCTCTCCTGCCTCGACAATGCCCGGTTCGGCGTCGCCTTCGGTGTGCTCGGCGCCGCGCGCGCCTGCCTCGAGCAGGCCGTCGCCTATACCCGGGAGCGGATCCAGTTCGGAGCGCCCGTGGCCTCCAAGCAGCTGGTGCAGGCGGAGCTGGCGGACGTCGCCGCGGAGGTGGTGAAGGCCTCGCTCCTCTCGCTGCACTACGCGCGGCTGAAGGAAGCCGGCAAGCTGCACCCGGTGCAGACGAGCCTGCTGAAGCGGAACAACTGCCGGATCGCGCTGGAAGCCGCGCGGCGCTCGCGCGCGCTCCTCGGCGCGAACGGAGTCGCTGGCGACTTCCACGTGATGCGCCACGCCGCGAATCTGGAATCCACCATCACGTACGAGGGCACCGATCAGATCCACACGCTCTCGATCGGCCGGGCGCTCACCGGGCTCGACGCGTTCTGAAGCGCGTCCTCGTCCAGGCCTTCGCCCGGATCGTCCGCATAGCCATGGCGAAGCCGTCCTCCGCGAGCTAGCATGCACGAGGCTCGAACCGAGCCAGGGAGGCACGATCATGGCCGACCAGATCCGTAAGGTGGACTACTTCTACATCGAGGTGCCGGACAAGCCGGGTGAGGGCATCCGGGTGCTCGGCGCGTTGAAAGAGGCAGGGATCAATCTGCTCAACGTCACCGCCTTTCCCACCTCCGGCGGGAAGACGCAGATCGATCTCGTCACCCAGGATGCCGACGCGCTCACGCGCGCCGCGAAGACCGCCGGGTTGACGCTTTCGGCGCGCAAGCAGGCGTTCTTCGTCCAGGGACAGAACCGGGCGGGCGCGGCCGCCGAGGTGCTGCGCAAGCTCTCCGATGCGGGAGTGAACGTGCGTGCGGCGAACGGCTCCGCCGGACAGGGCGGGTTCGGCATGATCCTCTGGGTCGCCCCCTCGGACTTCGCGGCCGCAGCGCGCGCGCTCGGCGTCTAGAACACATTTCATAACCTGCCTGCGAGTGTTTGCGCTCAAGAGTAGCCGCTAACCGGCCTTCGGCCGGCGCGGCTAGCCGCCGCCGATTGCAGGCTGAAGAGGAGGCCCGTCGGGGTACACTGAAGCATGGCTGAAGTGCTCCCCGTCCGCGGCTTGCTCTACGATCCCGCTCGCGCGGGCAGATTCGATGACCTGGTCGCGCCGCCCTATGACGTGATCTCCGAGTCTGACCGCGCGGCGCTCGAGGCGAAGAGCCCGTTCAACATCGTCCGGGTGGATCTCCCGCAGGGAAACCGCGAGGAGAAGTACCGGAACGCGGCGCGCGAGCTGCGCCGCTGGATCGAGGAGGGCATCCTCCGCCGCGATCGGGCGCCGGCCTTCTACCGTTACCACCAGATCTTCTCCCTGGCGGGTCGCCAGCACACGCGCAAGGGGTTCATCGGCCGGATCCGGCTGCGGCGTTTCGAGGAGCGCGTCGTCCTTCCGCACGAGCGGACGCTGTCCGGTCCCCGGCTCGATCGTCTCGAGCTGTCGCGCGCCTGTCGCACGAACCTGTCCCAGGTCTTCGGCCTCTATTCCGATCCGGCCGGAACCGTGGACGCCGAGTTCGGCCCGCTGGACTCCGCCGCCCCCGCCATTGAAGCGCGCCTGGGCGTCGTCGTGCACCGGATCTGGCGCCTGACGGACGTCGCCGCCCACCAGCGCATCGCCGCGGCGATGGCGGAGAAGAAGGTCTACATCGCCGACGGGCACCACCGCTACGAGACGATGCTGGCCATCCGCGACGAGCTGCGGCCGCAGGCCCGCTCGCCCCGCTCGTCCATCGAGTACGGATCGATGTTCCTCACCGCGATGGAGGACCCCGGGCTCGTCATCCTCCCCACCCACCGGGTGGTGCACGGGCTGCCGCAGTTCCAGCTTCCGCGGTTCCTCGAGCGCCTGCGTCCGCGCTTCGAGGTGGAGAAGTTGAGCGCGGCGAGCGTCGGCGACCTGCGCACTGCGCTGGCACGGCGGGACCGCAGCTTCCTTCTCGCGTCCGGTGGCGAGGTCATGCTCCTTTCCTTGCAACCCGGAGCCGAGCAGGCGGTCGCAGGACCGGAGCCGCTGCGCGGCCTCGACGTTCCCATCCTGCACGCGCTGATCCTCGAGGAGATCCTGGGTATCGACCGCGCGGCGCAGGAGCGGCAGACGAACCTGCGCTACGTGAAAGACTTCGACGCTGCCCTGGAAGAGTCCCGGCGCCCGGACGTACAGGCGGTGTTCCTGCTCAATCCGACGCGCATCGCGCAGCTCAAGGCGGTCGCCGACGCCGGCGAGGTCATGCCGCAGAAATCCACGTTCTTCTTTCCCAAGCTCGCTTCCGGCCTGGTGCTCGATCCGATCGATCCCCTGGAAGAGGCCTGAGTCTCACGAGAGAGCGTATCTCGGCAGCCGCATCGCGACGCTCTGCAGCCCTTCCGCGAACGTCGGGTGCGCGATCTCCACGTCGACGATCGCCCGGGCGGTCGCGCCCGCCTGCATCAGCGCCGCGAAGGCATGGATCAGCTCGCCTCCCTCGGCTCCGACGACGTTCGCGCCGAGGATGCGTTCGCTGTCCGGGTCGATGATCAGCTTGAGGAGGCCCGCCGTCTCGTCGGTCTCGATGGCTCGCGCGATCGAACCGAAGGGCATCCGCGCGACCTCGTGCCGCAGGCCGCGCGCCTTGGCCTCGCGCTCGTTGAGCCCGACGCTGGCGACTTGCGGATCGGTGAACACCACCGAGGGGATGACGCGACCGGAGCGGCTGCGCGCCGGCTTGCCCGAGAGGAGATCGAAGAGGATCCGGTGATCGTCCCAGGAGGTGTGCGTGAACTGCGGGCCGCCCGTGACGTCGCCGACGGCGTACACCCCCGCAGCGCTGTTCCGGTACTGATCGTCCACCTTCACGAACCCCTTCGCATCGAGGGCGACTTTGGCGCGTTCGCAGCCCAGGTCGTCGGTGTTGGGCCGGCGGCCCACGGCCGCGAGGATGTGGGAGCCGGCGATCTCCCGGCCGTCCTCGAGGAGGATGGCCAGATCGAGGTCCCGCCTCGAGGCGCGCCGGACCCGTGTGCCCAGGAGCAGCTCGATCCCCTCGCTGCGGAACACGCCCTCCAGCGCCTCCGAGACGTCGGGATCCTCCCGATCGAGCAGATGCGGGCCGCGCTGGATGATCGTGACGGTAGAGCCGAAGCGGCGGAACATCTGCGCGAACTCGCAGCCGATGTATCCGCCGCCGAGCACGATCAGGTGCCGCGGCAGCTCCGTCAGCTCCATGATCCGGCGGTTGTCGAGCCAGGGCAGGGCGGCGAGCCCCTCCACATCCGGCGGAGCGGGGCGCACGCCGGTATTGATGACGACGATCTCGCCGCGGTACCGCGCGCCCGCGACCTCGATCTCGCGTTCGCCCGTGAACCGGGCGTGTCCGTTGAGCACCCGGAGCCGCTCGCCTGCCGCCGCCAGGCGGCCCTCGACGCCCTCCCTCCAGCGCCGCACCATCGCGTCCTTGCGCGCCACGATGGCCGGCAAGTCGACCCGCACCGGCCCGGCTTGGACGCCGAGGCGTCCCGCCGTCCTCGCCATGTGTGCTGCCCGAGCGCTGGCGACCATCGTCTTCGTAGGCGTGCACCCGTAATTGATGCAGGTGCCGCCCAGCCGTGAACGCTCCACCAGGACCGTCCGCCTGCCCGAAGCCGCGAGTCGCGTCGCGAGAGGCACGCCCGCCTGGCCCGATCCGATGACGATCGCGTCCACATCCATGGAAGCCTCCCGAGCGCGCCCGTAACGTTTCGTTCAGCTGCGCGACACACCTGAATCACGAACCGCGCCGCTTTCCCACGGCAGGAGGCCTTTATCATGAGCACTCGCGTCGAGCTTCAACCCCCCTTTTCTCCCACCGCCGGCGGCCTCGCCCGGGCCGTCAACCTGGAATCGATCGGGATCAACGTGCTGCGCTATGCGCTCGTCCTGATCTTCGTTCTCTTCGGCACTCTCAAGTTCACGGCCGCCGAGGCCGCCGCCATCAAACCGCTGGTTTCGAACAGCCCGTTGATGAGCTGGCTCTACTCGTTCCTCAGCGACCAGGGCGTCTCACGCCTGATCGGCACCTCCGAGCTGGTCACGGCCGCGCTCCTCGCGGCCCGCCCGCTCTCCGCACGGGCGGCGGCCGTCGGCGGCGCGCTCGCCACCGCCACGTTCGTGACCACCGTTTCGTTCCTGTTCTCGACGCCCGGAGCGCTGTCCCCGGCGCATCCGGCGCACGGATTCCTGCTGAAGGACGTCGTGCTTCTCGGCGCGGCCGTCGCGCTCGCGTCCGAAGCGCTTCGTGCGGTGGCCGCGGAACGCGCCTGACCGTCGCATGATGGACATTCCCCCCTGGCTCGTCCTGCGTGCGGCCAGGCGCAGGGCCGCTGACGTAGAGGTACCGGGGACCTACCTTCTCCGTCGCGGCGGCGAATGCGGGTGCAAGGGCACATCGGAGCTATCCCGGCTCTCGAGGAGGAGGGCCGGCGTGTCCTTTCGCGCGATCCGGCGAACGTCGAAGCATCGGAGGAGGCGTTCGAGGACCTGATCACGCCCGCGAAGGAGCGCTTCCTGCGATGCCACTTCGCCATCCCGCGCCTGGGCGAGGACCATGCGATCGCGATCGCGGGCGCGGTCGTAAGTCCAAGGTCGCTGACCTTGCCGGAGCTGCGCTCGATGCCATCGGTGATCGAAACCGTGGTCACCGAATGCGCCGGAAATGGACGGGCGATGCTGGATCCACCCGTTTCCGGCGAGCAGTGGGCGCATCGGGCAGTGAGCGCCGCGCAGTGGACGGGCGTTCCGCTTCGCTCCGTGCTCGAGCTCGCTGAATCCGCCGTGGAGGTGGTCTTCACCGGCGCGGACGGTGGCCAGTATCAGCGGTCGCTTCCGCGCGACGTGGCGCTGGATGAGGGTACACTGCTCGCATACGAGATGAACGGCGAGCCGATCCCGGCCCGGTTCGGTGGGCCGGTCCGCCTCGTGGTCCCCGGGTGGTACGGGATGGCCAGCGTCAAGTGGCTCGCGCGCATCGAGGCAGTGGAAAAGCCGTTCCCCGGCGAATTCCAGGCGCACAAATACGTCTACGCGCCCGGCGTGCCGGTGACGAGGATCCGGATCAAGTCGATGTTCGTCGGACTTCCGGGTCATGTCCGGACTGGAACGCCGGCACGGCTGTCTGGCCTGGCTTGGGGCGGGGAAGGGGTATCGCGCGTCGAGGTGGAGATCGATGGCCAGCCGCACGAGGCGCGACTCTTCGGCCCGGCCCTGCCGTATTCCTGGCGCCGGTTCGAGCTGATCTGGACCCCGCAGGCGCCCGGCCGTCATACCGTCGCCTGCCGCGCGACGGACGTCGCGGGGAGCTCGCAACCGGACGAGCCGGAATGGAACCCGCTCGGCTACGGCATGAATGCCGTCCAGCGCGTGGAGATCGTCGCCATCTGAGCTCAGCGAGCCAGGCGGAACCCGAGGTTCGAGAACCGGGCGTCTGGCGGCCAGGCGTTCCGCGCCGCGCAGCGCAATTGCGGCGGGTGCGCGTTCCACGACCCTCCGCGCGCGCTCCGCAGCCCTCCCGCATAGGGGTCGGCGCACCATTCCCAGACGTTGCCGGCGCAGTCGTACAACCCATAGGGGCTCCGGTTTTCGGGGATCGATCGCACCGGCAGCGTGTGCCGCTGCCCTCCGCGGTGCGCCGCGTTCGCGGGCACCCACTCGTCGCCCCAGGGAAAGCGCCTGCCATCATCGCCGCGGGCGGCGCGCTCCCACTCGGCCTCTGTCGGCAAACGCATGCCGAGCGAGCGGGCGAAGGCGTCCGCCTCGTACCAGCTCACGCCGACGACGGGCTGATCCGGGGCTAGATAATCGCGCCACGCTTCATCGTTCCAGAACCGAGGAGTGGCGATGGCGTTGGCTTCGCGCCATCTCCACCCCGCGTCGCTCCAGGCGGCTCGCTCGCCGTACCGGCCCCCATCCACGAACGGGGCGAACTCGCCATTGGTGACGGGGTTCTCTGCGATGGAGTACGCCGCTGTCGCGACGCGCCGCCGCGGGCGCTCGTTGTCCTCACCTTCGGGCGCCTCGCTCCCCATCCAGAACTCGCCCGCGGGTATGGCGCACATCCGCACCGGGGCATCGAAACACGAAAGGCGCCCGGGGCGGAACCGGGCGCCTTCCAGTGTGTGTGTGTGCGCGGGTACTGCGGGCACTACGTGCACACGGCGCGAGCTACCACTCGTTCGGGAAGGTGATCTCCGTGAAAGACTTGCTGAAGTCGTAATCTTTGCTGTTGTTCGCCAGGATCGGGACGTCCCCAAACACCGGATCGCACGGGTCGACCCCGACCTGGGCGGAGCGGGCAAACGACGGATCGGTGGCTCCGGTGCTGTCCTCGAGCTTCATCAGCCAGAAGCCCTCGGCCGGCATGCTGGTCGTCTGGCCCTTGGCGCACGTCACGCCCATCCAGGTGTCAACGCCACCGTCCGGCAGCTCGATGCCCGTGGCCCTCGCGTCGCTGCGGCCGTGCACCTGGCCGCCGTCGGCCTTGTACCAGCGGGAGACCGCCGTCAGATCGGACTGTAATCCGGCGGGATTCGGGAGGCAGAACAGCGTCACCGTGTCGTCGAACTTGAGCTTCCCGCCCACGCTCGGCTCTCGCTCCCAGGAGAACGTCCCATTGCGCGGTCCGTGGCCGTCTCCTTCCTCGGGTGTGAAGTTCGTCAGCACGACGGTGGCGGTACGCTTCACGCCCTTGTCCGGATCGTGGACGTTGTCGAACGTGTCGGTGATCTGCCCGCGCGCGCGCTCGGACGTCTTCACGGAAGCGAGCGCCGTGAAGTCGAACGTCACCGTGCCCTTGTTCTCCACCAGCTGACCCGCTCCGGCGTCCTTGTCCTCGGCGGCGGGCCCGACGTGCGTGATGGAGCCCCACATCACCTTGACGAAGGAGGGCGAACCGCTGGCGGGCACGCTCGCGAGGTCGAGCTCGAAATCGAAAGTGACGGAACCGTCGGCGTTCAGGGTCCGCGTCATGGTGAACTTCCGGTCGATGCCGCCGCGGACGTTCTCCCAGGTCTTCGTCTCGCCGTTCGTGAGCGGATTGTCCTCGATCAAGTCCTCGACGTGATGCAGGAACTTGGCGAAGTGCCGGTTCACCCGACCGATGATCTCGTGCGTGCGCACGAAGAGGTGGGGATGGCAGTCAGGCGTGGTCAACGCCTGTGCGATTGCGGACGAGTCGCTGGCGTCGTTTCCCTGTGGGGAATCGCCGTCGTTCTGGGAGATGGCGAGCTTGTCTGACGTGGGGGCCGCGGCGCGAAAGTCCTGGATGGTGGCGGTACCAGGACCAGCAGCGCTGCCACAAGCGGCGAGAGCCGCCGCGGCAAGCGGAGAAAAGATACGGAAGACCTTCATCTTGGTTGCCTCCAGAAAGCGTCCGGCAGCACGACACCCGGGCGGCGAAGCGGGTTAAAGAGCACGGATGCCGCTGGACGGCGTCATCTATGACCTCGACGGTACTCTCGTCGATTCCCGCGACGACCTGGCGGACAGCGTCAACGCGATGCTGACGCGCCTTTCCCTTCCTGAACGCGAGCCTCGGGTGATCCATGGTTTCATCGGCGAGGGCGCGGAACGGCTGGTCCGCCGCTCGCTGGGCCCGGCGCACGAGACGCGGTACCCGGAGGCCGCCCCGATCTGGCGCGAGGAGTACGCAAAGCGCCTGCTGGCGAAGACGCGGCTCTACGGCGGAGTCGCCGCGTTGCTGCGGGTCCCTCCCGAGGCGCGCGGGGTGCTGACGAACAAGCCGGGCGCCTTTGCGCGCGAGATCCTGCGGGGTCTGGGGGTCGAGACTGCATTCCGGGCGGTGGTCGGCGGAGATGAAGCGGCACGAAAACCCGCCCCGGACGGCCTTCTGCGCGTCTGCGCTGCCCTCGGCGCCCGCCCGCAAGATGCGCTGCTGGTGGGCGACAGCGCGGTCGACCTGGTCACCGCCAAGGCGGCGGGCGTTCGCGTCTGCGCGGTCACGTGGGGTCTCGGCGAGCGTGCGGCGCTCGCCACCGCCGATTATCTCTGCGATACGCCGTCTGAAGTCGGCGAACTGCTCGCCCGGCTGCGCTCTTGACTCTTTTGCCACACCGCGCGAGAGAGCGTCGCGCAGGCGAACAGAGCGAAGGAGAGGTCGTGCCCGAGACCGTCCGCATCGTCACAGGCAAGCAGGAGATGGAATTGCAGGTGGTCGAGGGCACGGAGGGCGAGAAGGGAATCGACGTCTCCAACTTGCGCGCGAAAACCGGCCTCGTCACGCTCGATCCCGCGTTCATGAACACCGCCTCCACCGAGAGCGCGGTCACCTTCCTCGACGGCGAGAAGGGCATCCTCCGCTATCGCGGCATTCCCATCGAGGAGCTGGGCGAGAGGAGCACCTTCACCGAGACCGCCTACCTGCTCATCTACGGCCATCTGCCCACCCGCGAAGAGTTCACCCGCTGGGAGCGGCTTCTCACCCGGCACTCGATGATCCACGAGGACATGCGCCGCTTCTTCGACGGGTACCCGATGACGGCCCATCCGATGGCGATCCTCTCCGCCATGGTCTCCTCGCTCAGCTCCTTCTATCCCTACGCGCTGAACGCCAAGTCGGACGAGTACCGGGATATCACCATCGCGCGCCTGATCGCGAAGCTGCCCACCATCGCCGCCTTCTCGTACAAGAAGAACATCGGGCATCCGTTCATGTATCCGCGCAACGATCTCGAGTACTGCGCGAATTTCCTCCGCATGATGTTCGCGGTCCCGGCCGAGGAGTACAGGCCGGACCCGGTCGCGGTGAAGGCGCTCAACCTCCTGCTCATCCTGCACGCCGACCACGAGCAGAACTGCTCCACCAGCACGGTGCGCCTCGTCGGTTCGGCGCAGACGAACCTCTTCGCCAGCATTTCCGCCGGCATCTGCGCGCTCTGGGGGCCGCTCCACGGCGGCGCCAACCAGGAAGTGGTGGAGATGCTGGACGACATCCGCCACAAGGGGCTCACCGCCCAGCAGTTCATCGCGCAGGTGAAGGACAAGAAGAGCGGGATCCGGCTGATGGGGTTCGGTCACCGCGTCTACAAGAACTTCGACCCCCGGGCCAAGATCATCAAGAAGGCATGCGACGAGGTGCTCGAGAAGCTGGGCGTGCGCGATCCGATGCTCGATCTCGCCAAGCAGCTGGAGGAGAGCGCGCTCCGCGACCCCTATTTCGTCGAGCGCAAGCTCTACCCGAACGTCGACTTCTACTCCGGCATCATCTACAAGGCGCTGGGCATTCCCACGCAGATGTTCACGGTGATGTTCGCGCTCGGCCGGCTGCCCGGGTGGATCGCCCACTGGAAGGAGATGATCGAGGATCCTTCCACGAAGATCGGGCGGCCACGGCAGATCTACACCGGGCCGCGCGAGACCCACTACGTGCCGTTGGAGAAGCGCGGTTAGACACTCATCGCGCGGGCGTGAGCAGTGCGACCACGCCGGTGGTGATGGCCGGCACGTACGTGATCAGCAGCACACCCACCGCCATGATGACGAGAAACGGAAGCGCCTTCCGGTACAGGAGCGGAAGCGGCTTCTGGAACCGCGAAGCGCTGAGGAACAGGTTCAGGCCCATGGGCGGAAAGAGGAACCCGAGCTCCAGGTTCGCCAGGAAGACCACGCCGAGGTGGACCGGCTCGACGCCGAAGGCGGCGCCGAGCGGCGCCACCAGCGGCGCCAGCACCACGATCGCGGAGTAGATCTCGAGCACGCTCCCGAGCACGAGCAAGAGCACGTTCAACGCCAGCA
>MNFJ01000082.1 GCA_001918155.1 Deltaproteobacteria bacterium 13_1_40CM_4_68_19
AACCTGCTGCACGCGGCCGACTACGACGTGGAGAAGGCGGCGCGCGGCATCGTCTACATCGACGAGATCGACAAGATCGCGCGCAAGGGCGACACGCCCAGCCCCACCCGCGACGTCGGCGGCGAGGGAGTTCAGCAGGCGCTGCTCAAGATCATCGAGGGTACCCGCGCCAACGTCACTCCGCGGGGAGGCAAGAAGTACAACCAGCAAGAGTACATCCAGGTCGACACCTCGAACATCCTCTTCATCTGCGGCGGCGCCTTCTACGGCATCGAGAACATCATCAAGCGGCGCGCGGGAGAGAAGGGGCTGGGATTCGGCGCGCACGTACAGCCGAAGGACAATCGCGGCGTCGGCGAGATGCTCCAGCTGATCGAGCCCACCGACTTGATCAAGTTCGGCATGATCCCTGAGTTCGTCGGCCGCCTGCCGATGATCGCCACGCTCGACGATCTCACCGAGGACGATCTGGTCACCATCCTCACCCAGCCGAAGAACGCGCTGGTCAAGCAGTACCAGAAGCTCTTCGAGATGGAGCGCGTGAAGCTGACGTTCTCGCGGGAGGCGCTGCGGTCGATCGCGCACGAGGCCATGCGCCGCAAGGCCGGCGCGCGCGGCCTGCGGGCGATCATGGAAAACGCGATGCTCGATATCCAGTACGACGTCCCGTATCGGGACAGCATCAAGGAGTGCAAGATCACCGAAGGCGTGATCCTGCGCGGCGAGGAGCCCACGTTGCTCTTCGAGAAGGACCGCAAGACCGCCTAGAACACATTTCCTAACCTGCCTGCGAGTGTTTGCGCTCAAGAGTAGCCGCTAACCGGCATTCGGCCGGCGCGGCTAGCCGCTCCCGCGCCGAAGGCGCGGGTCTGCGGCTATTGTTTCGAGACTGTACAGATGCCGAGTCTGCGGCAAAGGCGCGTCCGGGCTATTTCTTTGCGCGGCTCCGTGAACACGCCACGATGGCGGGCGTCCAAGAAGCAAGGGAGGCCCGCAAATGAACCGCATGCTGCTCGCCGTTCTGCTCGCCGCGACACCGGCGTTCGCGCACCGCCACGAGCGGGAGTACGACGAGGACCGCCAGGATGGTCAGTCCTGGCAGGGGAGCGACGACCGCTCCGGGGCCTATGGCGACGAACGCTATGACTGGTCGGTGCCCGACGACGACGAGGAGGGCTGGCAGCCGTCCGACGGAGACGACTCCGGGTACGCCGCGGCCCGCGGCCCCTCGTACGACGACTTCCGCAACGACGCGGAGCTGTCCTGGAACGGCGAGTGGATCCAGACGCCGGAGTACGGCACCGTCTGGCGCCCGCGGCGGGTGAGGGACGACTGGCAGCCATATGTCTACGGCCGCTGGGTGTGGACGGACGCCGGCTGGGCGTGGGCGAGCGATGAGCCGTTCGGGTGGGCGGTCTACCATTACGGCCGCTGGGCCTGGTCGCCGGCAGCAGGCTGGATGTGGGTGCCTGGGCGCATCTGGGCGCCCGCGTGGGTGACCTGGCGCTGGACCGACGGGTACGCGGCGTGGTGTCCGATGGGCCCCCGGTCCACCATCGTGGAGCAGCCCTCGCTCTGGGTCGTGGTCCCGACCCGCCACTTCCTCGAGCCCGTGCCGCATTACGTGGTGCCGCGTCCGCAGCGGCGCGTCTTCGCCGTGCCGTCGGGGAGCGCGGCGCGTGTCGGGCCGGCGGTGACGGTGATCGAGCGGGCGACCGGGCGAGCGGTCCGTCCCTTGGCGATCGGCGATGCGCGGACGCCTGCTTCAGCCCGCGCCGGATCGGCGTCGGTCATCTTCTATCGCCCCCGGACGGCGCCGATCGCGGCGCCGCCACGCTCCGGTCAGCCGGGAGCCCTTCCGCCGAATCCGCGTCAGCCGGGAGCCCTTCCGCCGAATCCGCGCCCGGTACAGCAGATGCCGCGCGCGGTCGCTGACTCGCCACGCCCGATCTGGTCCGGCCCTTCTTCGCCGGCGGCCGACCAGCCGCGGCCGCAAGCGATCCCGGCGCAGCAGAGGCCGCCGAACGCGCCTCTGGCACCGCCGAAAGCCACCGCACCGCATGCCGCGGCTCCGGCGGCCGTGCGGCCCGCCGCGGTTGCTCCGCACGAGACGGTACCCGTCGCGCGGTCCACTCCCGAACAGCCCCAGGCAAAGGAGCGGTGACTAGATTCGCGGCAGCATGACGCGCGCCCGGCTGTTCTTCATGCTGCGCATCGCCGTGTGGGTCGTGGTTGGGGCCTGCGTCGTCGTGTTTTCTCGCAGACTCGACCGGGATCAGGTGATCCGTTCCTTCCAGGGCGTCGACCTCGGGCTTGCCCTCGCCGCCACACTCGTTTGCGTGCCCTGCAGCGCGCTGCAGGGCCTGCGCTGGGGCGCGCTCGTGAGAGGAATCCGGCGCGTGCCGCGGTCCACGCCGATCGCCGCGCTCTATGTCGGACAGGCCGCGAGCGCGTTCCTGCCGATGCGCGCCGGCGAGGCGGTGCGCACCGAGCTGCTCGCGCGGGCGACCGGGATCGCCCGCGCCACCGCGCTCGGGACCGTGGCGCTCGATCACAGCGTCAACGCGGTGGTGATGTTCGCCTTCGCCGCGCTCCTGCCCGCGCTGCTGCCGGTTCCGCGCTGGGTGGCGGCCTTGGTGTGGACGGGGATGGGTGGGGCCATCATCCTGGTCCTGACGTTGCTCTGGCTCGCGAAGCATCCGGAGTCGATGCCGGTCGGCCGGATCGCGAACGCAGTGGCCCGCGCCCGCTCGGGGCTGATGGCGGCGCGCGACCCCCGCGCGGTCGCTCAGGCGGCTCTGTTCTCCGCGCTTGCCTGGAGCCTGGAGATCGCGGTGACGATGCTTGCGCTCGGCGCCTTCCACCAGCCCCACGATCTGCCGCACGCCATGGGGGTGATCTTCGGCATCAACCTGGCGCTGGCCATTCCTTCGCCCCCCGCATCGCTGGGAAACTTCGAGCTGGGCGCCGGGAGCGTGCTGGTGGCCTTCGGTGGGGACGCAGGCCATGCCGCTGCCTTCGCCATCGGCCTGCACGCGATCCAGCTCCTGCCTGCGATGGTGATGGGCGGGCTGATGCTGAACACCTTCCGCAAGCCCACCGTGGCCGTGCCGCCCGCGGGCGCGCAGGAAGCCTAGGCTTCGCCGAGCACGCGCAGGTAGTTGCCGCCGAGGATCCCGCGCAGCTCCGCCTCGCTGAACCCGCGACCGACCAGCCGCTCCGTCAGCGCCGGATATTGCGTGGCGTCGCGGATGCCCTCCGCGCTGAACACCCAGCCGTCGAAGTCGGTGCCGATGCCGACGTGCGCCGCGCCTGCGACCGAGGCGGCGTGCACGATCGAGTCGGCCATCGCCTCGACGCTGTCGCGGCCGAGCAGGTCGCTCCAGGTGATCACGCCGATCACGCCGCCGGTGCGCGCGATCTCGCGGGCCTGTTCGTCGGAGAGGTTGCGCTCGAAGGGTGCGAACCGCCGGAACCCGGTGTGCGTCGCCAGCAGCGGCCGGGTCGCCATTCCCAGGACGTCCGCGAAGGAGCGGTCCGAACAGTGGGTCACGTCGACGAGGACTCCGAGCTCCTCGCAACGCCGCACCAGATCGCGCCCGAACCGGGTGAGACCGGGAGCGCCGCGCAGGACGGAGAAGAAGGGCAGGCGCGGCATCTTCGCCGGCTGCGCGATGCCGTTGTGCACGAAATGCGTGAGGGTGAGATAGCGCAGCCCGCGCTCGGCCAGCCGCTCCAGCTTCTCCAGCGACCGCTCGAGGTGATGCCCTCCTTCGAGCGCATGGATCACGGCCAGCTTGCCAGCTTCCAATACCGGTCCGACTTCTCCTTTCCTCCGGGCGATTTGCGCCAGCGCAGGGTGGCGCGAGCAGAGGCTCTCCAGCGCCGCGAATCCGCCGAGCGCGGCGCGAAAAGGAGGAACCGGCAGCACCGAAGGCGCGTACACGCAGTTCGTCAGGACCCGCAGCCCTCCGGCGCGCGCCCGCGGCAGATCGAGCTGCTGCCGGAGCGGGTTCCACCTTCGCGGCCCGGCGTGCTTGCGCCCGAGATCGCGCCGCAAGTAGTAGGCGTTCAGCGCCGGATGCGCGTGCAGATCGGCGACGGGCGCGCCGGCGTGGACCGCCGCCGCGTCCCGCATCAGTGCTGGGTGACGCGGACGGTGGTCTTCATCTGCTTGCCGGTGTCCGGGTCTCTCGCAGACATGGTGAGGATGCCCTCGATGTTCACGTTGAACGTGATCTCGAGGCGCGCCTTTCCGGCCGGTCCGGGCTTGAGGCCGCTGAAGAGGAAGTCGCCGAGCAGCTCGTTGTGCAAGACGTGCGGGTTGTCGCCCTGGAAGATGCGCATCGCCACTTCGGTCTGGCCGTCGTAGCTGGTGGTCGCCTCGACGGCCCTGGCGTTCGGAATGGGCGCGTTGCGAGGAAAGACGGTGTGGAAAGCCCCTCCGGCTTTCTCCAGCCCGATCGCCATCGGAATCACGTCCAGAAGCTGCAGGCGCAGGTTGGAGTTGTCCTCGAGCGAGTTCGCGTAGAGCGCCGCGCCGATGGCCACCGCCTCGTCGGGATGGACCCCTTTCGACGGCGTCTTTCCGAAGATCTCGGTCAGGCGCTTCTGCACCGCGGGCATCCGGGTCTGTCCCCCGACCAGCAGCAGCTCGTCGACCCTCTTCGGATCGAGACTGGCGTCGTTCATCACCCGCATGAGGATGTCCACGGTCCGGTCGATGAGATCGCCGGTGATCTCCTCGAGCATGGCGCGCGTGAAGGTGAATTCGATGTTCAGCGGCTGGCCTTGCGGGGTCATGGTGACGAACGGCACGGAGAACGGCGCTTGCTCGCGGCTGCTCAGATCGATCTTCACGCGCTCGGCGAGGTCCTTGATGCGCTGCATCGCCACCGGGTCGCTCGAGAGATCGATGCCGTGGTTCTCGGCGAAATCGCGGAGTACGTACTCGATCATCGCCTGATCGAAGTCGAGGCCCCCGAGGAAGATGTCCCCGCCGGTGGCCTTCACCTCGAAGACGCGGTCGCGGATCTCGATGATGGAGACGTCGAATGTGCCGCCGCCCAGGTCGTAGATCACCACCGTCTCGTGCAGGTTCTTGCCGATGCCGTACGCGAGCGCGGCCGCAGTGGGCTCGTTGATGATCCGGACCACCTCGAGCTGGATCATCTTGCCCGCGTCCTTGACGGCCTGGCGCTGGCGGTCGGTGAAGTACGCCGGCACGGTGACGACGGCGCGCGTCACTTTCTCGCCGAGGTAATCCTGCGCCACTACGCGGATCTTGTTCAAGATTTTCGCGCTGATCTCGGCCAGGCGGAAGTTCTTGTGGCCGACGTCGAGCACGACGTCGTTGCGCTCGCCTGGCTTGAGCTCATAAGCGACGGTCTTCTTCATCAGCTCGACGACGTCGCTGCTGAAGGAGCGGCCCACGAGCCGCTTGGCTGCGTAGACGGTGTTGCGCGGGTTCAGCTGCCATTGCCGCTTGGCCTCGTGGCCGATCAGCTCGTTACCCTTGTCGTCGATCGCAAAAATTGACGGAATGATGAATTCGCCGCCCTTGTAAGGAATGAGCTTGACCGCGCTTCCTTCCACGATGGCGGCGCAACAGTTGGTCGTGCCGAGGTCGATGCCGATGATCTTGCTCACGGAGTGGTAGAGTACACCATGGTGGATTCCCTCCGATATTTAAAGACCGTCGGCGATCAGGTCCGCCGATCGTTCGTCGCCAACAAGACGATCCTCGCGTTCCAGGAGTACATGGAGGCGTTCTTCGAAGCCCCGCGCGTGCACGCGCGCGACGCGGCGCAGTACATCCGGGACTGCTTCGATTACTACGGCACCGAGACGGTGCAGCGGGCCTCCGGCAGCGTTCGCCGGTTCAAACTCTTCGATCGGCCCTTCGACCTGGTGGCGGGCGTCCAGGAGGGCGAGGGCGGGTCCCCGGTGATCGGGCAGGAGGACGTGCAGAACGCCATCTACCGGATCCTGCACTCCTTCGTGCGCGCCGGCCGCGTGCACAAGCTCATCCTGCTCCACGGTCCCAACGGGTCGGCGAAGTCGTCGCTCGTCGCCGCCCTGCAGCGCGCGCTCGAGGACTACTCGCGCAAGGACGAGGGCGCGCTCTACCGGTTCAACTGGATCTTCCCCAACGAGAGGCTGGTCAAAGGCTCCATCGGCTTCGGGGAGACGAAGCTCGGCACGGGCGCGGTGGAGACGTACTCGCACCTGGAAGGCGAGCAGATCGACGCGCGGCTCGCCTGCGAGATGAAGGACCATCCGCTCTTCCTCATCCCCCGGGGGGAGCGCCAGCGGCTGCTCGCGGACCGCACCAAACCGGGCGCCGATTTCCAGCTTGCTGCCGGCGTGCTGGAAGGAGAGCTGTGCCACAAGTGCCGCCAGCTCTACGCGTCGCTGCTCCAGTCCTACAACGGCGACGTCCTCAAGGTGCTGCGCCACGTGCAGGTCGAGCGCTTCTACATGTCGCGCCGCTACATGATCGGCGCGGTCACCGTCGAGCCGCAGATGTCCGTCGACGCCGACTACCGCCAGGTCACGGCGGACAAGAGCCACGGCGCGCTCCCGGGCACCCTGCAGAACCTCTCGCTCTACGAGCCCTTCGGTCCCCTGGTCTCGGGCAATCGCGGGGTGATCGAGTTCTCGGATCTCCTCAAGCGGCCGCTGGAGCACTACAAGTACCTGCTCGGTACGGTGGAGACGGGCATCGCCCGCATGAACCATTTCCTGCTCCATCTCGACTCGGTGCTGATCGCCTCCACCAACGAGAAGCACCTGTCGGCCTTCAAGGAGATGGGCGACTTCGCTTCGTTCAAGGGACGAATCGAGCTCGTGCGGGTGCCGTACTTGCGGCGCATCGGAGAGGAAGAGCGCGTCTACGAGTTCAAGCTGAAAGAGAGCGTGGGCAAGCACGTGGCGCCGCACGCCACCTGGGTGGCGGCGGCGTGGGCCGTGCTCACCCGCCTGAAGAAGCCGGTCAGCGACCGATACAAGGGCGACCTGCGCAAGCTCGCCGATCACCTGACGCCGCTGGAGAAGGCGCGCCTCTACGACGAGGGCCGGGCGCCCGACCGCCTCTCTTCGCAGCAGGCCCGGGAGCTGAAGAAGCAGCTGCAGGAATTCTGGCGGGAGTCGGACAGCTATCCCAACTACGAGGGCCGCACCGGCGCCAGCGCGCGCGAGCTCAAGACCGCCATCGGCAATGCGGCGCAGAATCCGGCGTACAAGTGCCTGACGCCGCAAGCGGTGCTGGAAGAGCTGGAGGCGCTCACGCGCGACAAGAGCGTCTACGAGTTCCTTCAGCAGGAAGTGGTCGACGGCTACCACGACCACGAGGAGTTCGTGCGCGTGGCGGAGGGCGAGTACCTCGACCTGCTCGACGAGGAAGTGCGGCAGGCGATGGGTCTCGTCTCGGAGAAGCAGTACCGGACGATGTTCGAGCGCTACGTCCTGCACGTGCTGGCCTGGACGCGGGGTGAGCGGCTGCGCAATCCGCACACCGGCGAGATGGAGCGGCCGGACGAGGAGATGATGGCGCAGACCGAGTCCATCGTGATGGCGGGCTCGGAGGACCGGCGCGAGTTCCGGCGCGGCCTGATCGCAGCGGTGGGGGCGCACCGGCTCGAGCACCCGGAAGGGGAGATCGACTATTCGCAGATCTTCCCGGACCTGTTCCGCCGGCTGCGCGACCATTTTTTCGACGAGCGGAAGCGGACCTTGCGCAAGAACGCGGAGCGGGTGTTGCGGTACCTGGGCGACGAACGCGGACAGCTGGCCGCGCGCGAGCAGTCGCAGGTGCAGGAGACGCTGCGCGGCCTGGAGAAGTACGGCTACTGCGAGAACTGCGCGAAGGACGGAATCATCCTTCTGCTGGCGAAGCGCTACACGGACTGAACCGCCCTCACCGGAACGCGCAGGCAGGCGAGGGTCGCGGCGAGGAACGATGTCGCGGAGACGCCCATCCAGAGATGGAAGCTGGTGGGGTCCAGCTCGACCATCACCCGCCCGACCATGGAAAGGGCGACCAGCCCTCCTGCCCAGGCGAGCTTGCGCAGCGGAAAGGCCGGCGCCTCGCCCGGCCTGGGGAACAGCGCCGCGAGCAGCAGCGCGGTGAAGCAGCCGAGGAAGATGACGTGCAGCCCGGCCCGCCGGACGTGGGGGGCGACCGCGATCCAGGCGTTGCCGGCCGCCAGCATCCAGAGCGCCAGGTGCGCGAACGAGCGGCGCAGGTTGCGCGGCCCGAGCTCCCATTGCGGACGCAAGGGAAGCGCGAGCCACACCGTGACGGCCGCGCGGATGGCGAATCCGAGGTGCGCGCCGAACCGCCGGCCGACCCAGAAACTGGCGATGAACACCGCGCCGGCGACGACGTGAAGGGCCGGGCTGGTCCGATCGCCGCTGCGCATGACGCGGCCGGCGGCGACGGCGAGGCCAGTGAAGAGACCCTGCATGACGAGGTCGCGGCCCATCTCGTGCACCCAGAACCACTCGCTGCCGTGCTTGGCGGCGAGCTCCGCGATCGCCGCGCCGCCGGCTCCCATCAGGAAACCGAACGCGATCCAGAGAAGGCTGGGCGACAGCGGCCGCGTCAGCCGGCGCAGGGTGAACTCCAGCATCACCGCCAGCAGCGCAAGCGACGCCATCTGCCCGAGCTGCCAATGGCCGAGAGCGGCGCAGGTGGCGCTGATCAGAGGCGCGATGGCGGCCACCAGGATCTGCCAGCGGGCCGGCGGCGGCCGCAGCGCGGTCAGCACCACTCCGGCCGCGAAGCAGCCGAGAAAACCGTCCAGCTCAGCGAGCGGGTGGAGGAACGAGCGGTACGCGAGCATGCCGTTCACAGGCTCGTAGACGGGCCGGAGCCGGAAGGCGAAGAACAGCCAGGGGAGGACCCCTGCCCAGGCGAGCAGCGCGCCGAGGGGAAAAAGCAGACGGTAGGGCTCTCGTCGAATCAACGGCGCCTCCGGCCGCCGCCGTTCGCGGGCTCAGCTCGGAAACACCAGGTGGAAGAACTCCGCGCGGCCGGCGACACCGAGCTTGGCATAGACCTGGGTCAGATGCTGCTTGATGGTCTTTTCGCTGTTTCCCATCATCGCGCCGATCTCGGCCGAGGTCAGCCCCTTCAACACCAGCCGGGCGACCTCCTCCTCCTTGCGCGTGAGGCGCGCCTTCGAGAGCGCCTTGTTCACCAGGCGGGCCAGATCGACGTCCACGCTCGTGACCTTGTCGAGGATCTGCCGCAGCGCCTCGGTCGTGAAAGGCTTCTCCAGCAGATACGACGCGCCGGCGTTCAGGGCCGCCTTCACCCGCTGCGTGTCGGCGAAAGCGGTGACCAGCACCACGGGCGCACGAACCTCCTGCTTGCGCAGCGCGGGGATGAGGTCGATTCCGGACAGCTTCCCTTCGCCGAGGACGACGTCGGCGACCACGGCCTCGACGTAGCGGAGATCCGGATCGTGCAACGCTGTCTCGACGCTCGAGTGCGGCAGGCAGTTCCAGCCGAACGCCTGCAGCCGGCGCGCGAGGATGGTGCGCGCATCGGGCTCGTCTTCGACGAGCAGGATGGTACGGGGAGCTGTGCGGCGGGCGGTTTCGGCGCGGTCGGAGATCATCGCTAGCGATCATAACCCTCAGGCCGGTCGAAATGTAAATCGGAACCTCGTGCGTCCGGGTGCGGATGATGCGCAGGTCAGGTCTCCGCCGGCGGCCTGCGCGAGCGCGCGGGCGATCGCGAGACCGAGGCCGGTGCCGCTCGTGCCGGAGGAAAATGGCGAGAAAAGTCGCGGCTGTAGCTCCTCAGGGATCCCCGGCCCATCGTCCTCGACGATGAGCTCCACCGTGCCGTCCCGGCCCTCGGCGCGCAAGGCGAGCGTGCCTCCGGCGCCACTTGCGTGGAAAGCGTCCAGCGCGTTGGCCGCCACGTTCTCGACCGCGGTGCGGAGGGCAACCTCCTCGCCCTGGACGGCCAGGCCGCGCGGGCACTCGATGTGCAGCACGGCCTTCGTCTCACTGACCGCTGGTTTGAGCCGCTCGCTCACGATCGCGAGCGTGCCGGCCAGGTCCACCGTCTGACCCTCGGGTTCCTGCGAGCCGTGTCCCGCTCGCGACAGCTCGGACACCCGCTCGCTGGCGCGGCGCACGTTCTCGCGGACGCGCTGCATCAGCTCCTCGCGCGCCGCCGGATCCGTCTCGTCGGAGAGCTCCTCGACGAGCAGGGCGAGGTTGTGCAGCGGATTCTTCACGTCGTGCGCGATGGCGGCTGCGACCACCCAGATCGCCTGACGGCGTTCCGTTCCGGCCAGCCGCTCCGCGAGCACCTGCGCCGCCGCGCGTTCCGCGGCGTGCAGCCTTCTCGCCCGTTGCGCATACAGCAGCGCCCCGGCCAGCAGCACGCCCGCCAGGGGCGGCGCGACCCAGTCGACGAAAACGACCACCCACCGCCCGGGGCCCTCCTGGAGCCGCGCGGGGGGAACAATATGGTCGAGACTCGCCAGGAAAAGCCCGACGAAAAAGCCGATCACGACCAACGGGATCGAGCTGCGGTTGCGGCCCACGTGGGGAGCGTAACAGACGAAATGTCGCACCTCCGCCAAATTTGGCGGCGATTTTGGAATCGAGCCTGCACCCAGTACTGTTGAAAGAGTGGCCACCCGGGAGGAGGCTCGTTGACCTTTCGCATCGCCGCCGCAGCGCTCGCACTCCTCGCCCTTCCGGCCTTTGCCAAGAGCGAGAAGAGCAGGGTCGTGCAGAAGGCGCTCCGCCACAGCGTCCGGATCGAGGTCCTGGTCAAGGGGAAGGTGGAGCGATCCGCCAGCGGTGTGGTGGTCGCGACCGAGGGCGATACCTCGTACGTGCTCACGAACGAGCACGTGGTGCAGCGCGAAGGACTTTCGGCAACCGCTTCCTTCCAGGTGGTGGTGGAGCGGCCGAAGCTGCACCGGCTGCAGGCGCGGGTGATCGCCGAGGGCAAGGTGCCCGACGAGGATCTCGCGCTGCTCGCAGTCTACGGCGAGCCGATGCCTCCGGCGCAGTTGGCGGCCGAAGAGTACGTCGACGTAGGCGACGACGTGATCGTCGTCGGCGCTCCCTACGGGCGCGCCCTGAGCGTCTCCTCCGGGATCGTCAGCCAGCTCGAGGTGGACGAGCAGGACCCGCGCATCCAGCGTGCGATGAAGACCGACGCCCCCATCGGCTATGGAGCTTCCGGCGGCGGGGTTTTCGCCGTACCCTCGGGTCGATTGGTCGGGGTGGTGGAAGGTTACCGCACCGCGAAGGTCGCCTTCGGCGGCTTGAGCAAGGACGAGTTCTCCTTCGACGTGCCGATGCCCGGTGAGACGTTCCTGGCTCCGCCGTCGAAGATCCGCGCCTTCGTGCTCCGCGCGGGCGTTGGCAGGCTCGCGGGCCTGAAGGAAGGCTCGGTGATGGCGGGGACGGCGCCGCTCGCCGCGCCGCTGGCGGGCGGACAGTAGCACGGGGCGCCGGGGGCGGCTTACACTTGCCTCATGCGTGCTGACTGGGACAGCTACTTCATGCAGATCGCCACGGTCGTCGCGTCTCGCGCGACCTGCGACCGCAAGCATGTCGGGGCGCTGCTGGTGCGCGACCGGATCATCCTCTCCACCGGATACAACGGCAGCATCCGCGGAATGCCTCACTGCGACGATGTCGGTCACGTGCTGGAGGACGGGCACTGCGTCGCCACCATCCACGCCGAGGCGAACGCAATCCTGCAGGCGGCACGCAACGGTGTCCGCATCGAGGGCGCGGACATCTATACGAGCGCGAGCCCCTGCTGGCCCTGCTTCAAGCTGATCGCCAACGCCGGGATCAAGAGGATCGTCTACGGCGAGTTCTACCGGGACGATCGGATCTTCGACGTCGCGCGCCGCCTGGGGATCGAGCTGGTCGATCTCTCCTCGCGCAAGCCGGCGATCGCCCCCGTGCCTGAAAAGCAGACTGCTTGACATCACCCCCCAACCCGGCGGAATGCTTGAGCGACTGCCGTCGCGGGGATCCCCCGGCGGTCGAGGGGGCATGCCATGCGAGCGTTTGCCGCCGTTTCCATAGCCATCGTGTATGTTGCGGCTCCAGCGTTCGCTGACGCACAGTCGCACGTGACCGCAGCGCGGAAGGCGGAGCGTCAGCGCGACTGGCGCAAGGCGCTCCGCGAGTGGAAGGCCGCTTATGCGGCAGAGATGAACGCCGAGTACTTGATCGGGATCGGCGACGCGTACGCGCACCTCGGCAACACCGCCCAGGCGAAGAAGAACTACGAGGCGTATCTGAACGACGCGCTGGCACTGCCGGCGAACGTGCAGAAGGTCAAGGCGAAGCTGACGGAGCTGGAAGCGCCCGGGAAGGCGCTGGCGCTGCCGGGACCGGGCCTGACACTGCCGAGCGCTGAACCCCCTTCGGCCCCTCCCGCCTCCGGCTCGACTGCGAACAGGAAGAAGGCCGAGGCTCCTTTGCCGTTGCCCGGACTCGACCTGCCGGCCCCTGACCAGACGGCATCCGCGCCACCTCCGCTTCCGCTGCCCGGGGTGCCGGCTGCGTCTGCGAAGAGGGAGGTCGCCGCGCCGTCCCCGCTGCCGCCATTGCCCCTCCCGGGCGTGCCGGCGAAGCCGGATTCGGCCGGCAAGGAGGCGGCGCCGGCGGTCGTTGCCAAGGAACCGGCGAAAGCGAAACCCATCGCGATTGCGACTCCGCCGCCGGAAAGGACCGCCGTTCCCGTCGCCGCGGTGGCGGCGAGCCCGCTGCCGCGTGAGTCACAGGGCCGGCCGGGTGGCGTCCAGCGAACGATGGCCTACGTCACCGCCGGCGTCGCAATCGTCGCACTCGGCGGCGGCGCCTACGCCTTTACCCAGGCGAGTTCCGCGCACAACGACGTCACGAGCAAGGTCCACAGCGGCGCCGATGCGCAGCGGCTGCTCGAGACCGAGCAGAAGAACAAGGCGCTCAGCTACGTCGGGTTCGCGGGCGGTCTGGTCGCCGCCGGGATCGCGGCTGCGCTCTTTGCTTTCTG
>MNFJ01000123.1 GCA_001918155.1 Deltaproteobacteria bacterium 13_1_40CM_4_68_19
GTCGTCGAGCTCGGTGCCGGTGGAATGGGCGTCGTCTACCGCGCCCGCGATACACGCTTGGGTCGCGATGTCGCAGTGAAGGTGATGGCCTCGGCACTGTCTCGCAGCTTGGAAGCCGTGCATCGATTCGAGCTCGAGGCTCGCGCGGCGGGCGCCCTGGACCACCCGAATGTGCTCACGGTCCACGACGTGGGTACGTTCGATGGCGCTCCCTATCTCGTCTCCGAGCTTCTCGCCGGCGAGACGCTGCGCGACCGCCTTCACGAACGATTGCCGCTCGACACCGCCCTCGCTTACGCGGCGCAGATCGCGAGCGGATTGGCCGCGGCCCACGAGAAGGGCATCGTGCACCGCGATCTGAAACCCGAAAACCTGTTCGTGACGTCGGACGGCAGGATCAAGATCATCGATTTCGGTGTCGCCAAGCTCCTGCCCGCCGCCGGCGTCCTGCCGCCGCGTCACGGAGGAAATCCCGGAGCGGCAGTTCTCAAGACGCTCTCCGGCGCCGTGCTGGGTACGGTGGGATATATGTCCCCGGAGCAGGTCGGCGGAAAGGCGGCCGATCAGCGCTCCGACATCTTCGCGTTCGGGACCATCCTTCACGAGATGCTCTCGGGACAGCGCGCATTCTCGGGCGGTTCTCCTTTCCAGACAGGCTATGCAATCCTCAGCAGCGAGCCGTCGCCGCTCCCCGCTGACACGCCGGTGGAGCTGTCACGGATCATCCGCCGGTGCCTCGCCAAGAACCCCGACCATCGGTATCAGTCCGCGCGGGAGCTCGAACAGCACCTCGGGCGTGCGCAGCTGGCGCAAGCACAGGCACGCGCTTCCGAGGTGCACACGCGCTCGATCGTCGGCGCCGCGCTCTCCACGCTGCGAAACGTGCGGAGCGGAGCGGCGATCGTGAGCGGCGGCGCGCGTGCGCGCCTTGGCCTGAAGCGGGTTTCTGCCCGGCTCCGGCAGGCCTGGAAGACACCGGCGTTGCGAATAGGACTCGCGGTCGTGATCGCTGGTGCGGCGGTGTGGACGGTACTCACCTTGCGCAGCGGCGTCACGGCCCAGGTTTCGTTCCAGCAGCTCACCTTCCGAAAGGGGACGACGTGGACGGCACGCTTCGCTCCGGACGGAGAAACGGTCGTGTACAGCGCGGCGTGGGATGGCAAACCAACCCAGTCGTACACGACCATTCCGGGGCATCCCGAGTCGCGTCCGCTCGATCTCTCCCCCGCGCGGGTACTCGCCGTATCGCGAGCGGGTGAGCTCGCACTCGCGCTCGATGAGCAGACCGACCTCCCCGACTACATGCGCGGCGGAACGCTCGCCCGCGCTTCCCTCGTCGGTGGCGCCCCGCGCGAGCTGCTCACCCACGTCTCCGGCGCCGACTGGAAGCCGGATGGGATCGACCTCGCAATCGTTCGCGAGGTCGAGGGGAGAAGCAGACTCGAGTTGCCGCCTGGGAACGTACTGTACGAGTCCTCCGGATGGCTCAGCCATCCACGCGTCTCGCCCGCAGGCCACATTGCTTTCATCGAGCATCCGTTCTTCGGTGATACCCGTGGCGTGCTCATGCTCGCCGCCAAAGGCGAGAGCCCGCGAGCACTGACGGCGGACTTCGGCAGCGCGATGGGTCTTGCCTGGTCCCCAAATGGCGAGGAAATCTGGTTCAGCGCGGGAGAGACCAGCCAATCCTCCGCGCTGCGCGCGGTCGGCCTGCACGGCGGGGACCGTCTCCTGCTGCGTTCGGCGGGTTCGTTGACGTTGCATGACGTAGCGCGCGATGGCCGTGTCCTCGTCGCGCAGGACAAATGGCGCAACTTCATTCGCGGCGCAGGCCCACGTGAAAAACAGGAACGCGACCTGACCTATCTCGACTACTCCATCGCGAGGGAGCTCTCGGGCGACGGTCAGAAGCTGCTCTTTTTCGAGGCGGGACAGGGCGGAGGAGAGTTGTTCAGCGCTTATTTGCGCCCGATGGACGGCTCGGCACCGGTGCACCTCGGCCCGGGTTATGCGCTCTCCATCACCTCCGACGGAACACAAGCCCTTCTCGCTTCGACGAAAGACCCTTCGCAGCTCGCCATCGTCCCCACAGGACCCGGGCAGTCGAGGACATTGAGCCTTCCCATCGCGGCGATTGCCGACGCGCGCTGGTTTCCCGACGGCAAGACCGTTCTCCTCACCGCGCACGAGCATGCGAACGGTCCTCTGCGCGTGTTCGTGCTGGACGTGGCCACCGTCAAGCTGCGGCCGCTCACGGAGGCGGGAGTTGCCGGTCAGGAGTCGATCTCGAAGCCGGTCTCCCCGAACGGAAAGCGGGTGATCGTACGCAAGCGCGAAGGTTTCTTCCTTCATGCCGTCGAAGGAGGGGACCCGACGATCGTGCCGGCGCTCGAGCCGGGAGAGGTGCCGATCGGCTGGTTCCCGAATGGAGGGTCGCTTCTCGTCCGTCGTCCCGGCATACCGGTCCGGCTGGCACGGCTCGACCTCGAACGCCATGTGAAATCAGCGTGGCGCGAATTTGCGCCGCCAGACGTGGCGGGCGTGTCCGACGTGCCCTGGATCCACTTCGCGTTCACGCCAACCGGCGAAGCGTACGCGTACAGCCACCATCAGATCACGTCCGAGCTTTACCTCGTGCGCGGGCTCGGGCGTTAAACGAAGCCTGGAGCGGCACGGTCCTGGGAATCGTCCGTCGGACGCCAGAGCAGCTCCTGAGGGGATGGCGCGCTGCGGCAGAGTTGATAAAGAGGGCGCATGCCTCAGACCACCCTATCCGATCAGACTCTCCGCGACCTCCGCACCCGCCTGAAAGCACAACAGGAAGATTTCGCGCGCCACTACCCCGGCGAGTCCGGGACCCGCCAGCCCGTGCACACGGTCTACGGCGGCGCGCACTTGTTCAAGAGCGACACGACCAGAAAGCTCGGAGACCTCGCCCTCAAGGCGCTCTCGCAGTACGCGCCGAACGCCACCACCTTCGCGGAGGCGATCGGAATCGATCCCGGCGTCGCCGAGATCGTCTACGGCCGGGTCCAGGAGAAGCTGAAGCGCGAGGCGGTGGAAGACTTCCGCATCGATTTCGAGGACGGCTACGGAATCCGCGGTGACGACGAGGAGGATGGCCACGCCGCCCAGGCCGCGCAAGACTGCGCCAAGGGCCTGAAGAACGGCACGCTCAGCCCATTCATCGGCATCCGGATCAAGTCGCTGAGTGGCGAGCTCGCGGCGAGGGCGCTGCGCACGCTCGACATCTTCCTGACGAATCTGGGCAGCAAGCTCCCGCCCAACTTCCTCGTCACGCTGCCGAAGATCACCTCCCCCTGGCAGGTGTCGACGCTCGTCAGTGCCTTCGAGGCGCTGGAGCCGAAGCTCGGCCTCGCCAAGGGGGCGCTCAAGGTCGAATGCATGGTGGAAACGACGCAGTCGATCCTCGATCACGACGGCACGTCGATGCTGCCGGAATTCATCGACGCCGCCAAGGGGCGCATGACGGGCGCCCACTTCGGAACCTACGATTACACCGCCTCCTGCGACATCACGGCGGCATATCAGGCGATGCGCCACCCGGCCTGCGACTTCGCCAAGCACAAGATGAAGGTCGCGTACGCTGGCACCGGCGTGTTCGTCTCGGATGGAGCGACGACGACCATGCCCGTCGCGCCGCACAAGGGGGATTCGCTGAGCGAGGAGCAGAAGCGGGAGAACGCGCGCGCGGTGCACGCCGCCTGGCGGCTGCACGCGGACGACGTGCGCCATTCGCTCGCGAACGGCTTCTACCAGGGTTGGGACCTGCACCCGGCGCAGCTCCCCAGCCGCTACGGCACCGTGTACGCCTTCTTCCTCAAGAGCTTGCCCGCGACCAGCGACCGGCTGAAGAACTTCATCAACAAGGCCGCGCAGGCGACGCTGCATGGCGACACGTTCGACGATGCAGCCACGGGCCAGGGCCTGCTCAACTTCTTCCTCCGGGGCGTCAACTGCGGCGCGCTGACCGAACAGGAAGCGCTGGCCACGGGCCTCAGCATCGACGAGCTCCGCGGCCGGTCTTTCTTGAAAATCCTCAACAACCGCAAGAACAGCGCTCAGAAGGCGTAGCCCAGGATCATCTTGAAGATCAGGGACTGGCTGCTCGAGGTCAGCCCTTCGCCCACGGCCGCGTTCACCTCGACGTCTTTGAGCGCGAGCAGATCGACCGCCTGGAAGAGGTAATGCTCCCCGTCGGCGAGGGAGGCGTAGTACTCGATCCCGGCAGCGATGGGGCCGAACTTCAGCTTTCCCATGGCCCCCGGATCGAACGAGAGCGGAAACCCGACGTTGGGATTGGCGGCGAAGAGAAACCGCTCGTTCTCCCAGGCGATGATGGGCCGGATCTCCCCGCCCCAGCCTTCGTTCGGGATCCGCGCGAGCTCCGCATTCAGCCCCAGCCGCCAATTGGGATGCCAGCCCTCCGGGATCACGAACTTGGTCCGCAGCTTCGCGCCTTCGTAGCGGCCATCCGACGTCTGCAGATACCCGCCCAGTTCCCAGAAAGGGAGCACACCGTACGAAGGTTCGAACGTGACGTTGAAGGTCCCGCCGCGCGGCCGGATCAGGTGCACTTCGAGGCCCGCCTGCCCTTGCTGGTCCGCAGTTCCGTCGTAGACCTGGATCTCGTACGCGTCGAACGCCATCACCGGCGCGGCGGCGAGCAGGGTGAGCAGCACGAGCCGCAATGCTCAGGCCACCGTCGGCCCGAGCCCGTGGCGAGCCGCGAGCCAGTCGCGCACTGCCTGGCCGGTCCCGAGCGGCCAGGGGCGCAGCTTGTCCGGCGGGACCGCCTTGACGCCGGCGATCTCGTCCCCGACCACGATCTCGCCGTGCCCCCGCACGTGGTACGCGAGGATGATCTGGTTCATCTCGTGGAACGGATAGGCCCCGATGAAGGAAACGATCTCGCCCTTGAGGCCGACCTCCTCCTTCACCTCGCGCAGGACACCTTGCTCGGGCGACTCGCCCTTCTCCAGGAAGCCGGAGACGAGGCCGTACCACTTCTCCGGCCAGCCCTTGTTGCGCACCAGGAGGACCGTCTCGCCGTGCTCGATCAGAGCGGCGACCACCGGGGCGGGGTTGTCGTAGAAGACGTAGCCGCACGTCTCGCTCGAGCACACGAGGCGCGTGTGCCCCTCGAGCTCGCGGGGGGACAGCGGGCTCGCGCATGAGGGGCAGAACTTCATCCGCGCAGGCACCCGGCTTCCGTGCCAAACTGCCGTTCCCATGTCAATCGCGCCGGCGTAGACCCCTCTTTACACAGTCGACACAAGAGCACGGGCAGAAGCGGGCCTGACCCGTTATGGAGAAGCGGTGATCCCCATCCGCGACACCATCCGGTCGCGCACCGCGCCCGTGGTCACGGTCGCGCTGATCATCGTCAACGTGTTGGTGTTCCTCCACGAGATCGCCCTGGGGCCTTATCTGGAGAAGTTCGTCTACGCCTATGGTCTCATTCCTCGCCGTCTCATCTCCTGGCCGGGCGATCCGCTCGATCCGATGCGCTTCTTGCCCCTCTTCACCAGCATGTTCTGGCACGGCGGCTGGCTGCACCTGATCGGCAACATGCTCTATCTCTGGATCTTCGGCGACAACGTCGAGGATCGCCTCGGCCATCTGCGCTTCCTGTTCTTCTACGTCGCCGCCGGCGCGGCGGCGGGCCTGACGCACGTCGCCCTCAGCCCGGGGTCGGTGCTGCCGACCGTCGGCGCCTCCGGAGCCATCGCCGGCGTTCTCGGCGCGTATCTGGTCACGTATCCGCGCTCGCGCGTCCTCACCTTCGTGCCGGTGTTCTTCCTGCCTTGGTTCGTCGAGATTCCGGCGGTCGTCTACCTCATCTTCTGGTTCCTCATGCAGCTCCTCGAAGGCTTCGGCTCCCTGGGCACGCCGGTGGAAACCGGCGGCGTCGCGGTCTGGGCACACGTCGGCGGATTCGTGGCGGGCGTGATCCTCATCAAGCTGCTGCAACCGATCCGCCGCCCTCCGGCGCCCGCGCGCACCCGAACGCTGAACTTTCCTTGACGTCGCAGGCCACCGCCGTTTACACGGGGCGCCCATGATCGGTGTGGTCCCCGCCCTGAACGCCTGTGAAGGCGAGCATTCGCGCGGTTTCACCTTCCTCGGGGCAAAGGGGCCCGGCGAGGATCTCTTCGTTTCCTTTCACGATCTTCGCCTGGCAGCGCAGCGCCGGGCCGCGCACTACGCGGCGGCGGGCCTCGAGCGCGGCGACCGCGTCGCCCTCGTCGTCCCCGAGGGCGAGCACTTCATCCCGGGTTTCCTCGGAGCGCTCTGGGGCGGGCTGATCCCGGTGCCGCTCTATCCGCCGGTTTCGCTGGGGAAGCTCGACGCGTTCATGGAGGCATTGGTCAACATCCTCAACATCGCCAGGCCTCGCGTGTTGGTGACCACCGAGCGCGTCGGCAAGGTGCTCTGGTCGGCCGTCGGCCGGATCGCGAGCATCGAGAAGGTGATCACCACCGACGAGCTGGCGAATGACGCCGGGTCGCTTCCGGCCGCCGCCGACGTCCGCGACGACGAGGTGGCTTTCCTCCAGTTCACTTCCGGCAGCACCGCGCTGCCGAAAGGCGTGATGGTGACCCACGGGAGCCTCGCGGCAAACTGCCACGCGATCATCCGCGAGGGGCTGGAGGCCGACGGCGAGAGAGACAATGCCGTCTCGTGGCTGCCTCTCTACCACGACATGGGGCTGATCGGTTTCGTGATGGCGCCGGTCTGCTACCGCATCTCGGTGGTGTTCATTCCCACCATGAGCTTCATCAAGAACTCCACGCTGTGGATGGAGACCATCCACAAGCACCGCGCCACCCTGAGCTTCGCGCCGAACTTCGCCTACGCGCTGGTCACCAAGCGAGCCAGGCCCGAGCAGATCGCGCGCTGGGACCTGTCGCAGATGCGCGCCTTCGGCTGCGGCGCGGAACCGATCAATCCGGACACGATGCGCGCCTTCCTGGCCGCCATGGGGCCGTCGGGGCTGAAGCCGCAGGCGCTGTTGCCCTGCTATGGCATGGCGGAAGCGACATTGGCGATCTCCTTCGTCCCGCTGGACGAGCCGCTGCAGACGGATCGCATCGACGCCGAGCGCTACCACGCCGACCACGAGGCGGCGCCGGTATCCAACGGCACTGCGTTCCTGGAAGTGGTGAGCTGCGGGCGCACCTTCGTGGGCCACGAAGTCACCGTCCAGGACGATGAGGGCCGGATCCTTTCCGACCGCCGCATCGGTGAGATCTGCTTCCGCGGACCGAGCGTGGCCGCGGGATACTGGGAGAACCCCGAGGCCACGAAGGCCACGTTCCGGGGCGGTTGGCTGCGCAGCGGGGATCTCGGGTACATGATCGGAGACCGGGTCTTCGTCTCCGGACGCATCAAGGACATCCTGATCGTCAACGGCCGCAACTACCATCCGCAGGGGATCGAATGGCTCGTCGATGAGATCCCGGGCGTCCGCAAGGGCACCTCGGTGGTGTTCACCCGGCCGGGAGCGGCTTCCGAAGAGATCGTGGTGGCGGCGGAGGCGCGCGCCGGTGATGCCGGGGCGCTGAAGGCGCAGATCGTGGCCCGCGTGAGCGAAGAGTTCCAGCTCGCGGTGTCCGACGTCGCGCTGGTGCCGCCCGGCACGCTGCCGAAGACGTCCTCGGGCAAGCTGCAACGAAGGAAAACGCGGGAGCAGTACTTGAACGGAAGCATCGGCCGCACGAGCCGCGCGGGCAGCACCCGCCTGGCGGTGGCCAAGCACCTTGCGCTCTCGCTGGTCGGGCGGGCGCGCCACGAGGTGAGAAAGCTGCTCGGAGGCTGAGGGATGGGCGAGAGGATCGACGTCGTCGAGATGTTCAAGCAGGCGGCCTTCGAGGTGGACAACCGCCGCCTGCCGGACCTGAAGCCGCAGACCGTCATCACCGCGCTCGGCATGGATTCCGTCGCCATCATGGAGCTGGTGGCCTGGTTCGAGGAGAAGCTCGGCGTACGCATCCCGGACGAGCAGCTATCGAAGATCCGCACCGTGAAGGACTTGCGCGACACCATCGCGCGGCTGCTGCCGGACAGGCAGTTCGCGGCCTAGCCGCGCAGTCAGGCCTTGGAGCGCCGGTCCGGATGGGCCTTCGCGAACGCGTCGACCTTCATGCACTCGTCGTAGATGCGGCGCACCCGCGGGTACTGCCCCAGGTCGACCTTGTACCGGATCGCGTTCGCCACCTGGGGCACGAGGAAGACGTCCGCCACCGTCGGCGCCGTTCCATGACAGAAGGAGCCGCTTGGCGGCAGCGCCGTTTCCACGCCGCGGAAACCCTCGTGGATCCAGTGCGCGTACCACCGGTCCCGCGCGGAGTCGTCCGCCTTCAACTCGCGCGCCAGGTACCGCAGCACGCGCAGGTTGTTCAGCGGGTGGATGTCGCAGGCCATGAGCTGCGCGATGGCTCGGACGCGCGCGCGGGCAAGCGAGTCCTTCGGGAGCAGCGGCGGCTCCGGATAGGTCTCGTCCAGGTACTCGACGATCGCCATCGACTCGAACAGCGCCTGGCCGGGCGCCAGCTCCAACGCCGGCACCGAGCGCATCGGATTGATCCGCCGGTACTCGTCGGTCAGGTGCTGGTTCGCGCGCAGGTCGAACACCACGCTCTCGTACGCCAGGCCCTTCAGGCCCAGCGCGATGCGGACGCGAAAAGCCGCCGAGGAGAGCACCGCCTCGTAGAACTTCATAGCCAGCCTTCCGCGCGGTACCACCTGACCGCTTCCTGCACTCCCTGCGCCCAGCGGACCCGCGGCTCCCAGCCGAGGTCGCGCCGCGCGCCCGCTCCCGAGCACACCCAGTGCGGCTGGGTCAGCTCGTGCACCTTGTCGAGCGTGAGCATCTGGGCGGTGTTCGTCATCTTGCCCCAGAGCTGGGTCGCGGCGGCCGCCACCTTCACCACTCCCATGGGCATCCCGAAGCGGACGAGCGCACGCCGGCCGAGCGCGCTCTCGATCTCCGCGAGGGCGTCCCGCCACACGTACACCGTACCGTCGTCCACGAAGTAGGTGCGCCCCGACGGCACACCCCGTGCCCCGAGAGCGCGCACCACTGCCGAGGCGCAATCCGCGACGTAAACCACACTGAGTGTATTGCTGCCATCGCCGGTCATCGGCAGCACACCGTTGCGCACGGAAGTGAAGAAGGCGAGCGTCTCGCGATCCCGCGGGCCGTAGATCAACGGGGGCCGCACGACGGTGACGTGCAGCCGATCCTTCGCGGCCAGGACGGCGCGTTCCGCCTCGAGCTTGCTGCGCCCGTAGTGCGTCACCGGCTTCGGCTCCGCCTCGTCTGGGACCGGCGTTCCGTCCATGCTCGGTCCGACGGCCGCGAGCGACGACACGTATACGAATCGTCCAACCCCATGGCGCACGGCCGCCTCGAGCAGGTTCTTGGTGCCCTGGGTATTCACCTCGAAGAAGTCCGCGGGCCGCCGCGCCTTGACGATGCCTGCCACGTGCACCACGGCGTCCACGCCATCCACCGCGGCGCCGAGCGAAGCGCGATCCTCGATCGCTCCAGGCGCGAACTCGACGCGCGCCACCTTGTCCAGGATCTTCCGCGCGCTGTGCGGCCGCACCAGGGCGCGGACCACGTGTCCTTCCGCCGAGAGCTGCTCGGCCACGAACGACCCCAGAAACCCTGAACCCCCGGTCAGCAGGACTTTCATGTCGCGCTCGTATCACGCAAGTGGCCGCTTGCATGCGGAAAAGGTCGTTGAGAACTGGCGGAACGTCGCTTGACGTGCGGCATCAAAGGGCCTTAAACGTCGCCCTGCAGGCTGGTTCGGAGGCGGTTTGGAGATAGCGATCGTCGGGCTGGGGTGCAGATTCCCCGGGGCCCGGGACCCACTCGCGTACTGGGAGCTGATCCGCAGCGGTACGGTCGCCTTCCGGCGCATCCCGCCTTCGCGCTGGGACCACTCGACCATCTACGATCCGACCACGCGGGTCCCCGACAAGGCGTACGTCGACAAGGGCGCCTACCTCGAGGACGAGGAGCTGCGCGAGTTCGCTTCCCTGCACTACGGGATCGCTCCGCGCCGGGTCCAAGTGACGGATCCTCAGCACCGCCTCCTGCTCGATTCCGTCCGGGCAGCGCTGCAGGACGCGGGGTATGAGAGGCGTCCCTTCGAACGCACCCGCACGGGCGTGTTCGTCGGCGCCAGCGTCAGCGAGCACAAGGAAGTGCTCCTCTCCCGCGTCCGGGTGATGCAGCTCTTCGACGGCGCGTTCGGCCGCGCCCTGGCGGGAGCGGAAGCGGAGAAGCTGCGCGACGCGCTGGTCGAGCACGTGGTGCCGATGCGCGCGTTCTCCATGCCCGGGAACCTGCTCAACATGGCCGCCGCCGTCGTCGCGCAGACCTGGGACCTGCGCGGCCCCGCGCTTTCCATCGACGCCGCCTGCTCGTCGGCGCTGGTGGCCGCGCAGCAGGCCATCGTCAACCTGCGCGGCGGCCAGATCGATCTCGCGATCGCCGGCGGCGTGTACCTGAACCTGCTCCCCGACAACCTGGTCTGCTTCAGCCGCATCGGGGCCATCTCCCGCACCGGTGAATGCCGTCCCTTCGATGCGGCCGCCGACGGATTCCTCATGGGAGAAGGCGCCGGCGCGGTCATCCTCAAGCGCCTGGACGACGCCCTCCGGGACGGCGACCGCGTCTACGCGATCGTCCGGGGCGCGTCGGCGAACAACGACGGCCGCAGCGAAGGGCCGATGACTCCGCGCCAGGGTGGCCAGCTCGAGGCGCTGCGGATGGCGTATCGCGACGCCGGCGTCGCGCCCACGAGCATCGGGTTCGTGGAGGCCCACGGCACCGCGACCACCGTGGGCGACGTGGTGGAGGTCGGCGCCCTGCGCACGCTGTTCGACGAGGCCGGCTGGAGCACGCGCAAAGGCGCACGGACGGCGCTCGGCAGCGTCAAGGCGAACATCGGACACACGATGTCCGCCTCGGGCATCGCCGGGCTGATCAAGACCGCTCTCGCGCTGCATCACCGCAAGCTTCCGCCTCAGCCGGGCGTCGCCGAGGAGAACCCGAAGCTGGAGCTGGCCGCCGGCCCGTTCTTCCTCCCGAAGACGGAGTTGGCCTGGGAGTCGGACGGCCAGCCGCGCCGGGCGGGCGTCAGCTCGTTCGGATTCGGCGGCACCAACGCCCACCTCGTGCTGGAAGAAGCGCGGGAGCCTGCTGCGCCTCGCCGCCGCTTGCCGGCGCCGCGCAAGGCGCGCGCCGAGCTCTTCATGCTCGCCGGCGCCCGCGCGTCGGTCGTCTCCAGGTTCGGGCGGTTGATCGCAGCCGCGTTGCCGGGGCTGCGCCGCGAAGGGCGCACGCTCGCGGACGTCGCGTATACGCTCTCACAGCGCGCGCACGGCGATGCACGGCTGGCCATCGCGGCGGACTCGTTCGACGTGCTGTCGGAGAGATTGCTGGCCTGCGCCGACGAGTTGGACGAGCGCGGCGATGGCGCCCCGGATCCGATGGCGCCGCCCGACGTTTCTCCGCCGGTGCAGCTCGTCCCTGGCGCCGTGTTCGCCCAGGGGCCGTTCGAGAACAGGAAGGTCGCCCTGCTCTTCCCCGGCCAGGGCGCGCAGAAGGTCGGGCTGCTCCGGGAGATGTACGACCAGGTCCCCGCCTTCCGCGACCGGCTCGATCAGCTCGACGACGCCATTGCCGACCTGCATCCCCGCATCGGCGGCTCGCTGCGCGGCTTCCTCCACGCGGAGCCTTCCGCCGAGGCAGAGCGGCGCCTGATGCAGACCGAGGTGTGCCAGCCCGCGATGGCTGCGCTGGGGCTCGCGCTGCATGCCCTGCTGGAGAAGCTCGGCGTCCGCGGCGACGTCGCGCTCGGGCACAGCCTGGGAGAGTTCGCGGCCGCCGCCGCCGCGGGCGTTCTGAGCGCCGAAGACGCAGTCCGCCTGGTGGCGAGGCGCGGGCTCGCGATGGTGGATCTCCGGCTGCCCGATCCAGGCGCGATGGCGAGCGCCGCCGCCTCTCCCGAGGAAGTGGCGGAGGCGGTGCGCGGGATCGACGGGGTGGTGATCGCGAACTTCAACCATCCGAAGCAGACGGTGATCTCCGGCACCTCGCCCGGAATCAAAGCCGCATCCGAGAAGCTCGAGGGACGCGGCATCCAGGTGACGCCGCTCGATGTCTCGCACGCTTTTCACTCGCCGCTGATGGCGGGAATCGCGCAGACCATGGGCGAGCTGGTTGCGAAGATCGCCGTGGCGCCGGGCGCATTTCCCGTCGTGAGCGCGATCACCGCCAGGCCGTATGCCGGCGACGCGCGCGAGATCTGGGTGCAGCACGCGTCGGCGCCGCTCGACTTCGTCTCCGCGCTCCGCTCCGCATCGGCGCTCGGCGCTCGGATCTTCCTCCAGGTGGGCGCGGGCAGCGTGCTCACCAGCTTCGCCCGGGCCACGTTGCCGCAGGAGGAGAGGGCCGTGAACGTCGCGCTCGCGAGCCGCGACGAGGACGGCCTGTTGCAGCTCGCCATCGCGCTCGGCCACGTCTGGGCGGCCGGCATCGGCCTGGATGCCGCGCCCCTCTTCGAGGGCCGCGACGCGAGCCTGATCACCTTGCCGCCGACACCGCTGGACACGCAGCCTTACTGGCCGGTGGAGCGGCCCCGGACGCCCGCGGCACCGATGCGGCTGCCGTCCGCAGCGCAGGAGATGACCGAGATGGATCCGTTGGTAGCCCTGTTCCGCGAGCAAGTCGCGCTCTTGCAGCAGCAGGCGAAAGTGCTGGAGCAACAGGCAGCGGCCCTGGCCGGCAAAGGCGTCTCGCTGCCGCAGCTTCCGGTGGCGCCGCCGGCTGCTTCGGCCATCGCACCCGTGCCTGCGCCGGCCCTCCCGCAAGCCGCGCCCGCGGTGGAACCTCGCATCGCCGCGGCGGCGAAGGAGACGGCGGCTTCGAACGAGCGCGTGGGCAAGACGATCCTCGCTTCCGTCGCGCGCATCAGCGCCTTCCCTCCGGAGGCGATCAAGCCCTCCCAGACGCTGGCGGGAGACCTCGGCTTCGACTCGCTGATGACCGTCGAGCTCGACGCCGACGTGAACAGGGCCTTCCCGGGCGCCGGCGGATTGCCGCGCAACCTGCTCGGCCTGCAGACCACGGTCCAGGACATCATCGACCACGTCGCGCGCGCGGTCGCGCAGCCGCACGCTCCTGTCGCTCCCGTCCTCTCGCCCATCCTCGGCGAGATGGCGAGCGAAGGCCGCGAGCTGAAGCCGTTCGCTCCCGCGTTCGTGGAGTCGGCGCTCGCGGCGACGGCCGAGGATCCGCTCCCGCGGCGGCTGCTGCTGACGCGCGATTCACTCGGCGTCGCGGATGCGCTTGCGAAGCTGCTGAACGACGCCGGACACGACGCGGTGCTCGGCGAGCCGGGAGATCCGCTCGCCGGGATCGGCGGCGTCATCCATCTTGCTCCCCTGGGACGTGCCGGGTCCGAGCTGGAGCCTGGCTTCGGCGCCGTCCTCGAGGCACACCGCATCGCCCGCGCGCAGGCCGCGAACAAGGCCGGCGGAATGTTCGTGGTCGCGACGGCCGGCCTGGACGAGATCGATGCGGCGCTGGCGGGGTACGCAAAGGCGCTCGCGCGGGAGCGCGGCGATGAGCTGGTGAAGTCCATCGAGCTGCGCACAGGCGACGGCGCCGGCGCCATGGCGCGAGCGCTCCTCGCCGAGCTCCGCTCCGGCAATGCGGCGCCAGAGGTGCGCTGGGCGGGCGGGACCCGCTACGAGCCCGACCTGGTCCCGGCGGGAGCGGGCGAACCGGTCGAGATCGGCGCCGGCGACGTCGTGCTGGTGACCGGCGGGACGCGCGGAATCGGCCTGAAGCTGGCGCAGGCGCTCTCCGCCAGGGGCGCCGCAGTCGTGGTTGCCGGCCGCACGCCGCCTGCGGTGCTACCGGAGCGCACCGTGTTCGTGCAGTGGGACGTGACCCGACCGGTGGGTGCCGCGCTGGACGAGGCGCGAACCAGGCTCGGCAAGTTCACCGCCATCGTCCACGCCGCCGGCATCACCGAGGACGGCCCGGTCGCGGAGGCGAGCGACGAGTCCGTCGAGCGGATCCTGGCGACGAAGGTCAGCGGTTTCTGGGCTGCAGTGCTGGCCACGATGCAGGACCCGATCCGATCCGCGGTGGCGCTTGCGAGCTGGGCGGGACGCTTCGGCAACGCCGGGCAAGCCTCGTACGCCGCGGCGAACGCGGCCCTCTCCCAGGCGGTTGCCGCGCTCGCGCGCAAGCGCCCCGGCGTGCGCGCGCTCTCGCTCGAGTACCCGCCCTGGGACGGCACCGCGATGGTGGCGAAGATCCCGCCGCTGGCGCGGGCAACCCTCGCCGAACAAGGCGTTCCGTTCATCGACGACGCCGCGGGACTCGCGGCCTTCTTCGGCGGCCTGCGCGGCGGCTGGTCCGGACCGGTGCTGCTCGCGCACGATCGCCCGGGGCGGCGCATCGCGCACCGGCTGCGCGTCCAGGTCTCGCGTGCGGGGCACCCCTACCTCGAGGACCATCAGCTCGCGGGCCAGCCGGTGCTGCCGCTCTCGGCGGCGCTCGACCTCGCGGCGCAAGCCGTGGAGGAAGCGAGCGGCACCTCGGGCGCGCCGCTGCTGCTGCGCGACTTCCGCTTGCGCCATCCCGTCCGCATCGCAGATGCCGCCCAGCTCACGGTCTCGGTCGGCGGGTCCGGCGAGCTGGCGGTCTCCCTCTCCTCCGTCGTCGAGGGCGCGCCAGCCGCATTCGCGCGCGCGCCGGCGTACACCGCCTTCGCCACGCTCGCCGCGGACGTGGGCTCGGCGCTGTCGTCCGCCCTTCCCGCTCCGGCAGCAACCGCGGCGCCCGAGCTGCCGATGACGCTCGACGAGTTCTACGGCGGGTTCACCTTCCACGGGCCGCGCATGCGCGCGATCGAATCCATCGAGCAGATCTCGCCGCAAGGCATCGTCGGCCAGGTGCGGACCAGCAAGCCTTCCGACTGGATCCGCAACCCGCGGCGCTCCTGCTGGACGGTCGATCCGCTCGCCGTCGACGGCGCGTTCCAGCTGGCCGCCTACTGGGCGTGGTCCAATCTCAACAGGGCCGGCTTTCCCGTCGGCATCGAGGAGTTCGTCCAGGTCGCTCCGCTGGGCGAGGGCCCGGTGCGCGCGTCGTTGACGCTGGAGCAGAGCACGGGCGACGAGGTGCGCGGGACCATCGTGCTGCAGTCCCGGGACGGACGCGTGGTGGCGGTCGCTCGCGGCGTGCAAGGCGAGTTCAAGCACCGGGACCCGCGGTTCCTGATCGGCCGGACGGCGCCGCTCAAGGCAGTGGCCCCCTCGCCCGAGCCGAGGCCTCCGCCGGTCGACGAGGCCACGTACCGCATCGACCAGTTCCCCGAAGTGCAGGAGCTCGAGCAGCGGCTCGGTCTCGCCACCGCGTTCGGGTTGAAGAACCCGTACTTCAACGTGCACGAGCGGGTGACGAACGACACGTCCGTGATCGGCGGGCGGACGGTGATCAACTGGTCCAGCTACAACTATCTGGGCTTCTCCGGCGACACGAACGTGACCCGCGCGGCGCAGGAAGCGGTGGCGCGCTACGGCACCAGCGTGTCGGCGAGCCGTGTCGCCTCCGGCGAGAAGCCGCTGCACCGCGAGCTGGAGCAGGAGCTCGCCGCGTTCCTCGGCACCGAGGACAGCGTCGTCACCGTCTCGGGGCACGGCGTCTTCGTCACCACCATCGCCACCCTGATGAAGGACGGAGATCTGGTGCTCCACGACGCG
>MNFJ01000001.1 GCA_001918155.1 Deltaproteobacteria bacterium 13_1_40CM_4_68_19
GGCCTCGTCCCTGCGCTGCTCTGCGTAGGTCGACTACGCATCCGCTGCTCGCTCCTCGGGCGCTCGCCTCGGCATAGGGCTCAGCGCCCTCGCGACGGGTGGTAAGCGGTTCGGCTCTCTAGCCGCTGCCGCACCGGAAGTGCGGCTTTGCGGCTACGTTTCAGGCTGTACCGGCCGTGAGCGTGGACGGCGACGGCGACGTGGCCGCGCCAGCTCGTCTCAGCCGGCTGAACTGACCGTCCGCGAAGGCGGGAGCAGCCTTTCCTCCTCGTCCTTCTCGATCTGCGCCAGCAGATGCGACGACCCGGCGATGATGATCGGCCGGAAGAGCAGGTTGAGCACCGGCGTCGCGAGCAGGGCGGCCGTCGACAGCGAGAACCCGACCGAGACGGCGCGATTCGACTCCATGAGCGCGATCTCGCCGCGCGAGTCGAGCGCCAGCTTGTCGCAGAGCCGCGCGAAGAGGCGGATCGGCCCGCCGAGAATCCGGGGAAGGCGAGCCGCGCCGCGCCTCAGGAGGCGCACGAACCACGGCTCCGGAGCGTCGCGGTCGCGTTGCAGCGATTCCTTGAGCGACTCGCCGGGCAAGCGGACCTGCGCGTCGTCGAACGCGTCCGCGACCACCCAGTGCAAGCTCCAGATTCCGAGGATCGCCGTCGAGACGAAATCGCCGATCGCTGGCACGAGCCGCGCGAGCACCAGGAGCGGCCCGATGCCGATGGCGACGATCAGGGCCTGCCGGATCATGCGGCCGGCGAGCAAGCGCCACGGCATCTCACGGGGCCCGCAGGCGCCGAAGCCCAACCGCCAGCGGATCATCGCCGCGAGCCGCGCATAATGGTTGGCGAAGAAGAACGAAGGGAGCGGCGCGAGCGCCGCGAACGCCTTGTAGAAGGACTTGAACCAGGTGCCCCAGTGGCCATACGTCTCGGTGCCGAGGCTGGCATAGAGCGCGCACGCGCCAGCGAGCATGGCCGCCGGATAGAGGGCTTCCTTGAGGAGCTCCGGGTCGGCGAGCAGCACGCGCGCGCCGAGGATCGGCTGCGCCAATCCGTACAGGGCCTGTTCCGTGTTCCCGGCGGGCGGCGCTTGCACGCCGCGGGCGTATGCGCCGATGCGCTGCAGCGCCCAGCGGACGACGCCCCGTCGGGGCCGGTTCGCGAGGGGAACGGGTGGAGCGGGTGGGAGCAGACTCATCTGCATGGACCTTCGTACGGACGGCAGGGTTGGATGTTACAAGCGGCCGGCGCCTCAGATTTCCCGGGAAACCACCCGGCGCAACGTTTCCTGGTCGATGTTTCCTCCGGAAATGCAGATGCCGACCGCCTTGCCCGCGAGCGATTCCCGCAGGGCGAGCAGCCCGGCAAGCCCCGCCGCACCCGCCCCCTCGGCAAGGTTGTGTGTGGTGCGAAGGAGGAGGCGGATCGCGTCCGCGATGGCGCCCTCGCTCACCTTGACGAAGCCGGCCAACCCCTCGCGAAGCGCCGGAAAGGTGTGCTCGTACACGCAGCGCGTCGCCAGGCCGTCGGCAAACGTGTTCGCGGTGTAGCCGGTGACCGGCTTTCCCTTGTGCCAGGAGTCGTGGATCGCCGCCGCCCGCTCCGCCTGGACGCCGAACACCGCGAGCGAGGGGCGCATCGCGCGCGCGGCGGTCATCGCGCCCACCGCCTGCGAGCCGCCGCCGACCGCCAGCACCAGCGCGTCGAGCCCGGGCTCCTGCTCGAGCATCTCCAATGTGATCGTCGCGGCGCCGGCGATGACCTGCCGGTGGTTGGTGGAGTGGACCAGCGTCAGGCCGCGCTCGCGGACCAGCCTCTCGGCCACCTGGGCCGCTGCGTCGTAGTCGTCGCCCTGCTCGATCAACTCGGCGCCGAACCCCCGCATCGCTTCGTTCTTATCGGGGTTGTTCCCGCGCGGCACGCAGATGGTCACCGGGACGCCGAGGATCTCCCCGGCCCAGGCGAGTGCCTGGCCGTGATTGCCGCGCGACGCCCCGACCACACCGCGCTTCTTCTCCTCGTCGGTCAGCGCGCCGAGCGCCGCCAAGGCGTTGCGCACCTTGAAGGCCTGCGTCGGCTGGTGGTTCTCGTGCTTGACGTAGACGCGGATCCCGTACCCGACGGCCTCTTCGAGCGGGGCGTAGCGGCGCAGCGGCGTCGGCGGCAACCTCGCGCGGATCCGCTCCCTCGCCGCGAGTACGTCCTCCATGGTCACGGGCCACATGACTGGTCGCATGTATGCGACTTGGAGCCTTCCAGATCAACCCGCAACGATCGATCACTCGCCCAGGTAGGCTTTTCGGATTTCGGGGGAGCGCAAGAGCTCGGTGCCGGTTCCGGTCTGGACGACGGTCCCCGTCTCCAACACGTAGCCGTGGTTGGCGATCTGGAGCGCCAGGTGCGCGTTCTGCTCGACGAGGAGGATGGTCACGCCCTGCTTGTTGATCTCCTGCACGATGGTGAAGATGGTCTCCACCACCGTCGGCGCCAGGCCGAGCGACGGCTCGTCGAGGAGCAAGAGCCGGGGCCGCGACATCAGCGCGCGGGCGATCGACAGCATCTGTTGCTCGCCGCCGGACAGCGTTCCGGCCATCTGCGCCGCGCGCTCCTCGAGGATGGGGAACAGCTTGAAGCCCTTCTGCATGTCCCGGGCGATGCCCTGCGCGTCGCGCCGCAGGAAGGCGCCCAGGAGCAGGTTTTCCCTCACCGTCAGGTTGGGAAAGATGCCCCGCCCTTCGGGCGCGTGACAGAGCCCGCGCGCCACGAGCCGGTGCGGCTTGAGGCCGGCGATCGGCGCCCCCTCGTACCGGATCTGGCCCGCGGAAGGCCGCAGCATTCCGCTCACCGCGCGCAGGGTGGTGGTCTTGCCGGCGCCGTTCGCGCCGATGAGCGAGACGATCTCTCCCTGGCCGACAAGGATGGAGATGCCGCGAAGCGCGTGGATCGCGCCGTAATGCACGTCGAGCGCGTGTAGCTCGAGCAGCGGTTCCGCCATCAGCGCGGGCTCCCCGCCGCCGCGATCTGCGCCGCGTGCTCCTTCGCGTATTTCTCTCCGAGGTAGGCCTCGATGACCTTCGCGTTGCTCTGGATCTCGCGCGGCAGGCCCTGCGCGATGGTGACGCCGTGGTCGAGCACCAGGATCCGCTCGGAGACGCCCATCACCAGCTTCATGTCGTGTTCGATCAAGACGATGGCGACGCCGAACCGATCGCGGATCGACCGGATCAACGCCATCAGCTCGGTCTTCTCCCGCGTGTTGGTGCCGGCGGCGGGCTCGTCGAGCAGCAATGCTTGAGGTCCGGTGGCGAGCGCGCGCGCGATCTCCAGCCTGCGCTGCTCGCCGTAGGGCAGGTTCTTCGCCAGCTCGTTGCGCCGGTGCGTCAGCCCCATGATCTCGAGCATCTCCTCCGAGCGCTCCGCCACCCACTTCTCCTCCTGCTCGGAGAGCGCGCCCTGCCGCACCGCCGCCGCCATCGACTCGTGCGTCAGGTGGTGGCAGGCGATGCGCACGTTGTCGAACGCGGTGAGCTCGCGGAAGAGACGGATGTTCTGGAAGGTGCGGGCGCAGCCGAGGTGCGCGATGGCGTGCGGAGAGAGCCCGCGCGTGTCGCGGCCGAGGACCTTGATGGTGCCTTCGCTCGGCGGGTAGACCCCCGTGAGCAGGTTGAAGACGGTGGTCTTCCCCGCTCCGTTCGGACCGATCAGGGCCACGAGCTCGCGCGGCCTGATCTCGAGAGAGAAGTCGCAGACCGCCGTCAGGCCTCCGAACCGGATGGTGGCGTGGCGCACGTCGATCAGCGCCTCGCTCGCTTCGCGCCTTCCGGGCACGCGGGGAGGCCGGCGCTTGCGCCACCAGTCCCAGACCTCGCGCGTTCCCAAGAGGCCGCGCGGGCGCAGCAACATCAGCGCGATGAGCGCGATGGAATAGATCACCATTCGCAGGTTCGCCACGGCGCGCAGGTACTCGGGCAGGATGGTCAGCACCGCCGCGGCGATGGTCGCGCCGGTGATCGACCCCATGCCGCCCAGGACCACCATGGCCACCACTTCGAAGCTGCGGACGAAGGTGAAGCTCTGCGGCGCCAGGTTCCCCTCGAACGCGCCGCTGAGCGCTCCGGCGACGCCGGCGAAAAACGCGCTGATCACGAACGCGCGGACCTTGTAGCCGGTGGTGTCGATGCCCATCGCCTCGGCCGCCACCTCGTCCTCGCGCACGGAGAGGAAGGCGCGGCCATGCGTCGAGTCGCGCAGCCGCTTCGCCACCAGGATGGTCACGATCGCAACGGCCCAGATCCAGGCAAAGTCCGCGCGGTGGGGAATGGGCGAGAGCCCGATGGCGCCGCCGAAGAAGGGGGTGTTCTCGATGATGACCCGGATGATCTCGCCGAACCCCAGGGTGACGATGGCGAGGTAATCGCCGCGCAGCCGCAGCGAAGGTTTGCCGACGAGCCAGCCCGCCAGCGCGGCGGCCATCGCTCCGGTCAGCATCGCCAGGACGAAGAAGATCCGGTACGGATCGTCCTCGGGCCCGCGCATCAGCATCACTGCGCTCACGTAACCGCCCACCGCCATGAAGCCGGCGTGGCCGATGGAGAACTGGCCGGTCAGGCCGTTCACCAGGTTCAGCGACACGGCGAGGATGATCGCGATGCCGATGTGGTTGATGTTCTGGAAGGCGTACTCGAGCCGGAACGCGGGATTGAGCGCGATCCCCTGCTCGATGAGCGCGAGGAAGGGGATGGCGATGAAGAACGGCAGCCAGCTGCGCACCGCCTTTCCCGTGCGCTTCAGCGCGCTGCCGCCGAAGAACGGCATCACACCTTCTCCGCGGCGCCCCGGCCGAGCAGGCCGGAAGGCTTCACCAGCAGGATGAGGATGAGGATCCCGAACGCCACCGCGTCGCGCCAGGAGGAGCTGGTGTAACCGGAGACGAGCTGCTCGGCGAGCCCGAGAAGCAGACCTCCGAGCATTGCCCCGGGCACGTTTCCGATGCCGCCCAGCACTGCGGCGACGAAGGCCTTGAGCCCCGGCATCAGGCCCATCAGCGGGTGCACGCTCGGATACTTCGACGCGTAGAGGATCCCCGCGACCGCGGCCAGCAGGGAGCCAAGGCCAAAGGTAAAGCTGATCACGAGATCGATGTTCACGCCCATCAGCGCGGCGACCGACGGGTTCCAGGAGACCGCGCGCATGGCGGTGCCGATGCGAGTGTGGAAGACGATGCGCTGGAGCACGATCATCAGCACCACGCTGGTGAGGATGGTGACCAGATCGACGTACCCGATGGAGATGCCGGCGACGACCGAGCTCGGGCGGTGCGGAAGAACGCCGAAGGCGCGCGGGTTGGGGCCGAAGAGGAGCTGCCCGCCATACTCGAGGAAGAAGCTGACTCCGATGGCCGTGATCAGGGCGTTCAGCCGCGGCGAGCCGCGCAGCGGCCGATAGGCGAGCCGTTCGATGAGGAGCCCGACCGTCGCGCAGACCAGCATGGAGAAGAGCGTGACCGCGAGGGCCCCGGCAATGCTCGGATCGCGCGACTCGGAAGTCCACACCGAGGACGCGTACCATCCCATCATCGCGCCCAGCATGAACACGTCGCCGTGCGCGAAGTTGATCAGCTGCAGCACCCCGTACACCATCGTGTAGCCAAGCGCGATCAACGCGTAGATCGCGCCGAGCGACACTCCGTCGACGAGGCGCTGCAGGAAATCGATCACGCGTCCTTACTTCTTCGGATGCCCGCCCGCCGGCACGCCCTGCGGCTGGCCGGTGTTGGCCGCGCTCTGCGCGGCGCTGGTGGCGCCGACCGCGGGAGTCTGCGTCGGGGTCGGCACGTTGCCCGGCGCCGCATTCGGCGCCGTGTTGCCCTCGGTCTTCTTCGGCGACTCCGCCGGCGCTTCCGTACCGCTCTGCTTGAGACCCTCCGGCATGATCCGTCCGGAGAACTCGTACTTTCCGCCCTTGGCGACCTTCAGCACCACCGCGGGCTTCGTCGCGTTGCGCTTGTCATCCATGGTGATGTCGCCGGTGACTCCCTTGTAGTCCTTGGTCTGCGCGAGCGCGTCCCGGATGGAAGGACCCGAGAGATCCTTGGCGCGCTTCATCGCATCGAAGAGCATGCCTGCGGCGTCGTACGCCTGCGCTGCAAGAGAGTCGGGCACCTGGCCGCCGTACTCCTTCTTGAACTTGCCGACGAACTCCTGGATGCGCGGGCTGGGATCGTCCACGGAGTAGTGGTTGGAGAAGTAGCTGCCTTCGAGCGCCACCCCGCCGATCTCGTACAGCTTCTCGCTGTCCCAGCCGTCGCCACCCAGCAGCGGGACCGTCAGCCCTACCTCGCGCGCCTGGCGGGCGATCAGCCCGACGTCGGTGTAATAGCCGGGAACGTAGAGCGCCTGCGGCGCCGCGCCCTTGATGTTGGTGAGCTGCGCCTTGAAGTCGACGTCTCCGGACGAGTAGCTCTCGTTGTCGACGATCTGACCGCCCATCTTGGTGAAGTTGTCGTTGAACACCTTGGCCAGGCCGACGGAATAGTCGTTGCGCACGTCCCGCAGGATGGCCGCCTTCTTCAGCTTCAGCGTCTCGGTGGCGAACTTCGCCATCACGTAGCCCTGGAAGGGATCGATGAAGCAGGCGCGGAAGATGTAGTCGCCGACCGCGGTGACCTTCTCGTTGGTGGAGGAAGGAGAAACCATGGGCACTTTCGCGGCCTGCGCCTTGGGCGCCATGAACAGCGATCGCGTCGAGGCGACCTCCCCGAGCAGCGCGAGCACGTGCTCGCTGGCGATCAGCCGGGTCGCGGCCGTGGCGGCCTCCTCCGGCTTGCCCTCGTCGTCGAGAGCGATCACCTGGATCTGGCGGCCCTTGATCCCGCCCGCTCCGTTCACCTCCTTGACCGCGAGTTGGATGCCGCGATCGCTCGAGGTTCCGAACGTCGCTTCGGTGCCGGTCATCGAGCCGACTTCGCCGATCTTGATCACGCCTGTATCAGCACCACCTACGTTTCCGCCGCCCTCCGGCTCCTTCTTGCAGTCGACGGCGAGAGCGAGCATGCAGACCAGGAATTTCGCGGACATGCAGCGCATGGTCGGGCTCCAAGCAGAGGGAAAAAGCGAGCCTGCTTAACATTCCGCTCCGAGGGGATCAACCGTGGCGTGGGCCGGACTGCTTCCTTGCCGCGGCCGGGAACGCATCGTAGGCTCGGCGAGTGTCCGCTCCCCGCATCCTCGTCGTGGACGACAACCCGGAGCTGCTCACCCTTCTTTCCTCGGCTTTCGAAGAAGCCGGCTATTCCGTCCTGACGGCTCCGCGGGGGCGAACGGCGCTCGATCTCGCCCGCAAGGAGAAGCCGGTGCTGGCGGTGATCGACATCCTGCTCCCCGACCTGATGGGCTACGACGTCGCGGAGGCGCTCAAGCGCTTGCGGGTGCCGTTCATCCTCATGTCGGGCGTCCACAAGGGCGGCAAGGCGTCGACCATGGCGCTCGACAGGTACGGAGCGCTGGCGTTCTTCGAGAAACCGTTCGATCGCAGGAAGCTTCTCGACGCAGTGCGCAAGGCCGCGCCGGGGGCGGCCCGGGCCCCGGCGGAACTGGCCTTCGACGTGGAGTCGGGTCCGCAGGTCGCGGAGGCGGCCGAGGCGATGCAGCTCACGGCCCGGATCGATTTGAAGTCCGGCTCGCTGCGGGGAACCTCGCCGCTGCAGCTCAAGCCGATGAACCGCGAGCAGGTGGCGCGGATGCGGGAAAAAGGGGCCTCCCCGGCGTCGAGGCCGATCCGCGCGGACAGGGTGAACACGGGGCCGATCGCGCGCGGCTCCGAGACGGACCCGCTCCTGCAACCGATGGTGGAGAAGGAGGGCATCCGCCGCGGAGACCTGAAGGACAACCTCCCGCACCTGCTCGCCGCCTTCTACAACGCGAAGGAGACCGGTGAGCTCGGCCTGATGAAAGGGCAGGTGAAGAAGATCATCTTCTTCGAGAGCGGCTTTCCCGTGTTCGCGCTCTCCAACCTGGTCGCCGACCGCCTCGGACAGTTCCTCGTCCGCGCGGGAAAGATCGACGAGCAGACGATGCGGCAGGCCGCCGACGAGGCGTCGCGCAAGAAGCAGCGCACCGGCGACGTCCTCATCCAGATGGGAGCGCTCGACGAGGAGGAGCGCCTCTACTACATCGGACAGCAGATCAAGAGCATCCTCTATTCGGTCTTCGCCTGGGAGGAAGGCGTCTTCACCCTCTCGTTCCAGGCGATGGCGCGCAAGGAAGCGATCAAGCTGGACATCCACCCGGCGAACCTGATCATGCGCGGCGTGAAGAAGCTGTACAAGCCCGAGCGGCTCAAGCGCCTGATGCCGCAGAGCGCGCGACCGACGCCGAGCCGGGATCCATCGTTCAACCTGAGCGACGTGGAGCTGCAGGCGTGGGAGGCGCATCTCTTGCCCCGCTGCGACGGCAGCCGCAGCGTGGCCGAGCTGGTGAAGCTCGCCGGCAAACCGGAGAGCGACGTTCTCGGCACGCTGGTCGCCCTCACTTCGTTGCGCGTCCTCGATCTGAGCTAGCCGCTGCCGCGGTCCTGCCCTTGACACCCCCGCTCGCCCGCCATACACGTCCGCGCCGCAATGATCTCCCTCGGCACGCAGGCGGGCACCGTCGAGAGTCCATTCACGCCGGAGCAGCAGCAGCGGTTCGACGCCGGCCTCGACCGCGCGATCGCCGGGTACCCGTCCGAACGCCGGAAGGCGGCGCTGCTCGCGGCGCTGCATCTCGCCCAGGACGAGCTCGGCTGGCTCTCCGAACCGGCGATGGCCTACGTCGCGTTCCGCCTCGACGTCCCGCCGGTGCGCGTCCGCGAAGTGGCGACGTTCTACACGATGTACCGGCTGCGGCCGGTGGGGCGCCACCACATCGGCGTCTGCAACTCGATCTCGTGCTGGGCGATGGGCGCGGAGGACGTCCTGCGCCAGTGCTCGGAGATCCTCGGCATCCGACCTGGTGAGACCAGCGGGGATGGGCACTTCTCGCTGGAGGAGGTCGCTTGCCTCGCGGCCTGCGGCGGCGCGCCGGCGGTGCTGGTCAACAACTACGCCTTCTTCGAAAACGTCACGGCGGACTCCCTCAAGGCGCTGATTCGCGACCTGCGCGAACAGCCCGGAAAAGCGATGGCGAAGGGCCCGCTTCCGCGCCTTCCCGACCCGCACGCCCGCATCGAGAGCCAGAGCGCTCCGCAGGCGACCGGCACGCTCGGACAGCCTGCCGTCACCACGCGCGCCGAGGCCGGCAGCGCGGAGCCGAAGCGATGACGGGGCCGAAGATCCTCACCGCCGACTGGGACAAGCCGCAGAGCTGGTCGCTCGATACCTACCGCGCCGGCGGCGGCTACCAGGCGCTGGCGAAAGCGCTGAAGATGCAGCCGCAGCAGATCGTGGACGAGGTGGTGAAGTCGAACCTGCGCGGCCGCGGCGGCGCCGGCTTCCCCACGGGCATGAAGTGGAACTTCGTGCGCAAGGAGACGAGCTTTCCCAAGTATCTGGTGGTGAACGCCGACGAAGGCGAACCGGGGACGTTCAAGGACCGCGAGATCCTGCTGCGCAGCCCGCACATGTTCCTCGAAGGCCTGATCATCGGCTGCTACGCGATCGAGTGCCACCTCACCTACGTCTACTGCCGCGGCGAGTTCCGCGAGAGCGCGATGGCGCGGCTGGAGAAGGCGATCGAGGAAGCCAGGGCCGCCGGTTACATCGGGAAGAACATCCTCGGCTCAGGCCTCGATGTGGAAGTGCACGCCGTCTATGGCGCCGGCGCGTACATTTGCGGCGAGGAGACCGCGCTGCTCGAGTCTCTCGAAGGTCGCAAGGGCTATCCGCGGCTGAAGCCGCCGTTCCCGGCCAACGCGGGCGGCGGGCTCTTCAAGCAGCCCACCGCGGTGAACAACGTGGAGACGCTCGCGAACATGCCCGCCATCGTCACCATGGGCGGAGACGAGTTCAGCCGCCTGGGCCTGGTCCCGAAGAACGGGGGGACCCGCCTGTACGCGGTGAGCGGCCATGTGAAGAAGCCCGGCGTCTACGAGGCGCCGATGGGCATCAGCTTCAAGGCGCTGCTCGACGAGTACTGCGGCGGCATGCGCCAGGGCTCGACGTTGAAAGCCATCATCCCCGGCGGCGCTTCGTCGGCCGTCATGACCGCCGCGGAGGCCGACTGGGCGAGCGATTTCGACACGCTCAAGGCGAAGAAGACCATGGCGGGCTCGGGGGCGGTCGTCTACCTCGATCAGTCGGTCAACATGGCGCAGGCGCTCGCGAACTTGATGCACTTCTTCGCGCACGAGAGCTGCGGCCAGTGCACTCCCTGCCGCGAAGGGACGGCCTGGCTTTCGCGTCTCCTGGACAAGATCGTCGCCGGCAAGGGCGAGAAGCAGGACGTGGACAACGTCCACCAGATCGCGCGGCAGATGGAGATGAAGACCATCTGCGCGTTGGCGGACGGGGCGGCCATGCCGGCGAAGAGCTACATCGAGAAGTTCCGCGCCGATTTCGACGCGCTGGTGCGAGGCTGACTTGGCCGAGGCGATCCTCTTCTATCTCTTCGCCATCGGCGCGCTGGCCGCCGGCGCGCAGGTGATCTTCCGCCGCAACCCCATCTACGGCGCGCTCTCGCTGGTCGGCGCCCTCTTCTTCCTCTCCGGCATCTACGTCCTGTTGGCGGCGCACCTGATCGCGATCCTGCAGATCATCGTGTACGCGGGCGCGGTGATGGTGCTCTTCGTGTTCGTCATCATGCTCCTGAACCTGAAGGAAGAGGAGCTGGGCGAGCAGCGGATCACGGTCTGGAAGGGCGTAGGCCTCGCGGCGGTGGTCGCTTCCTTCGGCGTGATCGCCTGGAGGGCGCTCGGTCCGGCATTTCCCCAAGGCGCGCTCATGCAGGGCGACCGGCGCGTGGACAACGCCTTGCTCGTCGCTGGATTCGGCGGCGTCAAGACGGTCGGCCGCATCTTGTACCTCGCCTCGATCCTGCCGTTCGAGGTGACCTCGCTCCTCCTGCTCGTCGCGGTGGTTGCGGCCGTGGTGGTCGCGAAGGGGAGGATCTGATGGACTTCTTTCACGCCCATCAGGCGCAGCACTACCTGGTGCTGGCGGCGATGCTGTTCGCGCTCGGCGCCGCCGGCGTCGTGCTGCGGCGCAACGCGATCATCGTCCTCATGAGCATCGAGGTGATGCTCAACGCCGTGAATCTCACCTTCCTGGCGTTCTCCCGCTTCCCGCTGGTGCCCAACTCGCCGATGGGGAGCTTCCTCTCCGGCCATGCGGCGGTGTTCTTCGTCATCGCCACTGCCGCCGCGGAGGCCTCGGTCGGCCTCGCCATCATCATCGCCGTCTTCCGCAGCCGCACCTCGGTCAACGTCGACGAGTTCGACACGCTGAAGCTGTAGGAGTCGAAGAGTGGAAGTCACCTGGCTGCACCTCGTTCCCCTGCTTCCCCTGATCGGCGCCGCCATCTGCGGGCTGGTCGGGAAGTGGCTTCCCAAGGGCTGGGTGTACGCGGTGGCGCTGGCGTCGGTCCTGCTCTCGTTCCTCATCGGGCTGCGGGCGTTCATCGGCCTGGGCGAGCAGGCGCCCCTCTTCCATGAGCTCTGGTTCAACTGGTTCTCGGCCGGCTCGCTGCGCGTCGACATGGCGTTCTCGTTCGACCGGCTTTCCGGCGCGCTCACGCTGGTGGTGACGGGCGTGGGGTTCCTCATCCACGTCTACTCCGTCGGGTACATGGAGGAGGATCCCGGGTACTGGCGCTACTTCTCGTATCTCAACCTGTTCATCGCGGCCATGATGACGCTGGTTCTCGGCGACAACCTGGTGGCGATGTTCGTCGGCTGGGAAGGCGTCGGGCTCTGCAGCTACCTCTTGATCGGGTTCTGGTTCACGGACGAGGAGAAGGCGTACGCCGGCCGCAAGGCGTTCATCGTCAACCGCATCGGCGACTTCGGCTTCCTCATCGGGATCTTCATCCTCTTCAACCAGGTCGGCACCGTGGGGATCGCCCAGATCAACTCGGCGGTGCTCCCCTTGGGCGTGGCCTCGATCGCGGCGCTCTGCCTGTTCATCGGCGCCACCGGCAAGAGCGCCCAGCTTCCCCTCTACATCTGGCTTCCCGACGCCATGGCGGGTCCCACCCCGGTCTCCGCGCTGATCCACGCGGCCACGATGGTGACGGCCGGCGTGTACATGGTGGCGCGCCTCAGCCATCTGTACGTCTCGGCGCCCGGGGTGATGGCGGTGGTCGCGGTCGTCGGCGTGCTGACTGCTCTCTGGTCCGCGCTGATCGCCACCTCGCAGAACGACATCAAGAAGGTGCTCGCGTACTCGACGGTCTCGCAGCTCGGGTTCATGTTCATCGGCGTGGGCGTCGGCGCGTTCTTCGCCGGCACCATGCACCTGGTCACGCACGCCTTCTTCAAGGCGTGCCTGTTCCTCGGATCGGGGGCGGTCATCCACGGGCTGCACGGCGAGCAGGACATCCAGAGGATGGGCGGGCTGCGGAAGTACCTGCCGTCGACGCGGACGACCTTCCTCGTCGCCACCATCGCCATCACCGGCATCCTCCCCATCTCCGGATTCTTCTCCAAGGACGAGATCCTCGGCCAAGCGCTGCACACGCGCGCGTTCAGCTTCCTTACGCTCACGCCGGACGGCAGCACGCGCCTGACCTGGCTCGGGCCGCTCATCTACGCTGTCGGGTCGTTCTCGGCGTTCCTCACCAGCTTCTACATGTGGCGCTGCTACTTCCTCACCTTCTCGGGCGAGTACCGCGGGCCCGAGAGTGTGCACCCGCACGAAAGCCCCTCGGTCATGACGCTGCCGCTCTGGATCCTGGCGGCGCTCTCGGTGATCGGCCTCGTGCTCGGCCTGCCGCAGGCGTGGGTGCACGGGACCGGGCTTCAGCACTGGACCTGGGAGCACTTCACCGATGGCGTCTTCTCCCGTCCTCGCGGCGGCGCCCCGGAGGAATTCTCGCCGTATCTCGGGTACGGCATCGCCCTGATCGTCGGATGGGCAGGCTGGGCCTGCTCGTATGCGCTGTACTTCAAGCGCGGTCTGGCCGGAGACGAGCTGCTCACCGCCCGCATCCACGTCCTGCGCGGCGCGCTCGCCAACAAACTGTACGTCGACGAGCTCTACGACTTCCTCGTCGTCCGGCCCTTCTGGGCGCTCGCGCGCGGGCTCTTCCGCCTCGTCGATGCCACCCTCATCGACGGCCTCTTCGTCAACGGCATTCCCACGTTGATCGCCTGGGTGGGCGCGATGGCGCGCAGGTTCCAGAACGGCGACGTGCAGCGGTACCTGGCGGTCACCGCGCTCGGCGTGGCGGCCTTGCTCTACGTCTTCCTGGTGAGGGGCTGATGGCGTACATCGAGTCCCATCTGCTCACGCTCGTCACCTTCCTGCCGGTGCTCGGGGCAATCCTGATCGCGCTCCTGCCGCGCGGAGAAGGGGGGCAGCACAAAGGGATCGCCTTCCTCTTCAGCCTGCTCACCTTCCTGCTCTCGATCGCGCTGTGGACCGGCTTCCGTGCCGCGCCGGGCCGCTATTCGTTCGAGCAGAAGACGGAGTGGGCGCCGGCCCTGGGGTTCAGCTATCACGTCGGCCTCGACGGGGTGGCGCTGCTGCTCTTCCTGCTCACCACCTTCCTCGGCCCGATCGTCGTGCTCAGCTCGTGGAAGTTCATCCAGGAGCGGGTGAACGTCTACTGCATCGCTCTCTTGCTGCTCGAGACCGCGATCCTGGGCACGCTGGCCTCGCTGGACCTCGTGCTCTTCTACGTCTTCTGGGAAGCGATGCTGATCCCGATGTACCTGCTGATCGGGATGTGGGGCAGCGATCGCCGCATCTACGCCGCCGTGAAGTTCTTCCTCTTCACCTTCATCGGCTCGGTCTTGATGCTGCTGGCCATCTTCTGGCTCTGGAGCAATTCGGGTCGGAAGAGCTTCGACTACGCCGAGCTGCTCAACGCCGGGGTCGTGGACGTTTCCACGCAGAGATGGCTCTTCCTCGCCTTCGCGCTGGCGTTCGCCATCAAGGTGCCGATCTGGCCGCTGCACACCTGGCTGCCGGACGCCCACACCGAGGCGCCGGCGGCAGGGTCGATCATCCTCGCCGGCGTGATGCTGAAGATGGGGACGTTCGGGTTCATCCGGTACGCGATGCCGCTCTTTCCCCAGGCTGCGCTGGCCTTCGCGCCTGCCATCGCCGTGCTCGGCGTCATCGGCATCGTCTACGGATCGCTGATGTGCATGGCGCAGACGGACCTGAAGCGGCTGATCGCCTACTCCTCCGTCGCGCACCTCGGATTCGTGATGTTGGGCCTGTCTGCGCTAACGCCCGAGGCGGTGAGCGGCGCCGTCCTGCAGATGGTGAACCACGGTATCTCCACCGGCGCCCTGTTCCTCATGGTCGGCTATCTCTACGAGCGGACGCATACGCGCGATCTGGCGGCGTACGGCGGGCTCGCCACCGTGGCGCCGGCGATCGCGGCCACCTTCCTCGTGATCACGCTCTCCTCCATCGGCCTGCCAGGCACCAACGGGTTCGTCGGCGAGTTCCTGGTGCTGATCGGGACGTTCACGTCGCGCGTCCTCGCCGGCGCGGTGCCGCTCGCGGTCATCGGAGCCACCGGAGTGATCCTGGGCGCGGTGTACATGCTCTGGCTGTACCAGCGCGTATTCTTCGGGCCGCCGCGCAAGGCCGCCGGGCACGGGCTTCAGGATCTGACGGTGCGCGAGTGGTTCACGGTTGCGCCGCTGCTGCTCGCCATCGTCGTCCTCGGGATCGCGCCGCAGCCGCTGCTCTCCGCGATCAAGGAGCCCGTGGACGCGGTCGTGCAGCGCGTGAGCCGCGCGGATCGCGCCCCGCCGGTGCGCAAGGCGGAGGCGCAGCCATGAACTACGACCCGAACGACCTCTACGGCGTGCTCCCCGCCTTGATCCTCTCCGCCGGGGCCCTGCTGCTCCTGACCAGCGAAGTGTTCCTGCGCAACGTGAAGCCCGCGGTGCTCGGTCCGGCGCCGGGACCCGCGGAGGAGGCGCAGCGGCAGCTCCCGCCAGGATCCGACGCCAAGCCGCAGGCAGCTCCGGCGCCGCCCGATCGAAGGTACCAGGCGTGGGTGGCCGCCGCGTTCGCGGCCGCG
>MNFJ01000081.1 GCA_001918155.1 Deltaproteobacteria bacterium 13_1_40CM_4_68_19
CCATCGCCAAGTGGCAGTTCGTGCCGATGGTGCGGATATCCGCTCTCATCTCGGGGACCGTGCGGATCTGGTCGCACGGACGCGCCGTCCTGGTCCGCGGGGGCGAAACCGTCGTCAACGCACCGGGCTCCGGTGCGCGCGTCGTCGAGCGCCTCAGCGAGACCACCGAAACGTTGTCGGCGTACATCTCCCCGCACCTCTTCGACGCAGTCGCTGCGCCTGCCGGCGGCCCGTGCGCCGCGCAGCTCGAGGTGCATGTGGTCGCGCAGAAGGCCCTGGTCGGCGCCATGCAGCGGCTCGCGGAAGCGATCGGTCTTCATGCCGCGGCGGCGGAGCTGCGCAGCCTGCTCGGGGACCTGATCGGGATCGCCTGCAGCAGCGTGCACGATCCGGCGACGAGGACGTTGCCGGGCGGTCCCCTGCGGCCCGAGATCGCGCGCGCCCGGCAGATGATCCAGGAGAGATTCGCGCAGACGATCTCGCTCGGCGCCCTCGCGGACGGTGTCGGCTTGAGCAAGTTCCACCTGCTCCGCCTCTTCCGCGAAGAGATCGGAACGACTCCTCACGCCTACCAGCTCCAGCTGCGCATCTCCTGCGCGCGCGAGATGCTCGACCGGCGCGCTTCGGCGGCCGTGGTCGCTCTGGAGTGCGGGTTCGCCGACCAGGCGCACTTCACGCGGGCGTTCAAGCGCATCGTCGGGTACACGCCAGGCGCGTTCAAACGCCACGCATGGCGGTCGCGGCTCACGGAGATGCCGGCTTCGGGCTGACGCTTTCCGAAGGCGGCACGACGACACGTACACGCGCCGGGGCGACGATGATCGCCGCGGCCACCGTCAGACCCGCCGGCATCAGATACCCGAACGCGATCTGCCAGGGCTCCGCCCAGCCGATGTACGAAAGGCCCACCGAAGCCATGGCGGTTCCCCCCGCCAGCAGCAGCACCGCCTGGGCAGTCCGCTGCGCGCGGTGCTCGAGGAAGCTGAGCAGGAGCGCGGGGAACGTAGTGAGCAGACCGATCACGACTCCTCCCACCCTGAACAACGGCCCGGATTCGCCAGCCAGCGCAAGGCTACAGAGCGACCAGGCGATCGCGCCCATCATCGCCGCCGGTACCTGCGCGCCATCCGTTTCCATCCGCTCTCGGTCTACCTGCAACGCCAGCTCCTTCCCCGGGTAACTTCCCGGCGAGAAGCGAGGGAGTCTGCAGTCGGACCATGAACACGGTGTGGGCGCCGCATGAGGAATTGTGAAGCGCCCCGCCGGACGCTGCGTGTTACGTTCAGGCTCGAAGGAGGAGGACGAAGCTGCTGAAGATCTGCCCCATCTGCCGCAGGACCTGGTCGGGCGGGCGCGACTGCCCGCATTGTGGCGAAGGTCACCCGTTGATCGACGTCGCCGGGCCGCAGGGGCGCAAGACCTTCCTTCGTGACCGCGAGCTTGCGTCCGCGATCCGCGGGTATTATGGCGCGCGCACCGGGATGTTGATCGCGTTCTCGGGCATTCTCCTCGGCCTGGTTTCGGCGTTGTTCCTCTGGCGGAAAGCGATCCTCTCGCCGGGCGCGCATCAAGTCGTGCTGCTCGGCGCGGCGATCGTGTGCGCCGTGGCGCCCTTCCTGGTCGCGGTCGCGCTCGCCGATCGCGTCGTGCGGCGGTTCAGCCGCGGCTGCATCGGGCGGGCACCCGGGCCTTCGGACATCCGCGTCGCCCGCGCGGACGGGTCCCGCAAGGAGCTGCTCGGATTCGGGCAGCGCGGGTAACGTGTACACTCCAAGACATGGTCGCTAAGCCGCCTTCGGCGGCCGCGACCAAGCCGCACTTCGTGCGGCAGCGGCTAGAGAGCCGAACCGCTTACGCACCCTGCTGCGGTCGCCGATCCCTGGCCTGCGGCGAACGGCCTCGGCGTAAGGCTCAGCGCCCTCGCGACGGGTGGTAAGCGGTTCGGCTCTCTAGCCTGCGTCGAGCTCGTCGGAGAGCGCGTGGAGGACTTCCTGCGCCGCCGCGATCTTGGTGGGATCCTTCGCGAGCACCCGCCGCACCGCCTGCTCCACGATGCCGGTCCGGACGGTGTCCAGCTTCCGTCCCCTCGGCGTCAGGATGAAGAGAGCGCGCCGCGCGTCGCGCGGGTCGGCCCTTCGTTGCAGGAGGCCCCGCGCCTCGAGTCGTTTCAGGATGCCGGTCAACGTCGAGGGATGGACGTGCAGGATCTGCGCGACGCGGCCCGCCGCGATGCCGGGAAAGCGCCCGACGATCCGCATCACCAGGCGCTGCGGACCCGTCATCCCGAAGTTCGACTCCATCCGCTTCGACGCCGATTGCAGCGCGTGGTCCAGGGCCCAGAGCAGGCGCATGAAATCGAGCACGGCACCGAGCGGCGGACCCTTCCCCTCGTCCATCTCCTGCGTTTCCGTGGAGTCGCGCATCGTTGGAGTCCCAACGATTCGCACGGTCCCGTCCGCGGCGCAACGTCACTTGATCAGCGCCGTCAGGTCCTTGAACTCCGGCGTGCCCGCGACGCCGAGGAGATCGAACAGCACCGTCTCCGTGCTGGTGAGCGTTGCGCCCGCCTTCTCGCAGAGGCGGAGGCCGATGTTGCGATTGTCCTCCGTCCGCGAGATCACCGCGTCCTGCGCGACGAATACCGAGAATCCGCCGCGCAGCAGATCGCGCACGGTCTGGAAGACGCAAACATGCGCCTCCATCCCCAGCACGATCGCCTGCTTGCGACCGGTGCGCAAAATCTCGCGCGCGATCGGTTTCGAAGCTCCGCAGGAGAACTCCATCTTGGTCATCGGCTCCGCCGGGAGCAGGTCACGCAGCGGAGCGACGGTGGGGCCCAGTCCCTTGGGATACTGCTCGGTCGCAAGGATCGGGATGTCCATCCGCCTGGCCGCACGGATCAGCACAGCGGCGTTCTTCTCCAGAACGGCGAGCGCCCCAGGGGGCATCGCACTCGCGAGCCGCTCCTGCACGTCGATCACCAGCAGCAGCGCCTCCGCGCGATTGAGCGCGAGCGCCCCGGCAGCATTCTCAGATGGCATAGCCTTGGGCCCCGCTCGCCGCCGGCGCGTCCGGATCGAGGATCACATTGACGCAGGCCACGGTGCCGGACGCGACCGCGCGTTCCAGCGCCGGGCGAATCCGGCCGGGCTCGGTGACATGCTCGCCGTGACCGCCGAGCGCCTCCACCACCTTGTCGTACCGGGTGGGGGCAAGCTGGGTCGCGGGACTCTTCTCCGGCCCGAAGAGCTGGACCTGCGGGAGCCGGATCTGTCCCCAGGCCGCATCGTTCCCGACCACCACGACCATGGGGAGCCGGAAGCGCAGGGCGGTCTCGAAATCCATTCCGTTGAACCCGAACGAGCCGTCACCCTGGATCACGAAGACCGGCCGATCCGGATGGAGGAGCTTCGAGGCGATGGCGAACGGCGCTCCCACCCCGAGGCAGCCGAGGGGGCCGGGATCGAGCCAGCGTCCGGGCTTGCGCAGCGCGATCACCTTGGCGGCGATGGCGACCCAGTTTCCGCCGTCGGCGACGAACATGCTGTCGCCGGCGGACCGGGCCACCGCGTCGAGTTCCCTGGCCAGGCGGAAATGGTGGATCGGCACCTGTTCGGAGCGCTCGAACGCCGCCTGGCGCTCCGCCTTCTCCTGCTCGCGCTCGCGAAGCCCTCGCAGCCAGGACCCGGTTCGCCCCCGCTTGGAGGTGGCCGCAGTGAGCTGGTCGAGGACGCTGCGGGAATCGCCGACGATGCCGATGTCGACCGCGCGGTTGCGGCCGATCTCCGAAGCATCGCTGTCGATCTGGACGAGCTTCGCCGCTTCCGCGATCCCGGCTCCGTATCCGAGACGGAAGTCGAGCGGAGTGCCGGCGATCACGACCACGTCCGCTTCCGCGAGCGCGTCCTTGCGCGTGTGGGAGAAGAAATGCGGGTGATCGGCCGGCAGGGAGCCACGGCCTGCGCCGTTCAGATACACGGGCGCGCCGAGCCGCTCGGCAAACGCAGCCAGCTGCATCGCGGCGTCGTCCCAGTGGATCGAGCTGCCGGCGATCAGCACCGGCCTGGCGGCAGATCCGAGCAGCTGCGCGGCGCGCTCAACGTATGCTGGGTCCCCGGGTTGACGCGCGCGCGTGCGATACGAGACCGGAAGCGGATACTCGCTCTCGTCCACCCCGTTGGAGAGCACGTCCCAAGGCACTTCCAGGAATACCGGGCCGGGCCTGCCGGTCAGCATGGTCCGGAACGCCTTCGCCAGATAGGTCGGCACCCGGTCGGGCGAAGGGATCCGATCGGACCACTTGGTGATGCGCGTGAACAGATCGACCTGCTCCATCTCCTGCAGCGAACCCTTGCCCGCGTTGAAGCTCGGAGCTGCGCCACCGAGCAGGAGCACCGGGCTGTTCGCGGCGTAAGCGTTCGCGATTCCGGTCAGCGCATCGGTGACGCCCGGCCCCGCCGTGACCGCGCAGACTCCGATCCCGCGGGTCAGACGGGCGGTCGCGTCTGCGGCGTGCGCGGCGGCTTGCTCGTGGCGGGTGTCGACGATCCCGATGCCTTCCTCGACGCAGGCGGCGTAGATCGGGGCGATGTGCAGGCCGGAGAGCGTGAAGAGATGGTGCACGCCCTCGGCCTTGAGCATGCGCACGAGGAGCTGTGCGCCGGTAGCGGTTCCCATGCAGACCTCGTCAATTGGCGTCGAGCTTGCCGACCGCGATCGCGCTGGAGATGCGCCCGGAACTCGATTGCATGCTCGATTTGTATGCCGGTGGCAGAAGCGCGCCATCGAAAACGGTTCCACTGCCGCCGGCTGAGACGAGCCCGAGCGTGAAATTCGCCAGCTCGTCTCCGGGATTCAACGTCACGTCCTGGGCAGGGGCGGTCCCCGTGCCCTCCAGGGCCATACCGATCACCAGGACATCCTGCAACGGACCTCTCCCCATCGTCGCCTTTCGAAATCGATCCGGCCAAGCGGGCCCTGCCCCAAGCATTCCATCAAAGGCTACCTTGGTCGAATCGAGCGGCAGATTGAAGGCCAGCCCACGAAGTTGCACGGTCGCGGTGGCCTTGATCCTCAGGGTCACCGCGCCGCAAGGACTGCACGCGTCCGCAACGAGTTGCAGTGCTCCGGAGGAGGGCGCGGTGTACGTCAGCGAGGTGGCCGGGTGCGGATCGACGGTGACCGTAAGCGGAGGAGTCGTCACCTTGCCGCCGGGGCCAACCGCCTGCAGCGTATACGCGGTCGTAGCCGCGGGCCGGACGACGAGCGAACGGCGCGGCCCGACGTTGAAGGTCGTCGTTCCGTCGGTGACGCTGTAGTTGACGGCGTCTCCGGTCCAGCTGAGCCTGGTCGAGGCGCCTTGCGTGATCGCGGGCGGGTCCGCGACGAAGTTGCTGACCGAGGGCGGCCGTGCCACGCGCGCGGTGATCTTCGCCGTCAAGGACGGCGGCGGTTTGTCGAGCTTGTTGTACGCGGTCAGCGTGTACACGGTCGTAGCGGCCGGGTGGACGATCATGGAACCGCTGGTCGCTACCTCGAGGACCTGCCCGGAGGTGGGATCGGTGATGGTTGCGCGCCCGGCGCTGGTCGTAGTCCAGGAAAGGGTCACATCGTTCCCGGGCGCGACCTGTCCGGGCGTCGCGTCCACGGCAGTGATGGCAAACGCGGGTCGCACGGTAATGCGAATGTCCTTGGACACATAGATCCCGTCCACGTTGTAAACGCTCAGCGTGTACATCGCCGATTCGGGCGGCACTACGGTGACAGGGCTGGTCACGACCGGGCCTGGAACCGGGTCGATGCGGATGCCATCCGCCGCCGCGCCGGTGACGGAAAAGGAGAATTGCACGGGCGCGCCTGCCTCCGGGTTCGGTTCGTCGACGGTGAAGCTCAAGATCACCGGCGGGTCGTTGCCGAAGCACCCGGCGCTGAGCAGGGCCACGAGAACGGCCAGGATACGCAGCTGGTTCTTCATGGCGGCCCGCCAAACTTGGCCAGCAGAGCAGCGAGATCCGCGTCATCGATGCCGTTGCTGGTCCCGATGAAGTCCGCCTGCCAGCGGTAGACAGGGCTCGTTTGCGTCGAAAGCCAGCCGTCGGCGAGATCGATCAGGTCTTCGCCGTCGATCCGGCTGTCGAAGTTGGTGTCGCCGATTCCGCGGACGTACTCGGCCGAGCCGGCGGCGGCAATGTTGATCTGCCAGAACCCGCGGCCATACGTGGCCGCCGTCAATTGCTGGCCTCCCGGAGAGAGGCACAGATCCCGCACCTCGACGAGGGGCAGCGTGCCGGCGCCCAGTCGCGACCAGGTCGCCCCGGAATCCGTCGATCGATAGAGTCCGACCTCCGTGCCCGCGTAGAGGGTCGTCGGGACGTTGGGGTCCACTTTGATCACGTCAGCGCCGACGTCGGGCAGGCCTCCCAGCTCCACCTTCTGCTGGCCGATCGACTCCCAGGTCGCGCCCGCATCGCGCGTCCGGAAGACGTGTCCGAAGTCCGACGGGTACGGAGAGAAATGGTTCTGGGCATCGATCAAGGCGGGCGCGAGGCTGGTGATGTAATAGGTCCGGCCGGAGGCGTCCGCCGGGTCGAACTCGATGCTGGAAAGCAGGTACGCGCCGAACGCAGATCCCGGTGGCCGCGGCTGCACGCTGACCAGCCAATTCAATCCACCGTCGCTCGTCATGTAGGCGTACCGGTTGGAAACCACTCCCCAGACGCCCGACGCCTTCGGGTGCGAGGCGATGTTGCGCAGCCCGATCAAGCTCCCGTCGACGGTGACGAAGCCCGTCGTGTTCCGGCCCGAGTCCTGCCAGTACAGCGTGCCGGATACGTTCCTCCAGCGAAACTCACTGGTCTGCCATCGGTAGACTCCTGCCGGCGTCCCGCTGAACGTCAGGAACGCGTCTGCGGCCTGGCTCTCCGGGACGATATGGACGAAGAACGGAAGCGGGGCGAGGCCGTCGGTGAAGCGCGAGAACTTCTGCCCGCCGTCCGGACTCTTGTAGAGACCGCCGGGAACCGAGGCGATGAAGACGTCCGGGACCTGGACTTGAAGACTGGAATCGAGGTGTGTCTTCGCGCTCATGGCGAGGCCGATACCGTCTCCGCCCAGCACCTGGTTGAACGTCGTCGTTTCGCCGAACCGCACGCGGGTACCGTTGTCCTGCATCCCCCCGGCAACGAAACCCTGCGCGCTCGTGTTCGCCCACGCCTCGGGAGCGCAAGCGACGGTGTAGACGAGATGCGTGACCAGGCCTTCGTTGCGCGCGCTCGTGAAGGTGACGTCGCGCGCGGGCACGGAGAGCGCGTTGTCGGAGACGAAGATTCCGCCGTCGGATCCGGCATAGAAGGTTCCGTCGGCGCCGATGGCGAAGGCGTGGATGTCGGCGTGCACGTAGGGCCGGTCGATGTCGTTGTTCTCCGGATTGTTCGGCAACCAGTCGGAGAGCACGGACCAGTTGCGTCCGGCGTCCATCGAGCGGACCATCGCCAGCTGGCCACCCGCGAATACCGCATCCGGATTCGCGGGATCGACGACCAAGGCTTGATTGTACCAGGCCTGAACGGCGAGCACGTCGAGCGAGGGCTGATCCGGATTGGGATTTTCCGGATTACGGGAGCCGTTGACCTGCAGCGACTGGAAGCTCAATCCGGCGTCGTCGCTGCGGAACAGATCGAGCTGCGCAAGCCCGTTGGTCGTCGCCGCCAGCAGGAAGATGCGGCTGGTGGCGGGTTCGGCCAGCGTGCTCTGCGCGGTTGCGAGCGTCGCGCGCCCGGCGCGCTGGGCAGTGCTCTCACCCTGGGGCAGCGCGCCGGTGGCGTACGTCCAGGTCAAACCATCGTCGGTCGATCGCCAGAGCGCGAGCGTCCCATCGCCAGAGGGGGTCGGCGGCGCGGTGACGTCCCCGGTCTTCCCGGCGGCGAGCCAGACGTCGTCGCCCGCGTACGCCAGGCTCCACATGTAGAAGTAGCGCTGGACATCGGACGCCAGCGGCACGTGGCTCCAGGTGATGCCGGCGTCTGTGCTGCGGAAGAGCCCCGCGTCGGTGGTCGCGAGCACCACCGCGCTGTTCCGCGGGTCGACCTTGATGTCCGTCACGCTCCCCGCGGTCAACTCCTGGGTGCTGTTCCCCGCCGCGTAGCTGGCATGGAGCACGGCCGGCGCCGACCAGGTCCCGCCCCCGTCGGTGCTGCGCGTGATACCGGGCTGCTTCACGTCGAAGGGATCGCCGAAGCCGAGGAACAGGATGTCAGGGTTCGAAGGATCCATCGCCAGGGTCCCGACGGCGGTGGTGCCGATCGCGTCGGTGAGGGGTTCCCAGAGCACCGTCGATAATCTCGCAGTGTAGGTCTTCCAGACCCCGCCGCCCGCCGTGGCGAGGTAGAGCACGTCGGGATCCATGGGGTGCGCGAGGATCTGTCGCACGCGCCCGGAGTCGATCTCGTTGTACCTGGCGCCGTTGAAGGCGAAGTCGGCCTTGCTCGGGCCGATGTTGATGAAGGTGCCGCTCGAGCCAACGAGCGCCTTGGTCATGCGCGCAGCCCGGCTCTCGCCTACCGCGTAACGGTCGCGTTCTCGCCAGGCCGCTTCGAGGATGCGTGCACGCCCGGCACCGTCATCTCCGTACCACTCGCGCGTGGCCCGCAGGCGCGCGGCCGGATCGTCGCCCTGGACTTCGGCGGCCAGTGCAGCAGCTCTGGTGAGGAGCGCCGCCACGAGCAGGACGGGTGTACAGCGCACGCGTTCCCTCCGGGCATCAGGAACGGTAGCACCGCGCCCCACCGCACCCAAGTTGATCCGGAGGGCGGCGTCCGGACTTGGTCAGGCGGTTGGGCGGCGGAACCGCGAAAGGTGGGCAGGGAGTGCGGCGAGGGGCGGAAATTCCTTCCGTGGGTGCAGTTTCTGCGCGCGCGCCAAGAGGACCTCCTCGGACTCCACGTTGTTCAGGTCGGGGATGCAACAGTCCACCGGGCACACCGCGGCGCAAGCCTCCTCGTCATGGAAACCCACGCATTCGGTGCAGAGAGCCGGATCGATGACGTAGATGTCCTCGCCCTGCGCGATGGCCTCGTTGGGGCACTCCGGCTCGCAGGCTCCGCAATTGATGCATTCCTCGGTGATGATGGTCGCCACTCGGTCTCCGTGTCGCAGGGGATATGTAGCACGCGGGCAGGCCGTGTGCCGAAGCGAGAGATCCGCTTGTACGCGCGGCGGCTGCTATCCGACCCAGACCGTCTTGGTGTTGGTGAACTCGCGGATGCCCTCTTTCGAGAGCTCGCGGCCATAGCCCGACGCCTTGATGCCGCCGAAGGGCAGCCGCGGGTCGCTCTTCACCATGCCATTGATGAAGACCTGGCCCGCCTCCAGCTCGTCGACGAGGCGGTCGATCTCCTTCGGATCCTGGGTGAACGCCGCGGACCCGAGGCCGAACTGCGTGTCGTTCGCCAGCGCGATGGCCTGGTCGAGGTCCCGGGCGCGGACCACCGCCG
>MNFJ01000146.1 GCA_001918155.1 Deltaproteobacteria bacterium 13_1_40CM_4_68_19
TCGAGTCGTACCCCCAGTAGTTGCGCAGCCCCTTGTCCAGCAGGTGCTGGGAGTGGACGAACTGGTGGATCGGGAGCAGCTCGACGGCGGTCACGCCGAGCGCCTGCAGGTACTCGATCGCCGCCGGGGACGCGAGGCCGGCGTACTTGCCTCGCTGCTCCTCGGGGACTTCCGGATGCCGCTGCGTGAATCCTTTGACGTGCACTTCGTATACGACCGTCTCGTGCCAGGGCCGCCCCGGAGGCCGGTCCTCGCTCCAGTCGAAGTAGGGATTGGTGACTACGGACCGCGGCATGAACGGCGCGCTATCGGCGCCATTGGCGACGAGGTCCCCCTCGGCCAGGTTGTACGGGTAGATCGCCTCGTCCCATTTCGGGTGACCTTCGATGGCGCGCGCGTACGGGTCGAGCAGCAGCTTGGCGGGATTGCAGCGCAGGCCCTTCTCCGGCTCCCAAGGGCCGTGGACTCGGTAGCCGTAGCGCTGGCCGGGATTCACGCCGACCAGGTACCCGTGCCAGAGGAACCCGGTGCGCTCCGGGAGATCGATGAGGCGCTGGTTGCCGTTGCGGTCGAAGAGGCATAGCTCGACTTTGGTAGCGACCTCCGAAAACAGCGCGAAGTTCGTGCCCGCGCCGTCGTAGGAGGCCCCAAGGGGATAGGACTTTCCCGGCCAGATTCTCATTCCTGAACACTCGCGACGACTTGCCTCGGACGCAAGCTGCTGGAATGTCAAGCGTTGGCTGCACGGCGGTGTCTTCGCACCATCCGCCACTTGACGATCGGCGGGATCACCAACACGGCCGCCACCGTCACCCCCACGGCGATCTCGATGAACCGCACCTCGTGCGCGAGCCTGGTCGAACGCCCGAACTCGTAACCGAGGCCGACCAGCAGGGCGACCTCGACCAGCCCGACCGCGCCGTTGATCAGCTCGAACCGGAGCAACGGGTACTTGCTGCCGCCGATCGCGAGGTAGACGGGCCCGCGCAGAGCCACGAGGAACCGGCCGAGCAGGATGGCGCGGACGCCATTGCGGCGCACCAGTTCTTCTCCCCATCTGCGCAGGTGCGGAGAAAGAAGGCGCTTGCCCAGCCGCGTGCGGAGCAGACCCGGCAGGACGGAACGCCCGAGCAGGTACGAGGCCGTGTCGCCGACGACGATCCCGAGCCACGCCGCCAGCCATGCGGCCCAGAGCGGGAGCGCTCCGGCGTGCGCCCACCAGCCAGCACCGAAGAGCGCCAGCTCTTCCGGGAGCGGCAGGACGAGCGTGGAGAGGACCGCTCCGAAGATGATCAACGCCGCGTACACGGCTGCGAAGGTAGATCGCAATCCGTCGAATATCATGGCCCCGGTGTACGACGCCGCCCGCTGGCTCATCAGCCCGGATCTCATGACCGTGTTCGGCCCCTTGTTCCGGCGGGGTCCGCGTGTTCCGGTGACGCGCGAGCGGTGGGAGTTGTCGGACGGCGATTTCATCGACGTCGACCGGATGTCCGGCCCCACGGGCGCGCCGCTGCTGCTGGCGCTGCACGGGCTGGAAGGCTCCAGCTCGGCGCACTACATCCGCGGGCTTCTCGCCCAGGCGCGGAGGCGGGGCTGGGGAGCCCTGGCGCTCAACTTCCGCGGCTGCTCCGGCGACATGAACCGGCTGGTGCGCTCCTATCACTCGGGCGAGACCGGCGATCTGGACGAGCTCGTGAGGCGCGCGCGCGAACAGTCGGACCGCATCGTGCTCGCCGGTTGCTCGCTGGGCGGGAACGTGCTGGTGAAGTGGCTGGGCGAGCAGGGCGATTCCGCGCCGCGCGAAGTCAAGGCCGCGGCCGCCCTCTGCGTTCCATTCGATCTCGCGCTCTGCGCGCAGACGCTGGACGGTCCGGGCTTCTGGCGCTTCGTCTACCGCACGCGTTTCTTGCGCTCGCTGAAGCGCAAGTCGCTGGAGAAGCTCGCCCGGTTTCCGGGGGCCGCCGACGACGCGCGCGTCCGTCGGGCCCGCACGCTCTTCGAGTTCGACGACGCGCTGACCGCGCGGGTGCATGGCTTCGAAGGCGCCCGCGACTATTACGCGCAGAGCTCCAGCGCAGACTTCGTCGACCGGGTGCGCGTCCCGCTCCTGCTCCTGTCCGCCGCGGACGACCCGTTCATTCCCGCACGATGCATCCCGCGCGTGACCAACCCGGTGGTCGAGCTGGAGATCTCCCCCATCGAAGGGCACCTGGGCTTGCGAGGCGGGCCGATCTGGCGCCCGCGCTTCTACGCCGAGCGGCGCGCGGCGGAGTTCCTGGAAACGCACCTCCGGAACACCGCGGCCTAGAACCCATTTCAAACCCATGCTGAGCACGGTGTGCGCTCAGGCGTAGTCGCTAAGCCGCCTTCGGCGGCCGCGACTAGATCCCCCGCCGCCCTGGCGCGTTGCACAGGGCGGAGGTGCCGCATGCGCCGCACGTTCGCCCTCTTCTCCCTCGCCTTCGCCTCGTTCGCCGCCGCCCTGATGGCGGCGCTCCTCCGGCCGCTTCCCCCCAAGCCGGTCCCGCCGCCGCAGCCGGTTCCGCAGGCGGCAACGCCAGGCAGTCTTCGCCTGCAGGCGTTGCTGGAGCGGCTGTACCTGCCCGAGGACCGGACCACGAGCGCCTATCTGCAGATCGATCTCGCCGCCGCCGGCGAGGCTGCCGCACGCCCGCGGGTGCCCGTGAACGCGGTCCTGATCATCGATCGCTCCGGCTCCATGTCGGGCGTCAAGATCGCGCGCGCCCGTGACGCCGCGCGGGCCCTTGTCCAGGTGCTGGGGCCCGACGACCGGCTGGGGATCGTGGAGTTCTCCAGCGGCGCCTCCGTGCTGGTCCGTTCGACCGCGGTCACGCGCGACGTGCGCGCCCAGGCGCTCGCCGCCATCGAGCGCATCGAGGCGGCGGGCGGCACCAACATGTCTGCCGCCTTCGACGCGGCGGCTCCCGAGCTCGCGCGCGGCCGCGCCGCCGGTCGCATGGACAAGGTCTTTCTCGCCTCCGATGGCCAGGCCAACGAAGGGATCGCCGACCGTGAAGGCCTGCTGCGCCTCGCGCGCCGCGACTTCGTCGAGGCCACCATTTCGACCTTCGGGATCGGCGACGACTACGACGAGGATCTCATGTCCGCCCTCGCCGCCCAGGCCGGCGGACGCGCTCGCTACATCGACTCGCCGCAGATCCTCGCCGCCGCCTTCCGCGACGAGTTGAGCCGCGCGGCCGCCCTGGTCGCGCGCGGCGTGCGGCTTCGCGTGACCGGAGCCTCCGGAAGCTCCATCAACCGCGTGCTGGGATATGAGGCCGACGGGGGGTGGATCCGCGTCCCGGATTTCGCCGCCGGTGAGGAGCGGCGGGTCCTGGTGAAGCTCTCCATTCCGCCGGGTCGCGGCCTCGCGGACGTCGCGACGGTGGAGTTGGCGTTCGAGGATGCGAGAGGCGAGGAGCAGCGCGCGCGCACGGTCGCGCAGGCGACGTTCACGTCCGACGCTTCCCTGCTGGCGCTGGCACCGACGGAGGCCGCCGCTTCCGGAACGCGCGCGGAAATGGCGGAGCTGGCCGATCAGGCGGCGCGGCTGCAGGAAGCCGGGCGGCGCGGCGAAGCCCAGGCGCGCGTCGCAGCGCTGCAAAGGGTCGCGGCGAGGCCGTTGTCGCCCGCGAGCGCGAAGGAGATCGCTCGGGCGGCCGCGGAGTACGAGACCGACGTCGGCGCCATCGAGGGCGCCGGGAGCGCGGCGAGCAAGAAGCTGAAGCAGCGGGTCTTCGATGCGGTGCGCGCGCCGGTCGCCGGCTGGTGACGTCATGGACGCGCGATTCGAGGACCACGGTTCCTTCCAGCGCGCCGCCGCGGCGTTCGCCATCGGCGGCGCCGCGCTGGGAGCGGCAGGTTCCCTGCAGCTCGCGGCCGCGGGGAGCGCGCTGGCGCTGCTCGTCGCCGGTGGAAACGCGGGGCTGCGGCGGCGCGCGGTCGCCGCGTGCTGCTGCGTGACGATCGCCGTGGCGTGGATCCTCGTCCCGGTCGTGTGGGCTGGCGCGGCGTGCGGCGCGATGCTCGGACTGCTGCTGGCGGTCGTGCGCAGCGATACGGCGGCGGGGGTCGGAGCAACACCGCCCTCGCCTGCGGCGGTCGCGCTGTGCGCGGCCCTTTCGGCATCCGCCCAGGCCGCGGCGGCCGTCACGCTACCGCACTTCTCCGCGGTGCTCGCGACGGTCGCTCCGCCTTGGATCGCCGCTGGGCTGTCGGGGGGCGCGATGGGGCTCTGGACCGCACTCGCGGCGGCGCCGCTTCACGTCCGTCTCGGCGGCGATGCCCTCGAAAGGCGATTCGCCGCGCTGCGCACCTTCCTCGACCCCGAGCTTGGCGCCCTGGCGGAGCGCGCGATGGCCGCCCGGCGCGGCGCGGCCATCGAGCTCGCGGCCGTGGGCGGAGCTGAGCTCGGGGTCCTGCTCGATTCACTGACCGCCGCGGCGCTCGATCTCGCCGCGCGCGCGGCCGAGCTGTCCCGCGCCGCGTCTCCCGCGCTGGAAGACGACCTGCAGCGCCGGTCCGCGCAGCTCGCGCGCACCGCCGGGTCGGCGGAGGATCCCTCGGCGCGCCAGAGCTACCTGCGGGCGGCGGACGCGCTGTCCTCGCAGCTCGAGCACTTCCGCCGCGTCCGCCGCGCGCGCGAGCGCGTTCTCGCCAGCCTGCACGAGGACGTCGCGAATCTGGAGAGAGCGCGCTTCTCGCTCACGCTGCTCGATGGCGCCGGCGGCGCGGCGGAGCTGCAGCTCCTGCACGAGCGCCTGCGGCAGGGCGTGACGGTCTTCGAGGAGACCGCGGAGGTCGCCGCCCCGTCGCGCGCTCGCGCGTAGTACGCTCGGGGGGTGTCGGACGCCTGGAGCCCCACGCAGTACGAGCGTTTCCGCGCCGAGCGGGCGCAGCCCTATTGGGACCTGGCTGCGCTGGTCGAGGCGCGCCCAGGCATGCTCGTCGCGGATCTCGGGTGCGGGACGGGCGAGCTGACGGCGGAGCTGCACCGCAAGCTGCAAGCGCGCGAGACGCTCGGCATCGACAGCTCGCAAGCCATGCTCGCGAAGGCCCCGCAGGGACCAGGCCTCCGCTTCGAGCAGCAGGACATCGCCACGTTCCAGCCCGCGGAGAAGCTGGATCTCATCTTCAGCAATGCTGCGCTCCACTGGGTCCCGGACCATCCGGACCTGCTGCGCCGTCTCACCGGGGCGCTGTCGCCGGGCGGGCAGATCGCGGTGCAGATGCCGATGACCGACGATCTGATCACGCACCAGACCGCCTCCGAGCTCGCGCGATCGCCGGAGTTCCGCCGGCTCCTCGGGGGATACGTGCGGCGCACGCCCCTGCTGGACCCGATTCGTTACGCGGCCTGGCTCTATCGGCTCGGCTACGCGCGCCAGCATGTCCGGGTGGTCACGTACACGCACTTGCTGGAGTCGCGCGAGGAGGTCGTGGAGTGGGTGCGCGGCGCTCTGCTCACCGAGTACCAGAAACGTCTCTCAGCGCCGGACTGGGACCGGTTCCTCGCGCGCTACCGGCAGCTCTTGATCCCGCAGCTCGAGGACGAGCATCCATATTTCTACGTCAATCCGCGAATCCTGCTCTGGGGCGCTCTTTCCTGATCCATTCACGGCTAAAAAATATCGAATAAAAAATTAGCGGGCGCCGTGAAGCGCCCGCCAGTGTTCCCGTTCTGTTGTGTGAGCTGGGTTGTCGGACTGACGTGCGAGCGGAGATGCGGGGAACAATCCGAATTGCTGCGCGAATTATCACGGCCCCAGTCCACAGACAAGCCCCCTACATCCGCGGCCCTCCTTGGCCGATCGAGCTCTCGACGCTCAACATATTGTAAGTATTAGCGAATACCTGACATCCGCGCGCGGGCCTCGGCCAGGGCACGGTGTATTTCTTCGAGCGCATTGCGGCTCTGCGCGGCCGTCTCGGCGTCGGCGTGTGCCGCGAGCAGCTCTTCGGCGAGCCGGTCGCGTTCGGCGCGTGCGGCGAGAAACTCCTTGCGCGCGTCGTCGCGCTCGGCGACCCGGTCCCGCAGCTCGGCGGTGAGACGCTGCAGGGCCTCGCGTGCCTGGGCGGCCTCGGAGCGCGATTTCTGCACCTCTTCCGCGGAGGCGGCGGAACGCGCCTTCTCCTCACGCCCCTCGCGGGAAAGGCGAGCGACCTGGGCGAGCGCGCCATCGCGCTCCGCCTCGAGCAGATCGAGGTCGCCGCGCAGCGCGCGCAGCTCGCTGGCGCGCGATTCGAGATCGGCGGCGAGTCGCGCGGCTTCGGCCCGCTGGTCGCGCGACTCGTCCGCCGCGGCGCGCAGGGCGGCCAGCGCTGCTTCGAGATCCGCCTTCAGGCGGGCGTTCGAATCGGCCGCTTTGGTCAGGTCGGTCGTGAGGGCACGAACGAGGTCGGTGACTTCGGAAACGGATGGGCCGGGGGGTCGGCGGGCGGCGCGCCTCGTCGAGGCGGCTACGGGTTCGACTCCCGGGATCTGCGGCGCCCGTTCAGGTTCCGCGACCGGACCGGGATCGCGGACGCTCTGAAGCGCTGGCGCGCGCGTCTCGCCCTCCGGGACTGCCGCCTGCGCCCGGGCCAGCGGCCCCGCGACCGCGGCGTCAGGTTGGGCTGGCGCGAGCGCCGCGATCGCCAGTTTGGGATCCGCCGCCGCCGCGAGCGTCGCTTCCGCGCTCTCCGCCGCCGCGACCTCGCGCGCTTGCGCCACCTGCTCGTCCAGGGCACGGCCCACCCGGACCCTGGGGCGGACCTTGGGGACGTTCTCCTCGAAACCGCGCTTCATGCGCTCTCCACCGCCTTGAGGCGCACCGGCGCGCCGATGCGGGCCTGGACCTCGTCGAGCACGGCCTGGATGTCCTGCGCGCCCTTGCTCTCCGAGTCGTACGCGAAGATCGGAATGCCTTCGCTGGACGCCTGCGCGAACTTGGTGCACTGCCGGATCACCTGCTTGAGCAGGAAATCGGGGTAGTGCTTCTCCAGCGCCTCCTTCGCCTCCTTGGCGATCTTGTACGTGGCGTTGTAGGCGTTGATCACGATGAAGATGTGATCGAGCACGTGCTGGAGGTCCTCCTCCAGCCCCTGGACCGTCTCGAAGAGCAGCTTGAGGCCGTGGAAGGAGAGGAAGTCGGGGAGCACGGGCACGAACAGGTCGTGCGCCGCCATCAGCGCGTTCAGGTTGAGAAGCCCGAACGAGGGCGGCGCGTCCAGGACCGCGTAGTCGTACGTCCCCTCCACCTCCTTGAGCACGTTGCGCAGGCGGAACTCGCGCGCGGCGAGCGGCATCAGCGAGAGATCGATGGTGCTCATCGTCAGGTTCGAGGGAACGACGTCGAGCCCGGGCATCCCCGTCTTCAGGATCACCGTCTCCAGCGGCGATTTCTTGATGATCGCGTCGAACAGCGTCCTCTCCGCTTCCTCGCCGCAGACGCCCAGGCACTTGCTCGCGTGACCCTGCGAGTCGAGATCGATCACCAGCACGCGATGGCCCATCTCCGCCAGGCGGAACGCGTAGCTGCTGGAGACCGAGGTCTTTCCCGTGCCGCCCTTGAAGTTGAGGAAGAGCTGCCGGCGGAGCGGCCTGCGCGGGGGCATGCGGTTCAGCGCCGCGCGCGCCGAGGAGAGGTCCTGCATCGAATAGGACATCTTTTGCGTCGGCCCGTCGGAGGGGACCGTCGACTGGATGGCGCCGCGCTCTTCCGCTTCCGCGAGCTCCCGGACGGAGAGGCCGAGCACCTCGGCGAGGCGGCGGCTGGAATAGCGGATCTGCTCCATCAACGAGACCCTCCTTCGAGCACCAGCCGCTGCAGCGCGGCGCGCACCGCATCCTTGGGCCGCGCCGGCGCGGGAGCCGCTGCCTGGGGCGCCGGCTTTGCAGGGGGCGGCGCTTCGGTTCGCGCGGCAGCCACGGCGGCGCGGACGCTCGCATCTTCGTCCGCCGACAGCCGCGCCGCCAGATCCTCGACGCCCGCGGAAGCGGCGAGCGCGGCGGCGCGCCGGCGGATGGCGGCCGTCTCGTCGCGCGCGGCGATCTCCAGCGCCTCGCGGACGCGGGAAGGGATCGCGCAGAGCGCCTCCAGCGCGGCGAGGCGCACGAGCGGGGGCTCCGGCGCGGACTGCAGCTGCGCCACCATCTCGGCCGCGCCCTCTCCCCCGCAGGCCGCCAGCGCCTTCGCCAGTTGCGCCCTGGTCTTCGGGTCCGGCTCTTGCGAAAGGGCGGATGCGATCGCGGGAGCAGCCGAGGCGAGCGGAGCCGCGACGAGATGCCGCGCGGCCTGCTCGCGGCGCGCCGAGTCTGCGCTGATCAGGCTGCGCAGGCACTGGTCCGCGAGCGCCCGCGCTGCCGCGGACTCCTTCGGGTCGAGCGGCACGGCGAAAGGCGTCGTGGTTGCCGCGATGGGCGAGAGCCGGCCTTCGGCCCACATCTGCCGCGCCTGTTCGACCGGTTCCGGCCCGCGCGGGGGCTGCGATTCGCGATGATGCGGCGCCTCGAACGCGGGGGGCGCGATGCCGGCCTCGGCGAGCAGGGCTTCGCATCTCTTCTGGTGATCGCGCAGCGCGATCACTTCGCCGCGCAGCTCGCTGATGAACTGCGCGAGCGCGGCGGGATCGTCGTCGCCCGTCTTCGCCTGCGCGATCATTTCGCTCAGCCAGCGCTCCCGTTCCGCGCGCGAGCGCGCCAACTCCGCGCGGGACTGCTCCAGGTCGGCCTCGAGCGCTGCCGCCCGCCGCCGCTCGGCGTCGAGCGCGCCTGGCTCAGACCCGCCGTGCGCCGGCCGCGTCAGCAGCGCCGAGAGTCGCGCCCGTTCCGCTTCCAGCTCGGCGCACTGGATCCGGGCGGCCTTGGTCAGCCGCGACGCGGCGCGCGCCTCGTCCTCCGCCTCGGCGCGCGCTTTCTCGGCCGTCCCGCAGCGGGCGTGGGCGGCCGCCAGCTCGCCCGACAGCTCGGAGATCCGCCACTCGAAGAAGACGATCTTCTCGAGCGCGGCGCGGAGAAGCTGCGCCGCGCTCGGCTGATGCCCTGTTGCGTCGCGCTCGCGGTCCGCCAAGGCGCCTCCAGCGTGGATCGCGAGTAGCGTATCTTGAGTGGATCGGGGAAGTCAAGCAGGCAAAGCGCTTGGGAAAAAGAGTGGGGCGCGGACCGCCCCCCAGCCGCCCGCGCCCCACAGACGTCAGCGCCACGCCCCCCGCGACGCCGACCCCCTCGACCCCGTCTTCGCGCCCCCACGCGAACGCGGGTTTGTCGCCCTGCCGCCGACACACGGACGTGGAGCAAGCAGCATGCCTGCACATCAGCCGCACGGCGGCGTGCGGTTCGGGCGAAGCCGGAAAGCCGTGGTTGTGACGGCGATCACGGCGGCGAGGAACCCGGCGGTCCCGGTTGGGAACCGCCGTTCTTCCGCGAGGGAAAACGCGCCGCTGGGCCGCTACGCCGCCTCCCGGCCGGCACTGCGCGCGAGCGCCGGCAGCTCGGCCAGCAGACGCCCGCGCCGGCCGGCCAGCGACACCGTCCGCGCCTCGTGCGGCGATGCGGACCCGAGCGGCGAAAGGAAGAGCGCGTCCATCCACTCCTGCGCCCCGCTCCTCTGCGCGCGCGCGGCCAGCTCGACCAGCAATGCCGCGTCGAGGGCCCGCGCAGCGAGATAGAGCCCGACGGGACCGCGCAGCTCGAGCGATAGCTCGAAGGCGCCGCCCGCCCACGCCGTGCCGAGCCCCATCTCGGAGGTGCGATCGGGTCCGCCCCAGAGGGAGGCGCTCCTCCGCGCGCGTCGACAGCGAGGCGGCGCCGGCGAGCTGCATCCCCTCCATCGCCAGGATCTGCCCCAGGGTCTCGCGCAGCAGCGCGTCGGGCCCCAGCAGGCCAGCGCCCGCGACTGGCAGCGACTTCTCCGCGAACAGCGCGGAGATGCCGGGAGCGCAGAGCGCTCGATCCGGCCCCGCGGCTACGAAGGCGCACCCGGCCTCTGCCGCGGCGGCGGCATAGACGACGCCGGGCGTGATCCAGTCGGCGTTTTGTTCGAGCGCCTCGCGCACTTCGCTCGCGTTGAACGCCTGCTTCGCCGGTGCGGCGCGGACGCCAGGGATCGTGCAGACCACGACGCCGCGGGCGCAGCGGTGATGCGCGAGAAAGCCCCGCAGATCCTCCGCCAGCGCGTCCGCCAGATGGCGCCGTGTCGGCGCTTGTCGCCCGCCGATCATGGCATGGATCTTCCGCAGCTCGGGGCGCAGCTCGTCCACCAGCGAACGGCTGATGAGACCCACCCGCAGCGCGGCGCGATAGGGATCGTCCTCGCGCACCTCGAATGCGCCGAGCGCGAGATCGCCCAGCTCGGCCAGCGGCGCCGCCGCGCGGAGCGGCGAGGGGCCGAAGCCAGGCGCCCTTCCGGATCCGCCGCCCTCCGCGAGGCTTCCGAACGGGTGGACGAGGTGGGCGCGCGCGGCGAGCACGCCAGTGAGAAGCGAGCTACCGACACCACCGAGGCCTACGACGACCAAACCGACCGTTCCCGTCCCCTCCATCGTCGCCTCCCAGCCAGGCGGGCGAGCGCCCAGCGGCCCCTACGGAGCGGTTGCAGTGGCCGTGCCATTGTCAATCCTGCGCGGAGTGCGCTAGAAAGCCGCTCCCTTTTCGACCCCCAGGAGCACCCGGAACAATGGCTGAGACCACCAGCGAACGCCGCAAGACGAAGGCATCCCCGCCAAAGGGCAAGGAAGGCCTCAAGTGCGGGATCGAAGGCTGCAAGCGCGCGTACCAGGCCAAGGGCTACTGCTTCTTCCACTACGACAAGTGGAAGAACGGGGAGCTGCCCAAGGCGCGCTACAAGACCTGCAGCAAGGAAGGCTGCCTCAAGAAGGTAGTCGCGCACGGCCTGTGCGCCGAGCACCAGAAGAAGAAGACGGCTGCTCCCACGGAGCCAGCCGCTCCGGCAGCGCCCGCGCCGCCGGAGGCCTGAGCACGCGGATCAAGACATCCGCTCCAGTTGCGCGATCGCCGCGAGCAGAAGCTCCACCTCCCGGCGCGACGGACGGGCGCGCCGCAGCAGCGACACCAGCTCCTCCAGCACCAGGTCTGGCTGCTGCGGATTCAAGAAGCCGGAGGCGAGCAGCAGCCCGCGCGCCCGGTCGCGCAACAGCGAAAGGAGCCGCTCATCCGCCTGCGGCTCCGCGGGAGCCTCGGGGATCGTCGCAATGGCGCGCGCCTTGAGGATCTCGTACCCGAAAACGAGGACCGCCTGGGCGAGGTTCAGCGACGATTTGTGCGCCGTCGGGATGGTGGCCACCGCGGCGGCGCGCTGCAGGTCCCGATTGGTGAGGCCGCGAACTTCGTCGCCGAACACCAGCGCGCATGTCCCGGGCTGGGAGAGGAGCCGCGCCGCGGTCTGCTCCGGAGTGAGCGCACCAGCGACCGTGCGGCCCGTCGTCATCACAACGTCGAGGCAGTCGCCTAGTGCCGCGTCGAGCGTCCGGACCACCCGCATGCGCTCGAGGATCTCGTCCGCTCCCGCGGCGAGCTTTGCTGCCTGCGCCCGGTCGAACCCGAGGGGCTCGACGACCCAGAGCGCGCCGGCCCCGGTATTCGCCAGCGCACGCGCCGCCGCGCCGATGTTCTGCGAGCTCCGCGGGCGGTTGAGGACGAATCGCAGCTCCACCTGAGCTATCTTGCCGCGTCCCGGAGGACGCGCAATGGACGAGATCCTGAAGGCGCAGCTCCCCTACACGCTTCGCGAGGCGGACTTTCCCGCCCTGGGCGAGCTCTATCGCGGCAAGGTCCGCGACAACTACTCGAGGGGCGACCGGATCGTGATGATCACGAGCGACCGCCTGAGCGCATTCGATCGCGTCCTCACCACCATCCCCTTCAAGGGAGAGATCCTCAACCGCCTGACGGTGTTCTGGTTCGACAAGACGAAGGACGTCGCCCCCAATCACATCCTCGACGTGCCGGACCCGAGCGTGCTCGTGGTCCGCAGGCTGCAGCCGCTGGCGGTGGAGATGGTCGTCCGCGGGTACCTCACCGGGTCCCTCTGGCGGGACTACCAGGCGGGGAAAGGGGCGAAGGCGTACGGGATCGATCTGCCCGAGGGCATGCGCAAGGACCAGCGATTCGAGAAGCCGATCCTGACCCCGAGCACGAAGGAGCAGGTGGGCAAGCACGACGAGCCGGTCTCGCCCGGGGAGCTGGTATCGCGCGGGGTCATCAAGCGGAAGCAGTGGGAGGAGATGGCCCGCATCAGCCTCGACCTGTTCGCCGCCGGTCAGGCGTGGGCGAGGGAGCGCGGGCTGATCCTGGTCGATACCAAGTACGAGTTCGGCGTCGACGGTGCGGGGAAGCTCTGGGTGATCGACGAGATCCACACCGCGGACTCCAGCCGCTACTGGATCGCGCAGGGGAGCGAGGAGCGGACGAGGCGCGGCGAGGATCAGAAGATGCTGGACAAGGAGTTCTTCCGGCAGTGGCTGATCCGCGAGCGCAACTACAAGGGCGAAGGGCCGCTGCCCGAGATCCCCGACGAGGTGCGGGCGCAGCTGGCGGGAAAGTATCTGGAGCTGGTGCAGACGCTCACGGGAGAGGCGCCCAGACTGGTCGTCGGCGACACGCGCGCGCGCATCCAGAAGGCCCTGAAGGCGAGGAAGTACCTGTGATTGCAACAGAGAGAAACATCGCCGCAACGGAGCTGTAAAGGTGCCTTCGTACTCCATGGGCAAGGAGGAAGACGATGGCAAAGAAGATTTTGATCGGGCTCGGAGCGCTGGCACTCGTGATCGGGGCCGGCGCCGCGTGGGCGCACGGTCCGGGCAGGCATTTGATGATGAAGCA
>MNFJ01000128.1 GCA_001918155.1 Deltaproteobacteria bacterium 13_1_40CM_4_68_19
TGCGCTGCTCCTTCAACGACAGCTCGGGATTCTTGTGCAGATCGATGTAAAGCGCATCGAGCTGCGGATAAATCTGATCGAGGCCGTCGAGCGGCGAGGCGGCGGCGAGCGCGGCGAGGAGGATCAGCATGCGCGGCAACATACTCTCCATGCGGCATTGACACGACCGATCCAACGAAGCCAAAGCAGAGCGCGTGCTGATCCTCGCCGCGCTGCTCCTCGCCCTGCCGCACCGGGTGTACGTCAGCAACGAAGCCTCGAACGACGTGTCGGTCATCGAGAACGACGCGGTCGTCACGCACATCGCCGTGGGAAAGCGGCCCCGGGGAATCAAGCTCGCCCCCGGAGGCAAGCTCTACGTCGCCGTCAGCGGGTCGCCGCGAGGCGGACCCGGGCAGCGCGACGAGGACCTGCCGCCCGCGGATCGGGCGCAGGACGGGATCGCCGTAGTCGACCTCCGCAGCGGCGAAGTCACGGGGCGGCTCCCGGGAGGTCCGGATCCGGAATCGTTCGATCTGAGCGCGGACGGCAAGCTCCTCTACGTCTCCAACGAGGACGCCTCGGCGTTGAGCGTCGTCGACATCGAGGCCGCCCGGATCGTGCGCACCGTCAAGGTCGGCGCGCAGCCCGAGGGCGTGACGGTCTCGCCGGATGGCCGCGCAATCTACGTGACCAGCGAGGAGAACAACGAGATCGACGTGGTCGACGCGGCCACGTTCAGGTTGCTGGCGCGGCCGGTGGTGGCCGCGCGGCCTCGCGCAGTGGTGTTTACCCCGGACGGGAAGCGTGCGTTCGTCAGCGCGGAGCAAGGCGGCGCGGTGGACGTGATCGACACCCGCACTCGCCGGCGCACCGGCCGGATCCGCATCGAGGGCCAGGGCGCGAAGCCGATGGGGCTGGCGATGTCGCGCGACGGCGCGCGCCTCTACGTCTCCACTGGCCGCGGCGGCGCCGTGGCGTGCATCGACGTCCGCGCCGCGAAGGTGGTGCGGACGTTCGAGTCGGTGGGCCCGCGACCTTGGGGAATCGCCCTGAGCCCGGGTCAGGACCGCCTGTACACGGCGAACGGGCCCTCCGACGACGTATCCGTCATCGACGTGGAGAGCGGGAAGATCCTGCTGCGGATCGCGGTGGGCAAATTGCCGTGGGGCGTCGCCGTCGGACCGTGAACGTCAGTCGCACCGCCGCCGATTCAAGATGGTGCTCGCGAGGCGCGCCGGTGTAAAGGAGCGCCATGCCCGAGTCCGCGCTGGCCGGCGTGCGCGTCGTCGAAGTCGGCAACTTCATGGCGGCGCCATTCTGCACGCTCCAGCTCGCCGATCTCGGCGCCGAGGTGGTGAAGATCGAGAACCCCGACGGTGGCGACCAGGTGCGCGCCACCGCTCCGTTCCTCGAGGGCGAATCATCGAGCTTCATCCGGCTCAATCGCAACAAGCGCTCCCTCGCCCTGGATCTCAAGCTCCCGCGGGGGAAGGAAGTGTTCCGCCGCCTGATCGAGCGCGCGGACGTGGTGGTGGAGAACCTCCGTCCGGGCACCATGGCCGATCTCGAGCTCGACTACCGCAGGCTGTCGGAGCTGAATCCGCGGCTCGTCTACGTCGCCGCTTCGGGGTGGGGCCAGGACGGCCCCTACGCGCAGCGGCCCGGGCTCGACATCATGGCGCAGGGAATGAGCGGCCTGATGTCGATCACCGGCGAAGAAGGCGGGAACGCCCCGGTGAAGGTGGGCGTTCCGCTGACCGATCTCGCCTGCGCGCTCTACGGCGCGCTCGCCGCGGTCGCCGCCCTGCGGGCGCGGGATCGGACCGGGCGAGGGCAGTTCATCGATGTCTGTCTGTTCGAGGCGGGCGTCTCCCTCGCCATATGGGAAGCAGGCCGCTATTTCGCCACCGGGGAAGTGCCCAAGCCGCTGGGCTCGGCGCACCAGACCTCCGCTCCTTACCAGGCGCTGCGCGCATCCGACGGGTTCTTCACCCTCGGCGCGACGAGCGCGCGCAACTGGGAGGCGTGCTGCGACGTATTCGGCCTCGCCGAACTGAAGCAGGACGCGCGATTCGCCAAGAACCACCTACGGCACCAGAACCGCCGCGAGCTCATCCCGCTGATCGAGGACGTGAGCTCGACGCGGCCCGCGCGGCACTGGGTGGAGGCGCTCGAACGTGCCGGGGTGCCCTGCGGATTGCTGCAGACGTACGATCAGGTTTTCAACGATCCGCACCTGCTCGCGCGCGGGTTCTTTCCCGACGCGCCGCACAGCAGGCTGGGACCGGTCAAGCAGATCGCCTCGCCGATGCGCCTGTCCGAGACGCCGACGCGGATGGCGCGGGCGGGTCCGATGCTCGGCGAGCACTCCGCCGAGGTCCTCGCCGAGTTGGGCTATTCGCGCGAGGAGATCGGCAAGCTCGCGAGGGCGGGCGTGATCCGGGAGCCTGCATGAGCGCGGAAGAGATCCTGTTCCAGATCGGCGACGACGGCATCGCCTGGCTCACCTTCAACCGTCCCGAGGCGCGCAACGCGATGACGTTCGGGATGTACCAACGCCTGGGCGAGATCTGCCGGGCGCCGGATCCGCGGATGAAGGTGTTGATCCTGCGCGGGGCGGGCGACAAGGCGTTCGTCTCGGGGACCGACATCGCGCAGTTCCGCAACTTCAAGACGCCCAAGGACGCCCTCGCTTACGAGGCGACGATGGACGGCGTCTTCGACGCTCTGGAGGACGTCCCGGTGCCCACCATCGCCGCCATCCAGGGCGCTTGCACCGGCGGCGGCGCTGGCATCGCGGCGGCCTGCGACTTGCGGCTCGGCGCGCCCTCCGCCAGGTTCGGCTTTCCCATCGCGCGCACGCTCGGCAACACGCTCTCGATGCGAAACCACGCCCGCCTCGCGGCGCTGATCGGCGTCGCCCGCACCAAGGACATCCTCTTCCTGGCCCGGCTGATGGATGCGCAAGAGATGCGCTCCGCTGGGCTGCTCAACGAGATCACCAGCGAGGAGGGCCTGTACACGCGGGCGGTGGAGACGGCCCGCACGCTCCTCGAGCACGCGCCGCTCACGTTGCGCGCGGCGAAGGAGGCGCTGAACCGGGTGGTGCGCCACTGGGCCCCGCCCGGCGGTGGGGACGAATTCGTGGTGCGCAACTACATGAGCGAGGACTTTCGCGAGGGCGTGGAATCGTTCCTTGCCAAGCGCAAACCCCGCTGGACCGGCAAGTAGGAGTCTCCGTGGCATCTCCCAGCGGCCGTCATTTCCTCCAGATCCCCGGGCCGACCAACGTGCCCGACCGCGTGCTACGCGCGATCGATCGGCCGACCATCGATCATCGCGGGCCTGAGTTCGCGAAACTGGCAAAGGAAGTCCTGGCAGGACTGCAGAGCATCTTCCGCACCACGCAGCCGGTGATCGTGTATCCCGCCTCGGGAACGGGGGCGTGGGAAGCAGCGCTCTCGAACACGCTTTCCCCCGGCGACCGCATCTTGATGTTCGAGACCGGCCACTTCGCCACGCTCTGGGAGGAGATGGCCCAGCGGCTCGGTCTTCAAGCGAATTTCATCCCCGGCGACTGGCGCCACGGGGTCGATCCGAAGACGCTCGAGGACGAGCTTCGCGCGGACGCGCAGCAGAAGATCCGTGCCGTCTGCGTGGTGCACAACGAGACCTCCACCGGGGTGACCACGCGCCTTCCGGAGGTGCGGGCGGCGATCGATCGCGCCGGGCATCCGGCTCTCCTGATCGTCGATACCATCTCCTCGCTGGCGTCGATCGACTACCGCCACGACGAATGGAAGGTCGACGTGACCGTCGCGGGCTCGCAGAAGGGCTTGATGCTCCCGCCGGGGCTGTCGTTCAACGCCATCTCGCAGAAAGCGCTCGCGGCGTCGCGCGAGGCGGGGCTGCGCCGCTCGTACTGGGATTGGGCCGCGATGTTGCGCGCGAACGAGAGCGGCTTCTTCCCGTATACGCCGGCGACGAATCTGCTCTACGGCCTGCGCGAGGCGATCGCGATGTTGGAAGAAGAAGGCCTGGAGAACGTGTTCCGGCGTCACGCACGTCATGCCGAAGCCACGCGCAGGGCGGTTCGGGCCTGGGGATTGGAAGTCAACTGCGCCGACGAGCGCGAGCACTCGGCTTCGCTGACCGGCATCCGCATGCCCGCCGGCCATGATGCGGACAAGTTGCGCGCCATCGTCCTCGATCGCTTCGACATGTCCCTGGGCCAGGGCCTGGGCAAGTTGAAGGGGAAGATCTTCCGGATCGGTCATCTGGGCGCGTTCAACGACCTGACGCTGTGCGGAACGCTCTCCGGAGTGGAGATGGGGCTCGGCCTCGCCGGTGTGCCGCATCGGCCCGGCGGCGTGAGGGCCGCGATGGAGCATCTCGCCGGGACGGCGGCGGCGGGGCAGAGGTAGCCGCTCCACCCCTTTCGTTCGACAGCTTCCCCGCCCGGGGCACAGCGAGACCTTGTGTTCGTACCTCGGCGTCTCGTAGGCCCTGCAGTCGGGGAGGCCTTCGATGAGCAACACGGATTTGCCGCGGATTTCGCCGCCGGAGCCGGGCCCGCCGATCGGCGGTGTCGCGGGGGTGATCCTGATCGTCGTTGCGCTGATCGCGGGCGCGCTGCTCGGCTTTCGTTGATCAGATCGCGCGCAGCCCGGCCTCCGCGCATTCCAGGTCCTGCTCCGGTTTGCCGCCGCTCACTCCCACGGCACCGAGCACCGCATCCTTGCGCCGCACCAGCGTCGACCCCAGCCCGGGAATGATGGGAACCCGCACCATCCGTCCGACGGCCTCGAAGAATGCCGGCCGGTCCTGCGCCACCTGCGCGAGAGAGGCGCCATCGCGGTGCCAGAGCGCGGCGCCGCTCGCCTTCGCCTCCGCGATCTGCGCCGAGATGGGCGGCGCGCCGTCCATGCGCGCGAGAGCGAGCAAGAGACCGCCCTCGTCCACTACGGCCACGGTCACGCGGATGCCGATCTGCCCGGCTCGGGCATGGGCGGCGTCGATCAGCCGGCGGCAGTCGTCTCCGGACAGCGGCATGGTTTCCTCCAGTAGTACAGTCTAAAAACACCAGTCGCTAGGCCGCGTTACGGCGGCCCGACTGAGCCACCTTCGGCGGCGGCGACGAGTGGACGTAATCCTACCGCTTTCCAGCGAAAGGAGCGCGCAGCACCGCCACCATGTCAGGCGGTGCGAGCGCAAGGCCTAGCGACCCCACCCGCCACGGTGCTCTTCTTTACAGCAACGCGGCACGCTAGCCGCATACCTGTTCGGGGGTCCGCCCGTGCTCAGCTTCCTGGAGATCGCCGGCTGCTCGTTCGTCGGGTTCCTCTACATCGCCATCCTCGCGACAGCAGTGACGCGCAAGACCCGCCGACGCCCGACCCAGCCGGCACATCCCGAAACAGAAACGGACTCACCCCCCGAGTTCGACCGCGCGGCGTAAAGGCGCTCGCGCACCGAAGGTACGTCACCCCCCGTAGAACAGCCGGACGAGCGAGAGCGGCACCAAAGGTACGTAGGTCGATAACAGCAGCACCAGCAGCAGCACGCCGATGAACCAGAGGTTCACCTTCGTCACCTCCCAGATGTCGGCGCGCGCAATCGAACAGGCCACCGTGAGCACGCTCGCCACCGGCGGCGTCTGCTGCCCGATGCCGAGATTGATGGTGACGATGATCCCGAAATGGACGGGATCGATCCCCACGGCCTGCACCAGCGGCATCACCACCGGGATCACGAGGATGATGGCTGCCGCGGAGTGAAGGAACAGCCCGAGCAGCAGGAAGAGCAGGTTGAGCAGCATCAGCACGAGCCACCTGCTGTTGCTCAGGGCGGCGGCGGCGGCCGCAAGCTTCTGCGGTGCCTGGATCTCGGTGAGATGGATGCCGAGCAGGGCCGACGCGGCGACGAGCAGCATCACCACGGCGGTCTGGACGACGCCGTCGATCATCGCGGTGTAGAGAGCCTTGAGGTTCAGCTCGCGATAGATCACCGTGCCGATGACGACGGCCGCGAGCACCGCAAGCGCTGCTCCTTCCGTCGCGGTGACGACGCCGCCGAAGATTCCACCGAGGATCAGCGCGGGCAACACGAGCGACCAGGATGCCTCCTTCAATGCCGCCCAGACCCGCCGACGGTCAAACTTCTCTTCGACGGGGAGGTTGTAGAGACGGGCGAAACGGTAGGCGATGACCATCATCAAGAGGCCGCCGAGGACCCCCGGGACGATGCCGGCCACGAACAGCTTCACCACCGATGTGTCGGCCATCGCGGCATAGAGGATCATCGGGATCGACGGCGGGATGATCACCGCAAGCGTCGAGGCCGAGGAGAGCACTGCCGCCGAGAACTCTTTCGAGTAGCCCTTGCTCTTCATCGCCGGGATGAGGATGGTTCCGAGCGCCGCCGCGTCGGCGACGGCGGACCCGGAGATCTCGGCGAAGAACAGCGATGTGACGATCGTGACCTGGGCGAGGGCGCCGCGCACGAACCCGAACACCGCGGAAGAGAGCGCGATCAGCCTGCGCGAGATGCCCGACGCGTTCATGATCGCGCCGGCGAGGATGAAGAGCGGGATGGCGATCAGCGGGAAGCTGGTCGAGCCCGTGTACATGACCAGCGGCACGTTCGCGAGCGCCGCGATGCCGCCGGCATGAAGGATGGCGACCAGAGCGACGACGCCGAGCGCGATGGCGATCGGGACGTTCAGGAGCACCAGCACCATGACGGCGCCGAAGAGGACGAAGATGGCCATCAGTGCGACAGCTCCTTCGCCGCGTCCTGCTGTGCGCTGACGACGACCTTGCCTCCCTCCGCCCAGGCGACGCGGTCGGGCAGGTTGAGCAGCTCGGCAACGACGAAGAGAGCGGCGCCGATGGGAATCACCGACTGCGTGAGCGCCACCGGAATGTCCACCGTCACCAGGGTTTCGCCCGCGAGCACGCGCAGGATCGAGGTTCCCTGCCAGGCGAGCACCAGGAAGAAACCGAGGACCGCCGTCTCGCGGATCGCGAGCGCGACGAAGCGCCCTGCCCGCGGCATCCCGTTCACCAGCCCGGGGAAAGCGATGTGCGATCGCTTCAGGGCGGCGAGCGCGCTCCCGTAGTACGTGATCCAGGCGAGCAGGACCGAGGCAACCTCGTCGTACCAGGAGAGAGGCCTCCTCGCGGCGCGGAAAGCGATGCCGGCGAGCACCTCGACGGCGAGGAGGACGAGCAGCGCACCCGTGATCCACTGCAGAACCTGCTCGAGCCGCCGGCGCCAGATCGCGCGCGCCGTCACTTGCCGGATCCGAGCGCGATTGCCTTCTCGATCATCTGCTTGCCGTTCGGCACTTCCGTGGAGAAGTCGTCGTAGACCGGCTTGCTCGCCTTCTGGAAGGCCTGCTTGTCGGCCTGGTTCACCCTCATCCCCCCCCGCTCGAGCTTGCCGAGCAGGTCCTCGTCCATCTTCGCGCCGGTCTCGTAGACGAAGGGCTGCGTCTCCTGGGCCGCCTGCTGGATCTGCTTGCGCACGCCTTCGGGCAGCCCGTCGAACTTGCGCGGCGAGGCGACCACGTACGCCGGCGTGTAGACGTGGTCCGTCAGCGAGAGATACTTCTGCACCTCCTGGAACTTCGAGGTGTAGATCTGCGTGAGCGGGTTTTCCTCTCCGTCCATCACGCCCGTCTGCAGGGCGACGAACACCTCCGACAGGCCCATCGCCGAGGGGCTCGCGCCGTAGGACTGGAACATCTTCACCCGCCACTTGCCCTTCGGGACGCGCAGCTTGATGCCCTTCAGGTCCTCGGGGCCCTTGATCGGGCGCAGGTTGTTCGTGATCTGGCGGAAACCGTTCTCCCAGGTGGCGAGGACCCTGTAGCCCGCCTTCTCCGCGATCGGGACCAGCGTCGGCCAGACGATCTCCTTGTCGATCCGCTTCATGTGCTCGCGGTCCTTCACCAGGTAAGGCATCTCGAAGAGCCCGAACGCGGGAACGACGGAGGACATCACCGTCGAGGGCAGCGCGAGGTCCACGGTGCCGAGCTTCACTTTCTGCAGCAGCTCGGTGTCGTCGCCGAGCTGGCTTGCGCCGTACACCTGGATGACGACCTTGCCGCCGGTCTTCTCCTTCACGCGCTTGGCGAACTCGGTCGCGGACAGGTCGAAGAGCGATCCCGGGGATCCGACGTGGCCGAGCTTGAGCTCGACGGTCTGAGCGCCCGCGGGGCCCGGTAGGAGAAGGGTGCACAGCGTCAGCATGGCTGCGGCGTAGAGCGCTCTCATGCATGTGCTCCGCGTCAGAGGTGGATGACCCAGCAGTGCGGCGGGCGCATGGTACACCGCGTCCGACGGTGCGAAGTCAAGAGCGAGCTCGCCGGCCACCATCTCGCGAACGAAACGCTGTCGGGCGGTCAGTTCTCCGGCATCATGTGTTGCTGGGGAAGGCCGCTGTTGCGGATGAAGTCCGTCAGCCGCTGTGAGACGGCGAGGGTGGCCGACAGCGACTCGACGTCCTTTCCCACCGCTTCATCCACGAACCACCCGTCGCTGCGCAACGTCGCCACCAGCGAGTCCGCCTCGTGCGTCAGCGTCACCTCGAGATGTCCCTTGCGCGGTTCGTGATCGACGACCGCGAACCCCCGGGACCGCAGCGCCGCGGAGAACCGCGCGCGCTCTTCAGCGGAGGGGGCGCGCACCGTGAGCTCGTAGATCCGGAGCTCGGTCGGCGTGGGCGGATGTTCCGCGGGCCGCGGAGGCCAGTGGCCACGGGGCCCGCAAGCGAGCACCAGGGCGGCGAGCAGCAAGCGCCTCATCGCGCGTGCTTCTGCGCCTGCTCCGCCGCGCCGTCAATTCCCCTCCCGCAGCCTCTGCGGCCGGCGCGGGGCCGGCTGGCGCGTGAAGGCCGGGGGGGAGCGCACCTGCAGCCGCGGGCCGCTTCGCTGCGGAGGCGGTCCCGGTGGCTGCTCTCCCCGCCGATGCCGCGCCACTCCTCCCTAAGGTCCGCGCCGGGCCGGCTGGTTCGCGCCAGCTTTCGCAGAGGGAGGAACATCGTGAAGAGAGTCTTGATGACGCTGTCGTGCATCATCGTCGTCGCATGCGGCGGGAGCGAGATCGACCGGTCGGTCCTGGACCTGAAGTCCGCTGAGGCCACCGCGCACAGCCAGCCGAGCGCGCGGAGCGCCCTCTTCGCGGCCGACGCATCGCACAGCGCGCAGATCGAGCGGCTCGGACCCGTCGAAGGGGTCGTGCGCGCAATGCGGGGCAACGCTCTCTATCTCGCTGCCGGCATCGACATCGTGCAGGGCAAGCAGGACATCCGCGCGACCCTTTCCGCCGCGGAGCCGAACCCCTCGCAGACCTCGCTGCGCCGCACCTTGGCGGGCGGCGACGTCTCCACCGACGGTCGATTCGGCTTCACCTTCGGTTGGATCGAGAAAACCACGGCCTCGGGCGGATCCCTGCTGACCACGTATGGGACCTACGTGTCCACCTGGGCGCGCGAGGACGACGACCCGTTCCGGGTGACCGCGTACTACACCCGCGTTTCCTTGACCCCGCACATTCCCACGCGCGACGGCTTTCCGCTCCTGCTCGGCGGATCCGGCGCTGGTGGCGTTCCGCACCCCGGTTCCCTGGAGAAGCAGAAGCGCTCGCTGCTGCAGACCGATGTGGAGTTCGCCGCTTATTCGGTCGCACACGGCTTTTCCCCTGCCTTCCCGGCGTACGCGGCCGACCTGGTGATGCCCTTCGGCCGCAATTTCTTCTTCCTGTTGGGCAAGCAAGAGGTCACCGATTTCTATGCCGGCGGCACGCCCGATGAGGTGCTGGACTGGACCCCGCTGTTCGCCGGCTCGAGCGAGAGCGGAGACCTGGGCTTCACGGTGGGCAAGGCCGTCGACAGCATCACCAATCCCGACGGCAGCGTCGACCGCCTCTACAGCAAATACCTCACGCTCTGGGCGCGGCAGGCCGACGGCGCGTGGCGCTTCATCGCGGACGGGGGAGCGTCCTCGCCTTCTCCGGGGCAATAGCGCTCCCCCGGACCGGCCCCGTCCGGCAAATGCTGCGGACGGGGCCGCGATCCGACTACACTGGCTTTCCTCGGAGGCCCGGGTGCGGAACACGTCCCGCAGCATGCTTCAGCAGCTCGGCATCGCGTTCGGCGCCTGGACGATCGTCGCCGCGGTCGCGTATGCGCGCATCCCGCTGCAGGCACTCGCGCAGGGCCGCACGCTGCCGCCAATGCGTGGCGCCTTCGAACACCTGGTGTCCTGTTGGATCTGGGCCCTGTTCACGCCGGCGATTCTCTGGCTGGTGCGGAGGTATCCGCTGGACCGGGGGACGTGGGCAAAGAACGGCGCAGTCCACCTTGCCGCCGCGGCCGCTACCGTACTGATCGGGGCGCCTCCGAGCTACGCGATCACCGCCCTTCTCGACGTTCCGGGCCACGCACCGGATCTGACTACGCAGATCTTCGCGGAGTCGTTCATCGACGTCTTCTCCTACGCGGCGCTGGTGGTGCTCGGCCACGCGCTCGCCTACTACCGCGAGTCCGCCGAGCAGCGGCTCCGGGCAAGCCAGCTGGAGACGCGGCTGCTCAGCGCGCGGATGGAAGCGCTGGAAGCGCGGATGCACCCGCACTTTCTCTTCAACGCCCTGAATACGATCTCCTCGCTGGTCCGCACCGGCGACGCGAAGGCGGCAACCCGCGCGGTGGCGCGACTCGGCGACCTGCTCCGCAGCTTGCTGCTCGACGACGGCCAGGAGATCCCGCTCTCCCAGGAACTCGAGTTCGTCGGCCGTTATCTGGAGCTCGAGCAGGCCCGGTTCGGGGACCGGCTCTCCGCGCGCATCGAGGCGGACCCGGCGGTCACGGTCGCGTTCGTTCCGCGGCTCGTGCTGCAGCCGCTGGTCGAGAACGCGCTGCGCCATGGCATCGAGCCGTCGTCCGATCCCGGCCGGATCGAGGTGCGCGCCTCGCGCAGCGGCGACATGCTGGAGCTCGAGGTGCGCGACAGCGGCGCAGGCGGTGGCAGCTCGCAGCCTTCGACGCGCACCGGCCTGGCCAACACGCGTGCCCGCCTGGAGCAACTCTACGGGGACCGCCACGAGCTGATACTGAGCAGCGACGGGAAGGGAACGGTGGCGCGGGTGGTGATCCCCTTCCACTCCCGCCCGCGCCTGCCGCAATGAACGATCCGGTCCGCGTCCTGGTGGTCGATGACGAGGCGCCGGCGCGGGCGGCGCTGCGCAGGATGCTGGGCGAGGATCCCGAGGTCGAGGTGGTGGGTTGCTGCGCCGACGGCAAGGCGGCGCTGGCGGCGCTGCGGACCTTGGCGCCCGAGGTGCTCTTCCTCGACGTGGTGATGCCCGGCCTCGATGGCTTCCAGGTGATGCGGGCCGCGGGCCCTCGACCCCCACGGGTGGTGTTCGTCACCGCGCACGCCGGTCACGCCTTGGAGGCGTTCGATACAGAGGCGGTGGACTACGTGCTCAAGCCCTTCGACGACGACCGCTTCGCGCGCGCTCTTTCCCGCGCCAAGGCCGCGGCCCGTGCGGACCGGACTCTCGCGCTGGCGGCACGCCTCTCGTCGGAAGCGAGGACGCAGGCCGCGCCGGCGTACCTCGAGCGCATCGTCGTGCCGGATCGCGAGGGTGTGCGCGTGGTTCCGGTGGCGGAGATCGACTGGATCGAGGCCCAGGACTACTACGTCGAGCTGCACATCGGCAGCCGCAGCTACCTGCTGCGGCGCTCGCTCAAGCTGCTCGAGGAGCGGCTCGACCCGCGGCAGTTCGCGCGCGTGCATCGCTCGGCCATCGTGAACGTGGCGCGCATCCAGGCGCTGCGGCCGGCGACGCACGGGGAGCGCGATCTGGTCCTGCG
>MNFJ01000080.1 GCA_001918155.1 Deltaproteobacteria bacterium 13_1_40CM_4_68_19
GACGATCATCTCCGCCAGCTTGCGACGCAGCGTGCGCGCCCGGGTGAGGCTGTCCGGGAACACGTTGCGCGCCAGCTGCATGGTGATGGTGCTCGACCCTTCCCGCAGCGAGAACGTGCGGAAGTCGCGCCAGATGGCTCCCACGACGCGGCGCCAGTCGATGCCGGAGTGGTCGTAGAACCGGTTGTCCTCGACCGCCAGGAAGGCGGCCACCAGCTTCGGCGACATCGAGGAGAGCGGCACCACGATGCGCTCTTCGGGCGCGAGCCGCGCGAGCAGCTTGTTGTCACGGTCGAATACCAGGCTCGCCTGCGGCGCCTTGTAATCGCGCAGGGCGCTCACGGGAGGACAGCCGAACGCGATGATGCCGATGCCCGCCGCGGCAGCGGCGAACAGGGCGGCGGCGCACCAGGCTGCGATGCGCACACGTTTCGGCACCTCCGGAAGCCGGGGCATCCTCCACGGAACAACCGGACGGCCGCTCTTCGTCCCGAAGAGCTTCATGCGGCAGAGCTTCCGCCCCCTGGCGGCAATCCACAAGGTTTTGCATGCGCGTCGATCGCATCGAGAACGATGGCGTGACCCCTCGAACACGGTCCGCGTGACGCGAGGTACAGTGGCGCCATGTCGACGGACCGCGTGCTGAACCAGCCTCCGCCTCTCCAGGACTACGATCCGCTGGCGCTCGACCAGGCGCTCGCGCAGGCGCTGCGGCGCGAGGGCGCCGCCTGGGCCACGGCGGAGATCGGCGCCTTTGCGCGGGCGACGGCGGCGAAGGAGATGCTGACGCTTGGTTTCCAGGCGAACGAGAACCCGCCGCGGCTGCGCACGCACGATCGATTCGGGAACCGCATCGACGAGGTCGATTTCCACCCGGCGTGGCACGAGCTGATGCGGTTCTCGGTCGCGAACGGAGTCCACGCCGGACCCTGGCGCGATCCCCGCGAAGGCGCGCACGTGGCGCGGGCGGCGAAGATGCTGCTCGTCTCGCAGACCGAGGCGGGGCACGGCTGCCCCATCTCGATGACGTACTCCGCGCTGCCGCCTCTGCAGCGCCAACCCGATCTGCTGGAGGAGTGGGCGCCACGCATCGTCTCGCTCGCGTATGACGGCCGCATGCTGCCGGCGGCCGAGAAGAGCAGTGCGCTCATCGGGATGGGAATGACCGAGAAGCAGGGCGGCTCCGACGTGCGCGCGAACACCACGCGGGCCGAGCCGCTCGGGTCGGGCGCGTACGCGCTCACGGGGCACAAGTGGTTCTGCTCGGCACCGATGAGCGACGCGTTCCTCGTGCTCGCGCAGGCGCCTCGCGGGCTCTCCTGCTTCTTCTTGCCGCGCTGGACGCCGGACGGGGAGCGCAATCGCTTCCACCTGCAGCGACTCAAGGACAAGCTCGGCAACCGCAGCAACGCGTCCGCCGAAGTGGAGCTCGACCGCTCCTGGGCGCGGCTGGTCGGAGACGAGGGACGCGGAGTGAGCACCATCGTGGAGATGGTCAACCATACGCGGCTCGATTGCGTGATCGGCGCTGCGGCGGTGATGCGGCAGGCGCTGGTCCAGGCGGCGCACCACTGCCGGCATCGCAGCGCGTTCGGACGCTTCTTGATCGAGCAGCCGCTGATGCGCGCCGTGCTGGCGGACCTGGCGATCGAATCGGAAGCAGCGACGATTCTCATGATGCGCCTGGCGCGCGCGTACGACCGGCGCGAGCAGGAGGCGGGATTCCGGCGCCTCGGCACCGCCGTCGCCAAGTACTGGGTATGCAAGCGGGCGGCGCCGCTGGTGGCGGAGGCGCTCGAGTGCCTCGGCGGGAACGGCTACGTCGAGGAATCGATCCTTCCCCGGCTCTACCGGGAAGCGCCGCTGAACTCGATCTGGGAAGGGTCGGGGAACGTGATCTGCCTGGACGCGTTGCGCGCGCTGCACAAGGAACCACAGGCGCGCGACGCGCTGGTGGCGGAGCTCCGCCTGGCGCGCGGCGCCGATCGGCGGCTGGACGCGGCAGTCGACCATGCGGAGGCACAGCTGGCATCGCCGGAGGAGGCAGGTGCGCGCAGGCTCGTCGAATCGCTCGCGCTTGCGCTGCAGGGATCGCTGCTCGTGCGCCATTCGCCCGCGCCCGTCTCCGACGCGTTCTGCGCCACGCGGCTCTCCGGGGATCACGGGTACGCGTTCGGCGCGTTGCCGGTTGGAATCGATCTCGGAGCTGTCCTCGCGCGCGCCTGGCCTGCTGACGGGTGAAGATGTGCACGGCGCCGTGGCGCTTCCGGACGAGCGAGTGCCACCAATTTCGTCCTGTCGAGTTTTCGCCGTGCGGGGTACCTTCCGCCGCCGTGATCCTCACGGTGCGCGGCAAGAAGATCGAGGCACAGCACATCGGCCGGTCCGGCGGCCCGACGCTGGTGTTCCTTCACGAGGGGCTCGGGTCGTTGGCCCTCTGGCGCGACTTTCCGCAGCGGGTCGCCGAGGCCACCCGGCTGCCCGCCTTCGTGTACAGCCGGGCGGGTCATGGCCAATCCGATCCGGCGCCGATGCCCCGGCCCGTCCGCTACATGCATGACGAGGCGGAGCTCTTGCCGGACGTTCTCGCCGCCGCGAAGATCGACGACCCGGTCCTCGTCGGCCACAGCGACGGCGCGTCGATCTCGATCATCCACGCCGGAAGCGGCGGAAAGGCGCGGGCGTTGGTGCTCGAGGCACCGCACGTCTTCACGGAGGAGATGGGGCTGCGCAGCATCGCCAAAGCGCGGGACGCGTACGAGAGCGGCGACCTGCGCACGCGGCTCGCGAGGTACCACCAGGACGTCGACGCGGCCTTCTGGGGCTGGAACCGGCCCTGGCTCGATCCGGAATTCCGCAAGTGGAACCTGGAGGAATTCCTGCCGCGCATCTCCGCGCCCATCCTGGTCGTGCAGGGCGAACAGGACGAGTACGGGACGCGCGCGCAGGTGAAGGGGATCCAGCGTGGCGCGCGGGACGTGGAGGTGCTGATGCTTCCGGACTGCGGCCACTCCCCGCACCGCGATCAGCCCGAAGCGGCGCTCCGCGGGATCGCCGCGTTCCTGGGAAAGCACGTCAAGCCGGGTTCGTGACGCTCGTGCGCTCCGGCGCTGGTCCCCGCGCCACGGCGATCGCCGTTGCCAGCATGACCAGGCGCACCACGGTCCACCAGGAGGCGCGCTCGTCGCTGCCGAAGCATCCGCAGCGCAGATCGATTCCGCGCAGGAGCGCCTGTACCAACAATACGGTGAAGGATCCGAGGAGCACGGCGAGGAGGGCCGACGCCGGCCTCTCCATCACGCCGGTGAGGAGCGCGATGCCGGCCAAGAGCTCGATGCCGACCACCGCCGCCGCGAGGAGTGGCACCAACGCCGCGGGAATGACCCGGTAGTTTGCGACGTCCTGGGCGAACGCCGCCATGTCGGGCAGCTTGGTGACCGCCGCCCAGATGAAGAGGGCGCCGAGCGCGACACGGCAGACTGCGAGGGCACGCGCCATCATTGCCCGCCCGCCGCGCAGAGCGCGCAGGTTCCCGACTCACCCGGACCGCCCCGCGCCAGCCACTCGGGCCACGCGCCGGTGAGGACGCGCACGTCCCGCACCCCATTGGACTGCAGCAGCACCGCGACCCGGTCCGCCGCGGCGCAGTCGCGATCGCGGTCGTAGACGATCACGGCCGGCGCGGCGCTCAGTTTCGGAAGCAGGGGCCCGGCCGGCTGGCCTGGAACAAGATGCACCGCGCCAGTGATGTGTCCGGCCGCGTATTCCTGCGCGGAGCGGGCATCGACGAATGCCGCCGAGCAAGCGATGCACAGCGGCTTCGCTTCCTGTACCGAAATGCGGGGGACGCTCGCGCGCGGATCCTCACAGGCCGCGCCCGCCGACTCGGCGGCGGCATGGACGGGTGTACCCAGCCGGGCTGGACGCGGCGACATGGCATTGCCGGAGATCCCCACGACCGCGCCAGCCACACAGAGCAGGCCGCCCCGGACAAGCAGACTCACGACGCGATGATAACGAGATCTATCGCCTCAGGCCTTCGAGCACCTTGCCTCGCACGGCAAAGAGCTGCGGCTCCGGAAGGCCGCAGCCCACGCCGAGGCGCCGCAGGCCGCAGCGTGGCGCGATGGCGCACCCCACCTCGTGCGAAATGTGGGTTGACGACGACGCAGCGGCGGCGCCCGGCGTCGGTGAATCTACGGCGCGGTGCAGCCCGCATGGCTGCACCGCGCCGCCGCCCGGTACCCGTCGGCTAGTCTAGAATGACGTACTGGCAAGCGGGCGCCCCCCCCTCGGGACTCCGATCGTTCGGGCGAATGTCCTATCGCGGGTGGGACGCTGTCGTCAAGAAGAGCCTGTAGATCATTACATCTATACTGGAACATGTCAGGTTCAACATTGAAATCACGATGGTTTTTAGGGGAGGCAGAAACGTGCGCGTGGAAGTCCTCGTGAGACTCCGTCAATTTTGCGATCTCGTTTCAGGTCTTTGCGATCTCGTTTCAGGCTCAGCTCACGACCACCGACGTCGCGTACGCGCCGCGCACGGCGGCTCCGCCGGAGGCGGCGCGATTTGACCAAGAAGATCTGCAAATGAATGAAGCTGCCCCGGCATCGGACATCGGGGCAGCTTCCTGAGATGACCGTCGGCCTCTTCTACTTCGACGTTCTCGCAACCATGAGCTGGAAGCCGATCGGTATTTGCGCGGGTGCGCAATGCCGCGACCTCCGCCTCTTTTCAAGAACGGGGATCGGGAGGCAACCTGCGAGGCATCGGATCGTCTTCGGGCGGATCAGGAAAGAGCGTCCTTCGCCGCACCGTGACGGACACGCCGAGGATGCCGCCGAGGTCGATGCCGGCGACGCGCAACCCGAGATACGTCTCGGTCTCCTCCGTCAGATCGCGGCGTGGCCTGCGCTTGCGTTGTCGGTCGTATGCCTTGCGCTTCGCGGGGTCCGAGAGGACGACGAACGCTTCGGTGATCTCGCGGAAATGCTCGATCGCTTCCTCGTCCGCATTGACGTCGGGATGAAAGGTGCGGGCGAGCTGCCGGTAGACTGCTTTGATCTCCTGCGCGGACGCGTCTGGCGAAGTTCCGAGCACCTCATAGAGGTCACGCGGAGGCACACGCAAAGGATAAGCTCCGCCGCCTCATCCGGCATTGCGACGAGATGGGCGGCCGAGCGGTGAAGCCAGCGGAATAGCCCGGCGATCCGCATCCCGAGGGCATGCGTTCACCGGCGGGGTCCTTGACCGGCACACGGAGAGCGAAGTAAAGCCGCAATATGCGCGGCCGCGGTCTGCTCCGGCGCACGTTGACGATTCCCTGGTGCCGGGCCCTCGCGGTCCTCGGCGTCTGGGTGATCGCGATGGAGGCGGTGCAGCTGCCGCTGCTGACGGCGCCGGGACCCGCCTCCTGTTGCTGCGCCCACCACAGCGCGGACACGAAATGCCAGTGCCGCGTCTGCACGCATGCGAGGGAAGTCGAATCCGGGAAACCGGTCCTCAAGACCTGCGGATCTACCGGTACCGCCTGGGCTGTCGTTTCCGTTTCCCGCGACCCCGCCTTCCCTGTCGTGACGTTCGCGCCGCAAACGGTTGCAGCGCCGCCAGCCATCGAGCTGCGCCTGGCGTCCCCGCCGCCGGATCCGCTTCTCGAAGTCCCGACGCCTCCTCCACTCGCCAACTCCTGAGCACGGTTCAGTCGGCCGTTTGAGCGCGGCGCGCGTTTGCGCGCTGCGATCCCGCTTGCCCAGGAGGAACCATGCGCACCGGCGCATGCTTGTCTTTGTTCTCGATCTGTTTCGTCTCGTTCGGCGCGATCGCGCAGGAGCGCGAGGTCAGCCTCGACCGCGAGGATGCTTCGCTGCCCTCGGCCCTCGCTGGCCTGAGGATCTCGGGGTTCTTCGTCGGTTCGGCGAACTACAACTCGCACATCCAGATGGTGCCTGAGTTCGCCGGCAATGCTCCGGTTTCCTCGGAGCCGCGGCGCATCGACTACAGGTTCGATCAATTCAGCCTTGGTGTGAACAAGGTCTTTGCACCATGGCTTTTCGCCGGCGCAAGTATCGAGATCGAGCGCCATGGCCACCGGCACAGCCACGGCTTCGATCCGGACTTCGGGTGTCCCGGCACGGGCCAGTGCATCGAGCAGTTCGGGACCGAGAGCATCGACACCGAAGTTAGCCTCCACCGCTTCAACCTGACCGCGGTCGCGCCGCTCGGGAACGGGCTCGCGCTGTCGTTCGGCCGGTTCGACACGCCGTTCGGGTACGAGCGGCACGACGCGGCGCTCAACCTGACCGCCACGACGTCGGAGCTGCAACGATTCGGACGGCCGCAGAGCATGACCGGGCTGCAGGCGGCATATCAATTCGCCCCGTGGCTGGACGCGGTGGCCTGGCTCGTGAATCGCTGGGAGAACGAGACCACCGAGGACCCGCTCGAAGACAACAACCGGGCGAAGAGCGTCGGCGGCCGCCTGGGCGTGACGCCTCTGCAAGGCCGCCAGCTCTTGAACCTGGGGATCGGCGGGTTCTGGGGGCCGGAGCAGGACGACGACAACGCGCATGCGCGCTGGATCGTCGATGCCGACGTGACCTGGTCGGCCTCGTCGCCGCTGCTCGTCGCGGCTGAGTTCGTCTATGGAGGCGAGTCTGGCGTGTCCTTCCGCCGCCGGGGTCTGCCGTTCGCTGCCGCCGAGGTTTCCGACTCCGACGTTCACTGGCTCGGCTTCTACGCGCTAGCCCACTACGATATCGCTCCCTGGCTCGGAGTCTCGTTCCGGTACGGCGCGTTCAGGGACGTCGATGGTGCGCGGACCGGCGTGGTCCAGACTCTGCAGTCGTTCACGTTCGCGTCCATCTTCCACCTGTCGGAGCTGGTTCCAGACCTCCGCCCGCTCGGCGTGACCTACGCTCGCACGCGCCACCATCTGGACTGGGTCGACCTGCGGCTCGAGTACCGCCTCGGCCACTCGAATCGTCCGGTGTTCGCGGACGTGGAGCCGGGCATCCCAATCACCGAGGCGAGCAATACCGGCCACGTCGTGACCGCGCAGCTCGTCGTCAACTACTAGGAGGCGCCGCCATGAACGGAATCCAGCTGTCACGGCTGCCCTTGAGCGGAAGGATCTTCTGCACGCTTTTCCTGCTCGGAATCGGCTGCGGTGCGCTCGCCGCGTTCGCGCAGGCGTCCACCGCCGTCGGGGTCTCTCCCGCGGCGGTCCAGGCGAGCCTTGCGCGCGATCTTCCCATGACCGGCATGCACCACGGGGAGCCGAGCGGCGAGAAGGAGATCGATCTAGGCGAGATCTCGAGCGAGGCGAGGATGACGATCCGGACACCCTTGCTCATCCAGACCAGCCACACGCACCTGTTCGGGCAAACGCTGATCGCCGGTCTGATCGGCCTGATCTTCCTCTTCACCTCGGTGCGCGAGAGGACCAAGGCCGCGATTGTCGCCTTGCCTTTCGTCGGGAGCCTCCTGGACATCGGCGGCATGTGGGCCACGCGCTTCGTTTCGCCGTCGCTCGCGACGCTCGTCATCGTCGGCGGCACGGTCTTCGCGCTCGGCTACGTGCTGATCGCGGCGCTCTCCATCCGCGACCTCTGGTTCCGGAAGGAGGCAGCATGATCATCCGTGTCGTTCTCCTGTCCTGTGCCATCGCGGCGCCCGCACTGGCGCACGTCACTCCTCCCGTCGTTCTGGCCTCCGATCGGGACGCCATCACCACCCTCCTCCCGGGCGCGCGACGCCACTTCGTCCACGAAGTGCGCCTGACGGAGGAGGAGCGGCAGGCCGTCCAGAAGGAGTCCGGCTGGCGTCCGGAGGAAGACTTCTACCGGTTCTACATCGGCCGCGATGAGCAGCTTCACGATCTGGGGGCCGTCGCGTTCCTGACCGAGTACACGATCCACGGCGCCGTGCGGGTGGCGGTCGGCCTGGCCCCCGACGGCAGGATCAAGGGCGCTCTCGTCGTCGAGCTCAGTGAAGAGACGTATCCCTGGGTCAAGACGGCGATCGACGGCGGTCTCTTGCGCAGCTTCGCCGGCCGGGATGCGCACGAGCCGTTCCCGCGCGCCGGAGCGAGGAGCTCGATGTCCGCGTTCTACGCGGACATCATCGCGGCCCTCGTCCGGCGTGCGGCGCTGGTGTACGAGGCGGGAGTGATGAAGCGGCAGCGGAACTAGTCCGAATCCGCGTCGGTCGGTTCAACCTCTGAGCCCGAGCACGCGCAATGCGGGCACGTTCTCACGGATGTCGTCGGTAAGATGCCCGGCGATGATTCCGCCGGGCTGCGGGCGCGAGCGGCGCGGGCGCAAGACGCGTTCCGGGGTGACGATCAAGTCCACGCGGAAGTCGTGATCCGTCTCCGGCAGTGTCCCGCGGACGACCTGCAGCGGATGCACGGTGGTCGCCACGGGAGTGCGCTCGTCGATGCAGCCCAGCGCGCGGCCCAGCGCGAACTCCAGATCCGAATAGCCGCCGCCCTTGCCGACGCGGGCACCGCTGCGGGCAACTGCAACGGATCCGGCAACGACCAGGTCGATATGCGGCAGATCGCGGGGATCTACGGCGCGGCCCATTTTCGCGGCGCCTCCGATCGACGCGGCGGCGCGCAGGTCGCGCAGACGCCGGGGATCCAGCTCCCAGAAGCAGCGCGCCTCCCTCAGGCGCGGGAGGGCCATGTACACGACCTTCCCTTCGCGCAAGGCCCGCAGCCGCACGTAACGCTGCGGAGCATCCGGGTTGCACTTGATCAGGCGGGCGCGGCGCCACTCGTCGAGCGTGGCGAGTCGATCGGCGGCGGCCGACGCGCCGACGAAGTTGGGGATCCGACCGCGCGCGCCGGGAAATGCTGCGGCGCCCCGCTCTTCCATGAGCGTCCAGATGCGATCGCGGATGGCCTGCTTGCGGTCGGTCAAGGGTCAGCATCCCAGGTCAGGCCAAGGCGCGCCGATTCTCCGAATACCAGCGCCGCAGCTCCTCGATGGCCGAGGCGAAGGTGTACCGCGGCACCCAGCCGAGCTCCGTGCGGATCTTCGCGATCGACATGCGGCTTCGGGTGGTGACCATCTCGATGGCCGTATGAGTCAGCAAGGGGCGCGTGCTCGAGTTGCGCAGGCGGGCGCCCGTCTCGCATGCCATCGCGATCGCGCGCGCGGCAGGCATCGGGACCGAGCGGCGGACGGGACCCTTCCCCGCGATCGAGGCGACCGCGTCGAAATACTCGCGGAACGAGAGCGATTCGCCGTCGCCGACGATGTAGCCCTGGCCGACGGCGCGCGGATGGTCCGCCGCGAGGAGCATCGCGTCGAGGAGGTTCTCGATGTAGCAAGGATGGCAGGTCCCGGAGCCGCCGCCGAGAAGGAACATGCGGTCCTTCTCGATCATCCTCAGCGGTTCTTCGAGCCACGCTCCTTCGGGCCCGTACACGACCGCCGGACGCAGCACGGTCACCGGCAGCCCGGCTTCGTGGAATTCGAACGCGATCTTCTCGCCCTCCGCCTTCGTCTGCGAGTACGCATCCTTGCTTTTTCCGTAATCCGAGTGGTCGTCGAAGTACGCAGGGGCGGGCGTGCCGAATGCGGCGATGGAGCTCAGATGGACGACCCGCTGAACCCCGGCCACCCGCGCGGCCTCGAGCAGCCAGCGAGTACCCTGCACGTTCATCGCGAAGAACGTCTCTCGCGAGCCCCAGTCGGAAACGTGGCCGGCGCAGTGGAAGACACGCGCCGTGCCTGCGCAGGCCCGCAGCAGCGACTCCCGGTCGCGCAGATCGCCGATCGCGATCTCGGCGGCGCCGGCGATCTCGCTGGGGAGCCGCCCCTCGCTTCCCGGCCGACAGAGGACGCGAACCGGACGACGTTCGCGGACCAGCCTCCTCGCCACATGGCGGCCGATGAACCCCGTGGCACCCGTGACCAGGTTCATCGCGCCTCCCGGAACCAGAGGACGCATCGCTCGATGGCGGGTGTCACGGGACCGGCCTTGAACCCGAGCTCGGTGTGCGCGCGGGCGCCGTCGAAGTAGAGATATCTGCCGATCAGGCCGCTCATGGCCGAGGTGAGCGCCGGGGCCTTCCTGGTGAAACGATCCGCGGTCCACTCGGCCACCGCGCCGACGACGTCGAGCAGCGCCTTGGGAGCCTTGAACCGGGGCCGGGCGACGCCCGCGATCCCGGCGACCTTCGTCATGAACTCCTGGTTCGAGAGATTTTCGCCGACGAGCAGGTACTGACGGCCCACCGTGCCGCGTTCGAGCGCGAGCCAGAGGCCGCGCACGACGTCGTGCACGTCGATGAAGCAGGCGCCACCCGCGACGTAGACCGGCCACATGCCCCGGGCGATGTCCGCGATCGGCTTGCCGATCGGAGTGGGACCGTAGTCCCGCTCGCCGATCGCGGATGTCGGGTTCACGATCACCGCCGGCAATCCTCTCTCGCGCACCCGGCGCTTGATCTCTTCCTCGCCGGCCTTCTTCGTGTCGGCGTAGAGGAAGTTCAGGCGCTCGAGGTTGTACGGCGAATCCTCGTTGCGAGGGCAGGCCGCATCGGAGGCGCCGAGGGTGATGCAGCTGCTGGTGTGCACCAGCTTTCGCACCCGTCGGCGCACGCAGGCCTCGGCGACGTTCTGCACCCCGAGCACGTTGATCCGGTGGAACAGCGCACGGTCCTCCGCCCAGTACCGGTTCAGCCCGGCGAGATGGAAGATCGCGTCGCACCTGCCGACGAATGCGTCGACGCTCTCGCGGTCCAGCAGGTCTCCGAACACGCCGTCGTACTTCCCCTCGAGGTCCGCGATCGGCTCGAGCGAAGTGTTCCTCTGGAGAAACGCGACCGGGCGGAAACCTCTCGCCACCGCCGAGCGCAGCAGGTGCGCCCCGATGAACCCGTTCGCCCCGGTGATGCCGATCCGGTCCGGCGCCATTGCAGGGCGAACGTTACTGCAGGACGGACTTGACAGGTCGACGCCGTTCATACGCCAATCTGTCGGTGCGGACGCCAGACCTCGGACCCTGGAGTCGCCGAGCTCCCGCTGGCTGATCCGATTGGGGGATCCCCATGCTTCGTTCGCGTGCTCGTCGAGGAGCGTCGTTCCTCTGCCTCACCATGCTGGCCAGCGTCGCGATCACCGCCCACGCGAAGGGCGACCTGCGCAAGGTGAACCACGTCATCATCGTGATGCAGGAAAACCATTCGTTCGACAACTACTTCGGGGTGCTGCCGTACGTGCCTCGCGGTCCATATCATGCCGGCCCGTGCGCACGAGGCGACCATCGCTGCGTCGACGGTCTCGCTTGCGAGAGGGAGGGGTCCAGTCTCGACTGCCGCAACTGGAACCTCGACGCCGATGCGCCGTCTGGGATGAAGAGGGTCCGCTCCTTCAAACTGGCCAACTACTGCCCCGAACCGGACCTCAACCACGGGTGGGCCGCTTCGCACCAGGAGGCGAACTTCAACCATCCGACGAATACGCTGCGGGACAGCCCGAATGACGGCTTCGTGCGCGTGAACGACGCGACGGAGCAGATCGACACCGGGGAGAGCAACACCGAAGACGAGACGATGGGGTACTACGACGATGGCGACCTGCCCTTCTATTACGGGCTCGCCCAGACGTTCGCGATCAGCGATCGGTACTTCTCTTCTGTGATCGGACCGACGTTTCCGAATCGCGCGTACACGCTCGCGGCGACCTCCTTCGGCCATCTCACGACCGCGGAGATCATCCCGCCCCCCTCGCCGCCCTTCGGTGGGTATCGCCCCATCACGGGAACCATTCTGGACCTGCTCGACGGCGACGGCGTCTCCTGGAAGGACTTTCTCTCGAACGTACCCTCGACGGGGATCTTCCGCGGCGCGGATCCGACACATCTGGTTCCGCTCGACGATCGTCCGGTCGCGGTTCTTTCCCTATTCGCTCCTCCGAAACCCGGCGTGTGCACCTTGCCGGCGGTGTCTTTCGTGGATTCCTTCTTCGGCTTGTCGGCCGCCGATATCCCTCTCGAGAACGACGAGCATCCGCCCTCGAGCATCAAGAAGGGTGAGTCGTTCGTCTCCCAGATCGTGAACGTGGTCAGGAATAGCGCGTGCTGGGACGACTCGGTGATCTTCATCACCTACGACGAGCACGGCGGCTTCTACGACCACGTGGCGCCTGCCAGGGCGCCGCAGGGAGGTGCGCCGAATCCCGACGGCATCGACCCAGGGCTCTGCGCCGACGAGTCGGCGCCGCCGTTGAGCGAGCAGCCCGGCTTTGGCGCGAATTGCGCGGTGAGCAAGATCGAGGGAAAGGCTCTCTGCCCGGAGTTCGATCCGACGGCGCCCTTCCCCACATACCCGGCGTCGTGTCCGAACTTCGATCAGCTCGGCTTCCGCGTCCCGTTCATGGCGGTCTCACCCTTCTCCAAGCCGCAGTACGTCTCGCACGTGGTCGCCGACCACACTTCGATGCTC
>MNFJ01000039.1 GCA_001918155.1 Deltaproteobacteria bacterium 13_1_40CM_4_68_19
GGGATTGCTGAAATAGCTCAGAGCGCGGGCGCGGGCAGCTTGCCGTTCACCAGGAACTGCCCGCGCTCGTACGCATGGCTCTCTTCCTCCCCGACCAGCCGCTGCGCGCGGAACTCGACGCGCTCGCGCGCGGCCGTGCACGTCCACCGCTCTTCGTCCAGCGGCCGCGGCGGCCGGAACACGTTGTCGAACACGGCCAGGTTCACTCCGCGCCCGCGCGCCCGCGCGGACACATAGAGGCAGACCTGGACTGCGGCCTCGCCCATGTCGTGCCCGAGCTGCTGGGAATCCGCGTACGAGACCGGAGACGAGATCCGCTCCTCGAACGCCCGGAACGGTTCGACCGTCAGATCGATCGCCCGTTGCGCCGCGAGGCGGAAGGAGAAAGCCGTCAGATCCACCTGGATGGGCGAAAGCGGCGCCGCCGTCCCTTCCAGGAAGACCAGCCGGTAGTACGCCACCTCGGCGAACGCAGTGGGCAGCTCGCGCGCCGCGTACAGGATTCCCCGCTCGCGGCGCGTCCCGAAGCGCGAGCCGTGGCGCAGCGGAGGATGCCGGAACGGCGTGTAGAGCAGGTAGTGCAGGCCCTCGAATCCCGCGGGCACCGGCAGCTTCGCCTTGGCGTCGAGCAGCTCCTCGAGCGCGCGCTGCTCGTCGTCGGAGTCGACCAGCTTGCGGGTGGAGTTGCGGAATTGTGCCTCGACCACGCGGCGGAACCGGCCCGTGAGGCGCCGGACCTCAGAGGGTCCCGCGCATTGCGTCCAGATACTCGGCGACATGGACGAGCCCCTCCGTGCCGGCGAGCAACCGGATCGGCGCGGCGCCGAGGTGACGGTTGGCGGCGCGCAGCCAGAGCCGCGCTTTCTCGCCATCGCCGCCGACGAGGGCGTCGAGGCTGCGGAAGATGCGCACGAGGAGCAGCGCGTGGCGCCCTTCGGCGGAATCGGGGTCGATCCCTCGGCCGCCGGCGAACGTCCGCGAGACGGTGGCCGCGCTGGTGCCGAGGATGCTCGCGATCTCGCTCTGCGAAAGGGCGAACGCCTCCCCGGCGCGCAGCAAGGCCTTGGCCAGGACGCCGGCGGCCTTCGGCTCGCTGCGAGGGGCGGGGCGCAGGGGAACCTCCTTTCGATTGAAAGATAACGCGAGAATCTTTCAATTGCAAGGCCGGCCCACAGGGGCTCAGGCGTCGCGCCAGGGCTCCTGGGCGCGGAGCGCGGCGAGGATGGCGCGCGTCGCGGTGCTGCGATTGAGCGTGTAGAAGTGGGCCCCCGGCGCTCCACCCCGCAGCAGATACGCGCATTGCAGGGCCGCGTACGCGACCCCGAGCTGCAGGGCGGCGTCCGGGTCGTCGCGGCGCGCCCGCAACGCGGCGGAAAGTCCCGCCGGGATGTGCGCGCCGCACAGCGCCGTGAAGCGCTCGATCTGGTCGACGTTGGTGATCGGCATGATCCCCGGGAGGATCGGCACGTCGATGCCGGCGGCACGCGCCCGCCCGAGGAACTCGAAGTACCGGCGGTTGTCGAAGAAGAGCTGCGTGATGAGGAAATCCGCCCCCGCCTCCACCTTCTGCTTGCAGTGGCGCAGGTCCTTGGCCAGATCCCGCGTCTCGGGATGTCCCTCCGGATAGCAGGCGCCTCCGATGCAGAGGCTGACCCCGCGCTTGTCCGCGACCTCGCGCGCGAGCTGCACCAGATCGGTCGCGTGGGCGAGCCCCTCCGGGTGCACGATGAACTCGCGCTGGCCTCGCGGAGGATCGCCTCGCAGGGCGAGCACGTTGGTGATGCCGGCGTCGCAGATCACCGCGAGCTGCTCCTCGAGCTCCTTGCGCGAGGCGCCCACGCAGGTGAGGTGGGCCATCGCCTCGATCTCGGTCTCGCGCTTGATGCGCGTCACCATCTCGAGCGTGCGCCCCCGCGAAGACCCGCCCGCGCCCCAGGTGACGCTGACGAAGGAAGGAGCGAGGGGGCGCAGCGCGCGCAGCGTCTCGAAGAGCGCCGCAACGCCCGCGTCATTCCTCGGGGGGAAGAATTCGAAGGAGAAGACCGGCTCGCCCCGCTCCGCCGCGAAACGGAGCATGTCCGTGATCCTCATCTGTCCCGATTCTCCGCCGCGGACGCTCCTTCGTCGAGGGATCGCTTCCGGCGCTTGCGGGAACGGCGCCGCGAGCTGCCGGAATCCTCCCCGCTGCGGGCGGGACCCGAGGTGGCCGCCACCGCCTGGGGGGCGAACGGAACGCTGCACGGTTTCGCGCACTCGGCCAGCGTGAAGGCATCGATCACCTTCCCCGCGATGTCCTTCACCGCTCCGCGGGTGTGACATCCGCACACGTCCACCGTCGCGTAGGAGAGCGCGGACGCCGCCGACTGGACGCCCGAGACCGTCGCGTCGGGCTCCTCCAGCGGAGCTCCGCCGCCGCCCAGCACGAAGTAGCGGATGCCGTCGATCTCCCCCCGCTCGTAGAAGGCCTCGTGCCCGGCGAAGACAGCCTCGATCGGATGGATCTTGTGCGCGCCGGCGATGGCGGCGCGCACCTCCTCGCTGCCTCCGCGGCCCTCGCGCTTCTCCGCCGGGTGGGCGAACGGTCCCTGGTGCACGAGCACCCAGACGTGCCGGTCCGGCGAGACTCCCCGCAGATCCTCCTCGAACCACGCCTTCTGGACGTCCGAGATCCCGCCCGATTGCGGCGTCGCCCCCGCCCGCATTTCGAACGCGTCGAGCACGACCACGTGGACGGGCCCGTAATCCAGGGATGCATACGGGGGTCTGTCGCGCCGCTGGAAGAAGCGCGCGTACGCGGCGCCCGTGTCCGTGATCTCGTGGTTGCCCACGGTCGCGACGATCGGAGCATGCGCGAGCAGGTCGCGCTCCTCCTCGAACCAGACGCGCCAGAGCGAGTCCTCGCGCGCGCTCGCCACCATGTTCCCCGTGTGCAGCGCAAGCTGCGGGCGCTCCGCCGCGGCGGCCCTCGCCACCAGCGCGTGGTCGCCGTTGTTGGTGCTGTTGTCGCCGTAGACGAGGACGTGGAGGGGGCCTTCAGCGCCCGCCTGCGGGGCGCTCGTGAACCAGGCAGTCTCCTGCCCGCCCTCGACGCGATAGAGATACTGCGTCGACGGCTGCAGCGAGGGGAGCACGACCCGATGATCGGTGACGGGCGCGCCCTCTTCCATCGCGAGACGATCCGGTTCGCGCGCGCCGTACCAGACGCGGCCGAGGTTCGGCTCCTGCGTGGTCCACGCCACCGTCACCCGGCCGGGAAGCGGCTCGATCAGCCAGGGCCCCATCGCCACCGGCACGGACGCAGGGGGCGGCGAAGGAGCGGGCTCGAACCCGGGCAAGGCGCGCAGCTTGTCGCACCCCGCCAGGACGAGCAGCAGGAGCCCGACACAGGCTTTCAGAGGCATGACGCGACCTTACATTGACGCCTGACCCTCGGCCACTTCCGTTTTTCGCGGGGCGCGCTTCCCTCTGGTAGCCTTCGGGCATGCGCCTATTCTTTCTCGCCGCCTTGCTCGTCTCCGCCGCCCCCGCGGTCTCCGCCGCGGAAGAAACCGCCGCTCCAGCCACGTCGGCCGGCGTGACGAAGGACGCCGGTCCCAACTCCCACCTTGCCGCGGCCGTGCGCCTCTACCAGAAGCTCGACCTCGACGCCGCGATCGCGGAGCTGCAGCTCGCGGAAGACGGCGCCAAGGACAGCGAGGATGACCGGGTCCAGGTCCTCATCTATCGCGGGCTCATCTATTCGGAGACCGGGAAGCTGAGCGCGGCGTCCGACCAGTTCAAGCGCGCGCTGGCCATCCGGCCCTGGGCCGAGGTGCCGGACGGGACCTCTCCGCGGATCGCCAAGAACTTCAGCGACGCGCGCAAGTCGCTCTGGGGCATGGCGAACGTCAAGCCGCCCCAGAAGAGGATGGCCCCTGCGACGCCCCGGATCGTTCCCGCAAGCGACGTTCCGGCCGCGGCTCCCGCCCTGCAGCCCGCCGCCGTGCCGGCCGACACCTCCGCTCCCGTCGACCTGCCGACCGTCGAAAAGAAGTAGCCCCGGATGTCGGCCCCCTCGGGTAAGAGGGGGAGGATGCCCACGCAGCTCAGTTTGGCCGAGGCGCGCAGGCGCGGCCCGCGGATCGCCGTGCTGCCGGACGCGGCCCGCGTCGAGGAGCGGCTCGGCGACCTCGCCCGCCAACGCGACTTCGTTCCCTTCCGCATCGCCTTCAGCGTCGCCGAGCTGGGCCGGGAGCTGATCCGCGAGGCACAGCGCGCCGGCAGCTGCCCGGAGGTGGCCTCCCGCTTCGCGGTCCAGCTCGCGCTGCGCCAGGCGGCGCGCGACCATTCGCCGGGCCCGTATTTCGCCGTCCGGAACCACGCAGGCTACGAGCGCGCTCTAGGCGATCTCCTGGCCGCGCTCAGCGAGGGCCTCCTCGAGCCCGAGGAGCTGGCGGCGCTCGACCTCGGAGGACGGGCGCTGGCCCTCGGTCGCACCCTGGCCGCGGCGCGTGACGCCCTCGGCCGGGTCGGACTCGCCGACCCGCACCGGGCGCTTCGGCTGGCAGTCGAGCATGTGGAGCGCGGGGGTGCCCTGCCGCGAGAGCTCGCCGACGCCGCGGCCCTGGAATTCGATTGCGTCCTCGATTGGACTCCCCTGCGGCTGCGGCTGGCCAAGGCCCTCGCAACGCGGCTGCGCGTGCGCATCCGCCTGCCCTGGTCTGGAGGACGGTCAGACCTCACGGACCTGCTCGAGCCCACGCTCCGCGCCATCGAGAAGCTCGCCGAACCGGCCCCGGAGCTGGAGTTGTTCGATCCGGCGGAGCAGGCCCCGGCGCTCGCGCCGTTCCTCCGGCGGCTCTTCGCCGCAGACGGGCCGCCTGCGGATGCGCCCGTCGAGCTCGTCTGCTGCGCATCGCCGGGAGCGCAAGCGCGGGAGGTGGCCCGCCGCTGCGCAGCGCTGATTCGATCCGGAGCCGCGGCCGACTCCATCGCGGTGGCCGCGCGCAGCCTCGCGAACGGGGCCGCCGAGGAGCTGGGCGCGGCGTTCGATCGCGTCGGTGTTCCCTGGCGCGAGCGCCGCGGCAGGCCTGCGCTGCCGGTTCCTACAGTGCGGCTCGCGCTCTCGCTGCTGGAGTTGATCGAACAGGACTTTCCGCGCGAGCCCCTGATCGACCTGCTCTCCTCCAGGCTGGTGTGGTTGGCGGAGGACGGGGACAGGCTTCCCCCGGCAGCGCTGGCGCGGGTGCTCCGGGAATCCCACGCCCGCGACGACGCGACGGCCGGCGGATACGCGACAGCCCTCTCGTCGCTTGCGCGGCGGCTGGAGCGCAAGGAGCGCGGCGCCGCGCACGTCGAAGAGACGTCGCGCCGCGTTCAGCGGGTCATCGCGGCGCTCCGCGGGCTTCCAGCGCAGGGAACCTTGCGCGAGCACGGCGCGGCGCTGCTCGAGCTGCTCGGGCGCTGGGGCCTCTGGCGAAGGCTGCGCGTCCCCGAGCCGGTGGATGCCGGCCCTGCCCTGGACCACGCCGCTGTCAGCGCGCTCGGGCGGGATCAGGCGGCGGCGCGCGCGCTCGAGCAGGCGTGCGCCGGCCTCGCCGCGGCGGCGATGCGCATCGGAGAGGCGCGGATGGGGAGGAGGGAGTTCGCGCAGCTTCTCTCGCAGACTCTCGCCGAGGCGTCGCTGCCGCCCGGAGGCGCCCGTGGCGGCGCCGTGCAGCTGATGGAGCTGCGCGAGCTCCCCGGAAGGAGCTTCGATCATCTCGTGCTCACCGGGCTCGTCGACGGCGAGCTGCCCGCGCGTCCGCTGCCCGATCCGCTGCTCTCCGACGAGGAGCGCCGCGCGATCAACCGCGCAGCGAAGCGCACAGTGTTTCGCGCGGCCTCCGGGTCTGGCGAACCGGGCCTGCTGCCTCCGCGTCAGGCGGAAGAGCCGCTGCTCTTTCACCTGGCGCTCTGCGCTGCCCGCCGCTCGGCCACGCTGCTCTGGCCCCGCTCCGACGCGCAGGGGCGCGACGCCTTGCGCTCGCCGTTCGCGGACGAGGCGGCGCGGGCCCTCGGCAAGGAGCCGTCGGTCGTGCCGCTCCAGCCGATCCCTCTGGCGCGGGATTGCGCGGATGCGTCCGACCTGCTCGCGCGCGCTGCCCTCGACGCGTTCGCGGAGCCCGCCTACCGGGTCACGCCACCGGCGGATCCCGGTGCGGCGCGGGCGTTGGTGGCGGCGCTCGCGGCCTCGCGCCATGGGCCGCGCTTGCGCCGGATCGCCCGCGCCGCGGGCGCGGAACGCGAGCGGGTGCGCGCTTTCATCGGCGAGATCGCGCCAGGACGCTTCTCCGGCCAGCTCTCCGGGGTCGCCCTGCAGCGCGCGCTGCCCGCCTTTGCCTTCGGCCCGGACTCTCCGCTCTCCGCGCATCAGCTCGAGGACCACGCCACCTGCGCGTTCCGGACGCTGGGAAAGCGCCTGCTGCGCATCGAAGTCGACGATCGCGACGACGCAGAGCTCGGCCCGCGCGAGCGCGGCACGCTGCTCCACCGCTGCCTCGAGCGTTTCTTCCGCCGGATGCGGGACGAGCGGCGTCTTCCGCTGCGCGGCGTGCCAGAGGAGATCGCCGTCCTGCGCGAGGTCGCGTCGGCGGAGATGGACGCGTTCGCCACCGAAGAGCACGTCGGCCACCGGGCCTTGTGGGAGCTCAAGCGGGCCGAGCTGCTCGAGGGTCTCGTCGCGGTGGTCGAGGCGGGGCCGGAGGCGCGGCCCGTCGAGCTCGAGCGCCGGTTCGGGTTCGAGGACCCGGACTCGTGGCCCCCGCTCCGCCTCGGCGAGGTGCACGTGCGCGGCATCGTGGACCGGATCGATCGGTTGCCCGACGGCACGCTGCTCGTCATCGACTACAAGTCGAGCCGCATCGACTCGCTCAACCGGCGGCTCAAGCCCGAGGCGCTGCTCGCGCCCGAGTTCCAGCTCCCGCTCTACGCCGGAATGCTGCGGCAGCGCGAGCCTTCCGCCCGAGTCGACGCCGCGTACCTCTCGCTCAAGGACGCCCGGCGCACGAAGACCCTGCGCGAGAACGGGGTCGACCTCGAGGCGCTCCCGCTCGCCGGCGCCGTCCAGGATCGGGTCGAGAGGATGCGCGCGGGCCGGTTTCCGGTGCGGCCGCTGAGCTGCGATTACTGCCAGCTGAAGCCGCTTTGCCGGCTGGTCGCCTTGCCCACCGACCCGGACGAGAACGGCGGGGAGGTGCCTCGTGCCTGAGCTTCCGCTGCCGCGCGGCAGCGCGGTGATCCAGGCAGGAGCGGGGACCGGGAAGACGCACCGCCTCGTCGAGCTGTGCATCGAGCTGCTCGGAGGGGGAGATCCGCTCCCTCCCGCCAGGCTGTGCGCGGTGACGTTTACGGAGAAGGCCGCCGCGGAGCTGAAAGGGCGCATGCGCTCGCGCGTGGACATGCTGGCGGAGCGCGAGCCCACCTGGCGGCGCGTCCGCCGCGATCTCGGCCTGGCGCAGATCGGGACCATCCACTCGCTCTGCGGCCAGATCCTGCGCCGGCACGCGGCGGCCGCGGGGATCGATCCGGGCTTCAGCGTCCTCGACGAAGCGCAGGCGCGCAGGCTCTTGCGCGAGGCTTGCGAGAGCGTTGCCCTGCGCGCGCTGGAAGGCGCCCTCGGCCAGGGCCTGCAGGACGGGGCCCGGCGCCTCTGCGCCGAGATGGGGCTGCGGACGCAGGGCAAGTTCGGCGCCGGTCTCGCGGACGAGATGGCGGCGTTGCTGTCGAAGCTCGGCGAGACGGGCTCCTCGCCCTTGCAGTTCGTGCCCGACGCCCGGGCCGCCCTCGACGACGATGCCCGGGCCCGCCGTCAGCTCGATCGGGCAGCGGCGAATCTGCGCGCCGCTTTCCTCGCCTCCGGAAAGGAGGCGCCACCCCCGCCCGGTCCGGCGCTAGGGACGTATCCCCCGGGCCAGCTTGCGCAGGCCTGGCGCGAGGTGCGCCGCTGCTCGCCGCTGCAACTGCGCTCACAGGGCGCCGACAAGGAGGCGATCGCCGCGGCGAAAGAGGCGTTCGAGGCGGTCCTGGACGCCGATGCCGGGGTGCGGGCCGCGGCGCTGGCGCGCGACCTGGCGGCGCTCGCGGACTGTGCCGGCCAGCGGCACCGGGAGCTGAAGGCGAGGCTGGGGGCCCTCGACTTCGACGATCTCACGCGCTCTTGCCGCGACCTGCTGGTCGAAGACGCCGCCGCGCGCGGAGCCGAGCGCGAGCGCGTCGGCGCCCTGCTGGTGGACGAATTCCAGGATACCAGCCGCGCGCAGATCGAGATCTTCGAGCAGCTCGCAGGCGACCGGCCGGTGATCGTGGTCGGCGACCGCAAGCAGTCCATCTACGAGTTCCGTGGCGCCGACGTCGCGGGAGCGCAGGCTTACGCCGGAAGGCTGCTCGCGCGCGGAGCCGAGCGCCTCGTCCTCGGCGAATCGCGCCGCTCGCGGCCAGCGCTGGTCGAGCTCGCCAATCTGCTGTTCAGCCGCGCCCTGGCTGCGCGAGACCAGCCCTTCGATACGCCGTTCTCGCCCGACGATGCCCTGACCGCGTTTCGCGAGCGGGGGCCGGACGCGCCCTGCGCAGAGCTGCTCGACGTCGAGGGCGCCGGCGTGGAAGCGGAAGCGGAGATCGTCGCGGCCCGGATCGCAGCGCTTCTCGCACCGGGAGCGCCCGAGCGCGTCTACGACCGCGGCGAGTCCCCGCGGCCGGTGCGCGGCGGAGACATCGCCGTGCTGCTGCGCAGGTTCACGAATCTCGAGACGTTCCGGCGCGCTTTCCTGCGCCGTCGCGTCCCACACCTGGTCTACAAGGGGCGCGGCTTCCACGGCGCGCGCGAGGTGATGGATCTGGTGGCGCTCCTCGCCGCCACCGTCGATCCCGAGGACGATCTGGCGCTCGCCTCGGTCCTGCGGGCGCCCTTCGGCCCGCTCTCCGACGGGGCGCTCGTCCTCCTCTCCCAGCGGCGCTGGTCCCTCGAGGACGCCGCGGATCTCGCCGCGGACGACGCCGAGGCCCTGGCCCGGGTGCGCAACTTGCTGCGCGCCTTGCGCCACGAGTCCGACCGCCTCGGTCCCGCGAGCCTGCTCGAGGCCGCGCTCTCGGGCACCGATTACGTCGCCGCCTGCGCGGGCGGCCTCCATGGCGAGCAGGCCGCCGCGAACGTCGACAAGCTGCTCGCGCTCGCGCGCCAGGCCGAGGTTCGCGGCGACGGCGTCCGCTCGTTTCTCGCGGACTTGCGCCAGCTCGCGGACGAGGAAGCGCGCGAGGCGGAGGCCGCCGTGGTCGAGGAGCGCGATCCCCACGCCGTGCGGCTGTTGACCGTGCACGCCGCGAAGGGGCTCGAGTTTCCGGTCGTGTTCGTCCCGGAGTGCGCCGCTCCCTCCTTCAATCCAGGCCCTGAACGGGTGCTGCTCGAGGCCGGGCTCGGTTTCACCGTGAAAGCGCGGGGAGCGGATGGAAAGCGCCGCTGGGGCGCCCACGGCGAGTCGCTCAGCCAGCGGCGGCGCTCCCGGGATCTGGCCCAGTCGCGGCGTCTCTTCTACGTCGCGGTGACGCGGGCGCGCGATCTCCTGGTCCTCTCGGGGCGCGCGGCTCGGAAGGAGGAGTCCTGGCGGCTCTGGCTCGATCAGGTGGCGGAGGAGGCCGCGGGGCGCGGCCTTTTGCGCATCGTCCGCGATGAAGCCCCGGCGCAGGCGGTCGCCGCGTCGGGACCGCCGGTGGACCCCGACGACACCGGCGGCCTCGCTCCGGCGGACCACGCGGACCTCGCGCGCATCGAGGTCGAGGGCGCGGCCGCGCAGGTGACCATCTCGGCGCCGGTGACCCAGCTGGCGGATGCCGAAGCCTGCCCGCGCCGGTACCAGCTGCTGCACGAGCTGCGGCTCGAGGAGCGGCCCGACCCGGAGCACCCGCTGCCCGATCCGCTGGACGACGAGCCGGGAAGACCGGCGACGGCGCTCGGGACCCTCGCGCACCGGCTGCTCGAGCTGGTTCCGCTGCGGCTGGGGCCCGCGGAGCGGCGCGCGGAGCTGGAGTCGGTCTTGCGCCTCGAAGGCGAACATCCCGCCGCGCATGCCGAGGTGCTCGATGCCGCGTGCGCGTTCCTCGAGTCCCCGCTCGCGCGGCAGATGGCGGCTGCGCCTGCGAGCCGCCTGCACCGCGAGCTGCGCTTCACGCTCCGGCTGTCGCGACCGGACGCCCCGGAGCTGCTGCTGCGCGGCCAGATCGACGCGCTGCTCCTCGGCGAGCAGGTCACGGTGGTCGACTACAAGTTCTCGCAGGCGCGGGACACCGCGCGCTACGCGGCCCAGCTCGACGCATACGCGCTGGCCGCGCACGAGCTGGTCGCGGGCGCGCCGCTGCCCGTGCGGACCGGCATCGTGTTCCTCCGCTCCAAGGGCGCCCCCTTCGTAGAGCGCGCGCCGGCGGCAACCGGGCAGACGCGGGCGCGGCTCCTGGACGCCGCGCAGGCCATCGCGCACGGCCGGCGCACCGGGAGCTGGCCCACGGTGGAGCCGGCGCGCTGCCGCGAGATCGGGTGCGGCTTCATCCGGCGGTGTCACCCGGGCGCTTAGCGCGTCTGCAAGATCGCCAGCCAGGCTGCGATCAGGATCAGCAGCAGCACCGCGGCGGCAGCGAGCAGCGCGCGCGGGTCGGGGCCGAGCTTGCGCAGCAGCGCCTGGGCGGCAGAGCGCTCTGCATCGGGACCGGAGCGGGCGGCCTCCGCGGCCAGCTGGCGCGCCCGGCGCACGTCGCCCGCCTCGAGCGCCCAGCGCGCCTTGCCGAGCGGGGTCTGCGGCTGCGTCGGCGACGCCGCCGCGCCCGCTTGCCTGGCTTTCGTTGCCATTCGGGGCGCGCACCTTACACCATCGCTGGTAGGCGCGGCCACCGAAGGTGGCTTGGCGCCTATGCTTGAGCGTGGTCTCTTCTCAGTGCGGTTGGCAAACGTGTTCTAGAAGGAAAGCAGATGGCGGAGACGTCCGAGCTGATCGAATTCCGCCGCGCCTTCGTGTGGCTGCTGTGCGGCATGCTGCTGCCGAGCGTGGCGCTGGTGGCCTTCGGCGTGGTCGCGGTGGCGAACGAGCGCGCCGCGGTGGAGCGCCGGCTGGCGGAAGACTACGACGCGCGTGTGCGCGCGCTCGGGCTCGATCTGCTCGCCCGACTCGACAAGTCGGCGGAAGCGGTCGCCGCCGGCAAGCCGGACCCGCTGGTCCTCACGGTGCAGCCCTTGGGCAAGCCTCCCGCGGAGCTGGCCGATGCCGCCCGCCGCGCGGCCACGCTGCCGATCGGGGGCCACGTCTTCGCCACCGCCGAGATGGGAAGCGAGCGCCGCGCGCTCGCGCTGGTACGGGCAGACGACCACCGCACCCTGATCGCGCAGTTCGACGTCGCGGCGATCGCCGAGTTGGTGCCGCGGCTTGCCGAGGCGCGCTTCCCCCGGGAGCGCGCCGCGTTCCGCCTGTTCCCGCCGCGCGAGCCGGTCGCGGCGCTGGCAGCGCTTCGCCGGATCGTGGCGGAGGCGGGACAGACCGCGACCGTGGTCTCGCGCGTCGGGCTCGGGCCGCCGCTGGAGGGATTCGCGCTCGCCGCGGAGCTGCCGGGCGATCCCGCCGCGCCGCTCGCGTTCCGCAACCGGACGCTGTACATCGCCCTGCTCGTGCTGCTGTATCTCGGGATCGGCGTGGGATTCGGCCTGACCATCCGCGAGATGCGGCGCGCCTACAAGCTGTCGCGGATGAAGACGGACTTCGTGGCGAACATCTCGCACGAGCTGCGCACGCCGCTGACCGGTGTCCGGCTCTTCGCGGAGACCCTGCGTGCAGGAAGGGCGGAGGGTCCGGAGGAAGTGCGCCAGTGCGTGGCGATGCTCTCCACCGAGGCAGATCGGCTCTCGCGCATGGTGGAGAAGCTGCTCGACTGGTCGCGGCTGGAGGCGGGCCGCACTTCCCTCGAGCTGGAGCGGACGGAGGTGCCGGCCTTGCTCGATCGCATCGGGCAGGCGTACCGGGCCCAGCAGCTGCCCGCCAGCTACCAGACGGAGCTGGACCCCCAGCTTCCGCCAGTGAACGTGGACCGCGACGCCATGGCGCAAGTGGTGCTGAACCTGCTGCACAACGCCGTGAAGTACACTGGCGAGGACAAGCGCATCCGCGTGCGCGCCCGGCGCGCGGGGCGCAACGTCGCCATCGAGGTGGAGGACAACGGACCCGGCGTGCGGCCCCACGAGCGCAAACGGATCTTCGAGCGGTTCTACCGCGCGGACGACCTGCTCTCCCGCCAGACGGAGGGGACGGGCCTGGGGCTCGCCATCGCCAAGAAGATCGTCGAGCTGCACGGTGGGCGCATCGAGCTGGACAGCAGGGTCGGACAGGGCAGCACGTTCCGCGTCCTCCTCCCGGCGGCATAGAGGCGGCCCGCGATGTCGCGCATCCTCATCATCGAAGACGACCGCGCCATCGCCCTCGGGCTCCGCCTCAACCTGCGCAGGGACGGCCACGAAGTGCGCATCGCCCAGGACGGCGAGACCGGCTTGCGCATGGCGCTCGAGCCGGACGTCGACCTGATCGTTCTCGACGTCATGCTTCCGGGCCGCAACGGCTACGAGCTGCTCAAGGAGGTGCGAAAGCAGGGTTCCACCGCTTCCGTCCTGATGCTGACCGCCAAGGGCATGGAGAGCGACAAGATCCTCGGCCTGAAGCTCGGCGCCGACGACTACCTGAGCAAGCCGTTCGGGCTCGGCGAGCTGCTCGCGCGCGTCGAGGCCCTGCTGCGCCGGCGGCCGGCGGCTCCGGAAAAGAGCACGGTGATCCGGTTCGGACCGGTGGAGGTCGATCTGGACCGCCAGATCGTCACCCGGGACGGCTCCACCGTCGACGTCAGCCCGCAGGAGTTCAGGGTGCTGCGCCTGTTCCTCACCTCCAACGGCCGCGCGCTCAGCCGCGACGACATCCTTGCGCGCTGCTGGGGCGCGGAGTACGAGGGCACCCCGCGGACGGTCGACAACTTCGTCCGCTCGCTGCGGGTCAAGCTGGAGCTCAACGCGGAGGAGCCTGGGCACTTCCTCACCGTGCGCGGTCACGGATACCGCTTCGAGAGGTGATCCCTTGAAGGTCCTGCCGACGGAGCTGCCGGGGGTGCTGATCGTCGAGCCGGACGTCTTCCGCGACGCCCGCGGCTTCTTCGTGGAGACGTTCCATGCCGCGCGCTACCGCCAGGGCGGCATCCCCTACGACTTCGTGCAGGACAACCACTCGCGCTCGGTGCGGGGGACGCTGCGCGGCCTGCATGCGCAGCGAACGCGACCGCAGGGCAAGCTGGTGCGCGCGGTGCGCGGAGAGATCTTCGACGTCGCCGTCGACATCCGGCCCGGCTCGGCGACCTTCGGCAAGTGGGTGGGCGACCGGCTGAGCGAGGAGAACTTCCGGCAGATCTTCGTTCCCCCGGGTTTCGCGCACGGTTTCTGCGTGCTCAGCGAGGTGGCGGAAGTCGAGTACAAGTGCACGGACTTCTACGACCGCGCGGACGAGATCGGCGCGCGCTGGGACAGCGTGGGCATCGAGTGGCCGATCGAGCACCCGCTGCTCTCCCCGAAAGACGCCGCCCTCCCCACGCTGGCGGAGCTGCGCAAGTCGCTGGGGCCTGATGCCGGCTGAGCGGGGCGACCTGCAGCGCGCGCGAGAGGTGCAGAGCGGGGCCACGCGCGCGGCGGTGCTCGGCGTCAGCGACGGGCTGGTCACCAACGTCGCCCTGATCCTGGGCGTTGCGGGAGCGCAGCAGAGCAGCAGGGTCGTGCTGCTCGCCGGATTGGCCTCACTGGTCGCCGGCGCAGTGTCCATGGCCGTCGGCGAGTACGTCTCCATGGCGGCGCAGGTGGAGCTGCTGCGGCGCCTGCTCTCCGAGTACCGCGACCATCTCAAGCGTGCGCCGGAGCGCGCCAGGCAGGAGCTGGAAGAGTTCATCCAGAGCGGTGGCGTCCGGCAAGCGACCGCGCACAACGCCTCCCAGCAGATCGCGCTGATCCCCGACCGCGCTCTCGCGGTGTACGCGCGCTCCCTCGGCATGGATCCCGAAGAGCTCGGGTCGCCCTGGAAGGCGGCGTTTACCTCGCTGCTCACCTTCGCCGGCGGAGCCCTGGTGCCCCTCATTCCCTGGTTCCTCCGCGGAGGCGGCGAGGCGGCGATCGCCTCGATCGTGCTCGGCGTGACCGCGGCCATCGGCGTGGGCACGATGCTCGGCTATCTGGGTGGCCGGAACATCCTCTGGAGCGCCGCGAGGCAGGTGCTGGTCCTCGTCGTCGCGGCCGCGGCGACGTGGGGCGCGGGCAGGCTGTTCAACGTCACCGTGTCTTGACGACGTCCGCCTGGTGGAATTTCCCCCCGGAGCCGGCGAGCTGCACCAGCTTCGGCGCGGGCGTGAAGCGCACGCCGAACTTCTCCTGATACCGGCGCAGCCGCTCCACCACCTGCGCGGCCCCGAGCGAGTCCGCGTAGCGGAAGGGACCGCCGCGGAAGGGGGGCCACCCGAGCCCGAACACCGCGCCGACGTCGCCGTCGCGCGCCGAGCGCAGGATCCCTTCGCCCAGGCAATGCGCCGCCTCGTTCACCATCTGCAGCACGCACCGCTCCGCGATCTCGCCCGTGGTCGGCGAGCTGCGCTTCTGCCCCTGCGCGGTCAGCTCGTAGACGGTGCGGTCGACTTCCTTCTCCTTCGACTCGCCGTACAGGTAGAAGCCTTTCTTCGACTTGCGCCCCAGACGGCCGCTCTCCACCAGCTTCTCGAATCCGGCGGGGGGCGCGAGGCGCGCGCCGAAAGCCTCGTGCATGATGTGCGCGACCTTGGACCCGACGTCGATGCCGACCTCGTCGAGCAGCTGCATCGGCCCCACCGGAAAGCCGAAGTCCACCAGGGCCCGATCGATGTCCTCCACCGCCGCGCCGTCGTTGAAGATGAACGCCGCCTCGTTCACGTACGGCGCGAGGATGCGCGAGGTGTAGAAGCCCGGACCGTCGTTGACCACGATGACGGTCTTGCCGATCCTCTTCCCCAGCGCGACCACCGTCGCCACCGACTCCGCGCCGGTGCTCCGTCCGCGGATGACCTCCAGGAGGGGCATCTTGTGGACCGGCGAGAAGAAGTGCATCCCGACCACGTTCTGCGGCCGCGAGGCCGCCTCGGCGATGAGCCCGATCGGGATGGACGAGGTGTTCGACGCGAAGATGGCGTTCGGCGCCTCGCGCTCGACCTCGCGCACCACCGCGTGCTTCGTGGATAGATCCTCGAACACCGCTTCGATGACCACGTCGGCATTGCGGATGCCGCTGTAGTCGGTGGTCACGGTGAGCAGGGCCAGCTTCTCCTCGCGCTCCCGCGGCGAGAGTCGCTTGCGCCTGGCCCGCTCGTCGAGGATGCCGGCGATCTGCTTCAGCCCGCGCCCGAGCGCCGCGTCGTCCTTGTCCTTGAGCCGCACCGGGATCCCGGCGTCCGCCGTCACGTACGCGATCCCCGCGCCCATCAGGCCGGCGCCGAGCATCGCCACCTTCTCCACCTTGCGCGGCCTGGCCGAAGGATCGTCGACGCCGGTGTCCTTCTTCAGCGCCTGCGTGGCGAAGAAGATCTCCACCAGCCGGCGCGAAACGTCCGACACCACCAGCTCGCCGAAGAAGTTCGCCTCGGCGCGGTACCCTTCTTCCGGCCCTTTTTCCGTTCCGATGCGGATCGCTTCCAGCGCCCGCTCCGGCGCGGGATAGTGCCCGCGGGTCTTCTCCAGCAGCGCCTTGCGCGCCTGCTGGAAGAGGATCTTCCGCCCGACCGGATTGTCTTCCAGGGCGATCTGCTGCAGCACCTCCGTCCGCAACAGCTTCGGCAGCTTCAGCTCCACCTTGCCGCGCTCGATGCGCAGCTCTCCCGCCGCCAGCTCGCGCGCCCGGCGCCGCGCCACCTCGAGCAGGATCGCCTTCGGCACCACTTCGTCCACCAGCCCGAGCTTGCGCGCCTTCTGCGCCCGCACGGACTTGCCGGTCAGGATCAAATCCAGCGCCTGCGCGATGCCGATCAGGTGGGGCAGCCGCTGCGTCCCGCCGGCGCCGGGGATCAGGCCGAGCTGCACCTCGGGCTGCCCGAGCTGCGTCCTGCGATCGTCGGACGCGATCCGGTAGGTGCAAGCCAGCGCCAGCTCCAGCCCGCCTCCCAGCGCCGCGCCGTGGATGGCGACGACCACCGGCTTGCGCTTGCCGGCGTCCTCGAGGCGCTGCATCGCCTGCTGCCCGCCGCGCGCGAGCGCCGACGCCTCCGCCGCCGTCTTGATGCGCGAGAGCATCTCGATGTCCGCGCCTGCCACGAAACTGTCCGGCTTCGCAGACGCGAGCAGGATCGCCTTGACGGCGCTGTCCTCCGCCAGCCTTCCGAAGGCCGCCTCGAATTCCTCCTGGAAGCCGTGTCGCAGCGTGTTCACCGCCTCGCCGGGCACGTCGTAGAGGACCAGCGCCACCCCGTCGGGACCGGTCTCGATGCGCAGCACGCTCATCTAGGTCCGCTCCAGGATGCAGGCGGCGCCCAGCCCGCCGGCGGCGCAGACCGAGACCAGCGCGGTGTTCTTATTCCTCTCGTCCAGCTCGCGCAGCGCCTGGTGCACCAGCCGCGCGCCGGTCGCCGCGAAGGGGTGCCCGAGCGCGATGCTTCCGCCGCGCGGGTTCAGCTTGTCGTCGGGAACGTCGCCGATCGGCTCGGCGCCGCCGAGATGCTCGTCGGCGAACTTCTTCGAGCTCCAGGCCTGCAGATTCGAGAGGACCTGCGCGGCGAACGCCTCGTGCATCTCGACCAGGTCGATGTCCGAAAGCTTCATCCCCGCGCGCTTGAGCGCCCGAGGCGCGGAAAACGCCGGGGCCTGCAGGAGCTGCCAGCTGGGATCGACCGCGGCATAGGCATACGCGCGCAAGAACCCGAGCGGTCGCAACCCCAGCTCGCGGGCGCGCTCCTCGGCGCAGATCACCAGCGCGGAGGCGCCGTCGGTCAACGGAGAGGAGTTCCCGGCGGTGATCGAGCCGTACTTCTTGTCGAAGACGGGCTTCAGCTTCCCGTAGCTCTCGAGCTTCGAGTCCTTGCGGACGATGTTGTCCTCCGCGACCACGACGTCGAAGTCCTTCCCGGTGAGGACGCGCATCACCTCGTGGCGGAAGCTCCCGCTCTCCCATGCCTGCGCGGCGAGGAAGTGCGAGCGGTGCGCCCAGGTGTCCTGCGCCTCGCGCGAGATCCCGTTCTCCTTCGCCATCTTCTCCGCCGACTCGCCCATGGAAAGGCCGGTGGAGTACTCGGCGATCGCGGGCGGGACGGGAAGGAGGTCCTTCGCGCTCACGTGCTGGAAGGCCTGCAGCTTCTCCACCAGGGAGCGCCCGCGGCTGGCCGCCAGCACCGCCTGGGCGACGGGCCGCGAGTAGGTGATGGGAACGTCGCTCATCGCCTCCGCCCCGCCCACCACCGCGAGGTCGATCTCGCCGAGCGCGATGGCATCGGCCGCGCTGGTCATCGCCTGCAGGCTGGTCGCGCAGGCGCGGACCACCGAGTACGCATCCACGTTCTTCGGCAGTCCCGCCGCCAGCCCGACCTCGCGCGCGATGTTCGGCAGCTGGACGGAGGGGATGACGGTTCCGAAGACGATCTGATCGATGGCGCGCGCCGGGATCTCCGCCCGCTGCACGAGCTCCGCGACCACCTGCTTCCCGAGTTCCAGCGCGGAGAGGTCCTTGAAGGAAGTGCCGGCCTTGACAAACGGAGTGCGCAAACCGGCGACGATCGCGACGCGGCGGCCCGGGCGAGAGGCCATGGGAACCTCCTGGGAGTGCGGGTGGTAACAGCGCTGGTGCGACGCGTCAAGAACCACCGGCCGCGGCGGAGGCCGCGGCCGGGGACGTTACCAATCCGAAGCTGCTTCAGGCCTGCTCTTCACGCAGCTTCAGCAGGTAGTCCCACGAGTAGATCCCGGTGGAATGCCCATCGCTCCACTGGATCTGCACCGCATACCTCCCGACCTCGTTCATCCCTTGCGGGCGGACGTCCCCCTTGATCTGCCCCTCGCCGACCACGCGCCGCCCGCTCCACTCCTCCACGCACTCCGCGCAGGGGCATCGCGCTCGCAGCCAGCGCGGCGCGAACTTCGACTCGCGACCGTCGTTCCAGCGGACGACCAGGTTCCCCTCATCGTCGAACGCCAGATCGCTCGGCTTCGGCTGCGGCGTCTGCGGTTTGATCTTGTCCAGCAAGCCCATGCGCCGGGTTCTACCGCATCTGGTATTCACCGGCCATGCTCCGCTCGTCGCTCCTGTTCCATGCCGTCGCGCTGCCCTACGACATGCTGACCCGTCATCCCGTCTGGGAGCGGGACTGCGCGCGGATGGCGCTCGAGCTGCCCGCCGGAGCGCGCCACGTCCTCGACGTGGGCTGCGGCCCCGGCAACTCGACCCTGCAGCTCCCACCGGGCGCGGTCGGCGGCGATCACGCGCTGTCGATGCTGCGCCGGGCGCGCCGCCGCGCGCCGGCGGCGCCGCTGGTCTGCCTCGACGCCGCGGCGTTGCCGATCCGCTCTTCTTCGCTCGACGCGGTGACACTGCACAGCGTGCTCTACCTCCTGCCCGATCGGGCCGCGGCGTTGCGCGAGGCCGCGCGCGTGCTCCGGCCGGGCGGCCGCGCCGTGCTCCTCGAGCCGCAGGCCGGACCTCGCGCCACGCTCTTCGGGCTGGCCCGCGCCCTGCCCTCGCCGCGATGGGCGGTGACTGCCGCGCTCTGGCGGGCGATGAGCAAGGTCTATGGGCGCTCCTCGGCGGAGTCGCTCTGGACCGCGCTGGAATCGGCCGGACTGCGCATGCTGCGCATCGAGGAGACGCTGGGCGGTCTCGGGCTGCTGGCGATCGCGGAGAAGCCGTGAGGATCCTGCACTTCTCCGATCCCCACGTGCAGCTGCCGCGCTGGCGCGAGCGGCCGCTGCGGGATTTCGGGCCGCTGCGCGCGCTGGCGACGGTCGAGCTCTGGAAGGGCCGGGGGCGCGATTACGACGGCGCCCTCGCCACCCTTCGCCAGATCGTCCGCGATGCCGATACCCTGCGCGCCGACCTGGTCGTCTGCACCGGCGATCTCACGCAGCTCGCGATGGAGGAGGAGTTCGCGCTGGCGCAAGACGCGCTGGCGCCGCTCGGCGAGCGGCTGGTCTGCATCCCCGGAAACCACGATCGCTACCCGCTCGCGCTCGAGCCCAACCGCCTGTTCGAGAAGTACTTCCCGCCTCGCCCGCTGCCCGACGGCTTCGCGGCGCTCGACTCGTGCGGCGAGGTGTGCTGGCCGGTGATCACGCAGGGCCGGATCGTCGATGCGCAGCTGGGCCAGGACTTCGGCGGCAAGATCGTCCTCGTCCATCACGCTCCCTTCCGCGCCGGCGGGGTCCCGGACTGGCCCTGGCACCGGCTGCGCGGCGCGCGAAAGTTGCTGGAAGCGACCGGCGCCGCGGCGGCGATCCTCTGCGGCCACATCCACGAGCGCTTCCAGCACGGGAACGTGATCTGCGCCGGATCCTCCACCCTGCGGGACGACGAGGGCTATTGGCTGATCGAGGTCGCCCCCGGGCGAGCCGCGAGGGCGACCTCGATCCGCCCGGGCGCGCCTACGATGGACGCGCGTGCGGCCGGACCGCGAGCGTGATCAGCGACGCGGCGGTGCAGAAGGTGGTGCTGGTGATGCAGTG
>MNFJ01000136.1 GCA_001918155.1 Deltaproteobacteria bacterium 13_1_40CM_4_68_19
TCGAACGCCGTCCGTCTCAAGGTCGCACGGCTGCTGCCCGACGCTTCACTCGAGACGCTACATGAGGAGCGCGATCCCGTCCGGCCGGGAGAGGGCGTGTTCACCACCGGACGTCTCGATCAGGAAGTGGTCGAGCGCCTGCTCTCCACCCTGCGCCGGTATGCGGCCCTTTGCCGAAGGTACCAGGCGCGAGTCCGCGCGGTCGCGACCAGCGCGCTGCGCGAGGCGTCCAATGGCGGCGAAGTGGCGCGCCGGATCCGCGAGCGCGCGGCGCTGCCCCTGGAGATCATCTCGGGCCGTGAGGAGGCGCGCCTGATCTGCCTGGGCGTTCTGCACGGCTCGCCAGCCCAGGCCCGTGGGACGGTCATCGACATCGGCGGTGGCTCCACCGAGGTCATCACCGCCCTCGGGGAGCACCCAGAGAACCTCTGGAGCGTTCCCGTGGGAGCGGTGCGGCTCACCGACGTGTTCTCGGCTTCCGGGAGCGTCCCGACCCGAAAGCTCGCTCTGATGCGGGCGTTCGTGCGCGAGGCATTCGACTCGCTGCCCAGGGACGCCCCCGTCTTCAGCCGCGCGCTGGGAAGCTCGGGAACCATCAACGCTGTGGTGGGCTATGCCGGGCGCCAGGGCAGGGCTGCCACGCGCGAGGAGGTGGCCCAGGCCACCGAGGAGCTCGCGGCGATGCCGGCCCACGAGCGCCGTCAGCGGTTCGACGCCCGCAGGGCGGAGATCATCGTGGCCGGCGCCGTCATCCTCGAGTGCGCCATGAAGCACCTGAGGCTCACCAGCGTCTATGGCGTGAACCGCGGCCTGCGCGACGGGGTCCTGATCGATCTCCTCCGCCGCAGCCGCGGCGCTCCCGCCGACGAATCGCTCGCGGACGCCGCGATGTCCATCGCCCGTCGATTCGGCATCGATATCCAGCATGCCGGACAAGTCGCCCGTCTGGCGCTCGAGCTGTTCGACCGCGCGCCGGCCGTGCACCGGGTGCCGCCAACGGCGCGGCCGCTGCTCGAGGCCGCCGCCCTCCTCCACGACATCGGCAGCGCGATCAGCGCGCAGGCGCACCACAAGCACTCCTGCTACCTGATCCAGAACGCAGACCTTCCCGTCCTCTCCGCCCGCGAGCGCGATGTCTGCGCGCGCATCGCCCGGTACCACCGGCGCAGTCACCCGGACCCGGCCCACGCGGGCATGGACGGCCTCACCGCGCGCGAGACGATGCTCGTCCGCAAACTCTCCACGTTGCTTCGCATCGCGGATGCGCTCGATCGCAGCCATCATCAGCCGGTGAAGTCGATGGCGATCTCGGTCCGTCCCCGCGCCGTTTCCATCCAGTTGCGACACCGCGATCCGGTCGATCTGGAGCTCTGGGACGTGGATCGGGAAGCGACGCTCTTCCGCCGGGTCTTCCGCCGGCGGCTCGAAGTTCACGGCAAGGGCTCCGTCAACGGGAGCGCCGCGCGACGGGCAAGGTGAGCGATCGATGGCCAAGTCCCGCTTCCTGCTGGATCAGGTGACCGCGCTGGAGCGGTACGAGGCCGTGGTCCCGGAGAAGGACGCGGTCCACGAGATGCGCGTGGCCGCCCGGAGGCTGCGGGCGACGCTGCGGCTGCTGCGGCTGGAGAAGCTCGATCCAAAGGTGAAGGCGCTGCAGGACGCGCTGGGCGAAGTGCGCGATCTGCAGCTTCAGATCGATTGGCTGCGCGGCCGCGATGCCGCTCTGGGCCGCTCGCGCCGGGCGAAGTTGCGCGAGGCGGAGCAGGTGCTGCGCCGGGAGCTGCGCAGGTGGCACTCGAGCACCTTGCCCGCCATCGTCGAAGCGATCGCTGGCGCTTCCGTCCCGACGTCGCGAAAGCTTTCCAAAGTCGTGCGCAGGCGGCTCGACCGGCTGCAGGAACGCCTGGAGCGGGCGCGGACCCGGCCCACCTCCAGGGCGCTCCACCGCGTGCGGATCTCGGCGAAGCAAGTCCGCTACCTGCTAGAGGTGGCGCACGATTCCCTGCCCGAGAAGGTGATGCGCCTGCAGTCGGACCTGAAAACGCTGCAGTCGGCATTGGGCGAGTTGCACGACGTCGACGTGCGGATCGGCTTGGCAAACGGAAAGCCGCGGCTGCTGCGCGAGCAGGAGGAAGCGCGCAGGCAGCTGTGCAAGATCGCCGAGGCCCAGCTCGCGCGCTGGCACAAGCAGCGCCTCCTCGAGCGTGTCGAGGCGGCCCTTCGATGACGACTAGCCGCGCCGGCCGAAGGCCGGTTAGCGGCTACGCTTGAGCGCAAACACTCGCAGGCCGGTTATGGAATGTGTTCTAGCCGAGGATCAGCCACGAATCGCCGAATTCATGCGACAGATACCCACGCTCCTCCGCCCAGGCGCTGGCCCGCGTCAGCACCTCCTCCGAGGCGAAAGCGCGCAGCAGCGCGTAGTGGCTGCCCCCCTTTTCATGGACGCCCGTGAGCAGCCCGTCGGCGACGCGCCTGCGGTATCCCGGTCCGAGCAACAGATCGGTCTCTCCGGCACAGGCCCGTAGCGCGCCGCCGTTCAGCGCGGCCGCTCCCTCCAGTGCGCGCACGGCGCTGGTGCCGACGGCCACGACCCGCGCTTTCGCTTCCCGCGTCTGCGCGACGGCGAGAGCCGTGGCCGCAGGCACCTCGAAGCGCTCCGCCAACGGCAGCGCGGCATCGAGCGCCGCGTCGCCGGTCGCGGAGAGGCCCGCTGCGTGCGTCACCGAGGCGAGTTGGACGCCGAGATCCCGGAGCGCGAGCAGCAGCTCCCATCGCAGGGGCCGGCCCGCGGACGGCATCTCCGCTGCCCAGGGCCGCGATGCGTAGCCGACCTGCACGTGCCACAGCTCGAGCGAATCGTTCGTGTGCGAATACTGTACCGGGCGTCCGTCGCGATAGAGCGCCGACCAGAGCGCGATTCCCGATCGATCGAAGCGCAGCTCGACCAGCCTCGCCGACAACGGCGCCACGCGCTCGACCGTAGCCGAGAGCTGACCGAAGTCGATCCTGCTGCCCGCGGGCAGGACCGGCGGCGGCCCACGGTGCTCGGTCGGAGTCCGCCAGTCCGCGCCGTCGAAGAGGACGCCGCGGAAGGCGCCGGTCTGCAGTTCCCCGAGAAGCCGCACCTCGATCGGCGTTCCCTCTGGAGCGCGCCCCCGCAGAGAGCCGGGCATCGTCGCGGCCTCGTTGACGACGAGCAGATCGCCAGGGCGGAGGATGGCCGCCAGGTCGCCGATGCTCGCGTCCCACAGCGCGCCCGTACGCGGATCGACGTGGAGGAGCCGCTCTTGAAGGGCATCCTCACGCGGCCAACGCGCCGGAATCACGTTGGCACCACCACGCGCGCTCCGCTTTCGATGCGCTCGCAGTCGGCGATCATCCTGGCGATCCGGCGCGCTACGTCCTGTGGGCCCGGCAGCCGGGTGTGATCCGCGTCAGGCATCGCCGCCGCGTGCATCGCGGTGTCCATCTCGCCTGGATCGACGGAGAAGAAGCGGAGCTGCGGCAGCTCCGCCGCCCAGGAGCGATTCAGGTGATCGAGCGCCGCCTTCGACACGCCGTAGGCGCCCCAACGCGGATACGCGGCGACGGCGGCGTCGGAGCTGACGTGCACCACCACGCCGGATCCGTGCAGGGCCATGGCGCCGGCGATGATCCGGGTGAGCCGGAACGGACCGACGAGATTCGTCTCCAGCACCCGGGAGAGGTCCTCGCACTCGGTGTCGAGGAGCAACCGCAGAGGGGTGGGCCCGAGCGCACTGGCGTTGTGGACCAGGATCTCGATCGGACCCACGACCGCGGCTGCAGCGCCGGCGATCCCGTGGACGGCGCGCTTGTCGGCCACGTCGGCCGCGAGCGCGTGCGCATCGCCCCCCTCGGCCCGGATCCGCGCCGCCACCGATTCCAGCTCGTCCGCCCCGCGCGCAACCAGCGCGACGCGCGCCCCCGCACGCGCAAGCTCCGCCGCCAGCGCCGCTCCCAGCCCTTTGCTCGCGCCCGTGATCAAGGCGCCCCGGCCTTTCAGCTCCATGGTGGACAGCCTAACCGGGGATGCTTGCGGATTGGCGCCCGTGACAATTGGTTGGCAGAAAGCTACTCTGTTGGCATGAACGTCGATGCCCTGGCCGGCCACCTGGCCGCCAACGTCAGGCAACTCCGCGACGCCCGCGGCATGACGCAGCAGCAGATGGCGCGCCTGTCGGGCCTGCCGCGGGCGACCTGGGCGAACCTCGAGTCGGGGAGTGCCAATCCCACCCTGGCGGTGTTGCACCGGGTCGCAGCCGTCCTCCAAATCACGCTGGAAGAGCTTCTCGCGGCTCCCCGCGCCGCATCCCGGTTCCATCCCAGGGGCTCGCTTCCGGAACGCACGCGCACCGAGGTGATGGTCCGGCAATTGCTGCCGGATCCGATCCCCGGCGCCGAGATCGCCAGGATGGAGTTTTCCCCGCTCGCACGACTGACGGGCATTCCGCACACGCCCGGAACCCGCGAATATCTGACCTGCGACTCCGGCCGCATCGAGCTGCTGGTCGCCGGCGAGAAATGGCTGCTGCAACCCGGCGACGTCGTGTCGTTCCGGGGGGATCAGCGCCACTCCTACGCCAATCCCGCGCGCGCGACCGCCGTGGGTTATTCGGTGGTCCTTCTCGCGCCGATCGCCTCGCGCTGATCGCCCGCGCAGGTGATATTCTTCAGCCGAGGAGACTCCACATGCGGCTCCTGGCAGCAGAGCTGGCGCTCGCCCTGTTCATGACCGCGTTTGCGTCCAGCGCGCGCGGTGGCGGACATACCGGCAGCGGGCGCGGCGCGGCAGCACCGGGTGGCAAGGGCGCGAACGGCGGCTTGGGTTGTCCCTCCGGGGCGCGGTCCCATTCCTCGGGATCATCGATCAAGGAGCTCGACGCGTACCGGCGGGATGCCTTCCAGCGGCGCAATCCGTGCCCGTCGACGGGAAAGACGTACGGACAGTGCCCTGGCTACGTGGCGCGCGACGTCGCGCCGGAGAACCGCGGCGGCGCCTGGACCATGCGATGGATGACGATGGAGGAGTCCGAGAAGTCGCCGGCCGGGTATTACTGATTCCCGGTCCACGCCATCCTCGCCGGCTCGCCCGCGTCCGCTCGCGCCGGAGCGACGGATCGCCCGCCCGGAGGGGATTGCTGCCGGAGTGGCGTACAGATCCAGACCGCCGTTCCAGCAACGGGTGCAAGAGCGGGTGGCTACGGGCATACTCGGGCCATGAGCGAACAGGTCCACCCGAACGGCCCGGGTCTTGCGAGCGCACCGGCGGTGGTCATAACCGATTTCCAGCCTCGATGGTTGTGGAAGGCGAAATCGGTCGTTCACGTCATCATCTCCGTCCTCTTCGTGACCCTGCTCGTGCGCGCGGGATATCCCGGGTGGCGCACCGCGGCCATAGGCGCCCTTCTCTTCGGCAACTGGCTGCGAAATCTGGTGTTCAAGCACCACGTCATTCCGGTCCGTGCCGTCCAGGAGCCGCCGGTCACTTGTACGGGCCCGAGCACGACCGCCTGGCTCATCGGCCTCGCTTCGCAGTTCGTCATGGTCGGCCTGAGCGGCGGGTTGCGCAGCCCCTTTCTCGTCGCCACCATAGGTCCGCTCTCCAGCATGCTCGTCGTTTACGGCTGGTCGCGCGAAACGAAGACGGCCATGCGCATCGTCTTCGTCGGCGCAGCGTCGCTCATCCTGCTTCCTACCAGCTGGCTCGGCCCCAGCGTTCCCGAGCCGTACTTCTCGCAGCTCGCCGGTCTGGCGCTCTTTTCCATCGCGTTCTTCCAGACCGCCTACCTGATCGCCATGACCCGGGCCCTGAACGAGAGCCACTCCCGCATCGATCGCGCCCGCGAGCAGATGGCGCAAGAAGCGCTCGCCCGCGCGAGGGAGCTGGAGCACCTGAGCGCGCAGCTCTCGCACGAGCTGAAGAATCCGCTCGGCGCCATCAAAGCGCTGGTGCAGCTCGCCAGGCGCGAAGCCTGCGAGGATCAGTCGCGCGAGCGGCTGGAGGTCGCCGAGAACGAGGTGGAGCGGATGAACTCCATCCTCCAGGAGTATCTCTCCTTCTCGCGGCCGCTCGACAAGCTCCGGCGCGAGCGGTGTTCCCTCGGCGCGCTCGCGGACGAGGTGCTCGGGATCGTCGGCGCGCAGGCCGCCACTGCCGGCGTGGCGATTCGCCGCGCTGGCGAAGCGCTGGTGGAGGTGGATACGCGCCGGCTCCGCGAGGCGCTCTTCAACCTGGTCACCAACGCGCTCGATGCGACCGCGAGCGGCGGCAAGGTGGAGGTGAGGATCGCGCAGCGCGACGGCGAGGCGCAGGTCGAGGTCCGCGACTCCGGCCGCGGCATGCCGCCCGAGGTGCTCGAGCGCGTCGGCACCCCCTTCTTCACCACCCGCGAGCAGGGAACGGGTCTGGGGGTGGCGATGGCGCGGGCCGCCTTCACCCAGCACGGAGGCTCGCTCGAGTATCGAAGCGAGGAGGGGCGCGGCACCGTCGTCGTCGGCGTCCTTCCGCTACAGCAGAAGAGGGTGACCCTTGGCGCGGCTTCTGTTGGTTGACGACGAACCAGGGATGCTGTTCGCCCTGAAGGAGTTGACGAAGCAGCGCCGGCACGAGGTCGTCCTGGCGCGCTCGGGGCAGGAGGCGCTCGCGCACCTCGAGGGCGTCGATGCGGTGGTGACCGATTACGCGATGCCGGAGATGGACGGCGTGCAGCTGCTGCAGGCCATCCGCGAGCGCGATGAGTCGCTGCCCGTGATCCTTCTCACCGCCCACGGCTCCGAGCGCATCGCGGTGCGCGCGATGAAGACGGGCGCCTACGAGTACGTCACCAAGCCCTTCGACATCGAGGAGATGGGGCTGGTCATCGATCGCGCCTTGGAAGCGCGCGCGCTGCGCATGCAGAACCGCCGGCTGACGGCGGAGAAGGCGATCGGGCGCAGCATCGTGGGCGACTCGGCGGCGATGCGCCGGCTGACCGATGCGGTCGCGCGCGTGGCGCCGCGCGACATCACCGTGCTGGTGCGCGGCGAGACTGGGACGGGCAAGGAGCTGGTGGCCGCGCTCATCCACGCGGAGAGCAAGCGCGCAAGAGCGCCTTTGGTGCGCTTCAACTGCGCGGCCATTCCCGGCGAGCTGGCGGAAGCCGAGCTCTTCGGACACGCGCGCGGGGCGTTCACCGGCGCCACCCAAGCTCGCCGAGGCTTCTTCGCCGAAGCGGACGGCGGGACGCTGCTGCTCGACGAGGTCGGCGAGCTCCCCGCTCCCGTCCAGGCCAAGCTTTTGCGGACGCTGCAGGGAGGCGAGATCCAGCCGGTCGGCACCGGGCGGATCGAGCACGTCGACGTGCGCGTCATCGCCTGCACGAATCGAGACCTGGCTACCGATGCCCGCGAGGGCCGCTTCCGGGAGGACCTCTATTATCGGCTGGCCGTGGTGGAGCTCGTCGTGCCACCGCTGCACGAACATCGCGAGGACATTCCCGCCTTGGCGATCGAGTTCGCCCGCCGCTACGCCGAGCGATTCGGAGTCGAAGGCGCGCGGCTTTCGCCCACGCTCCTGGAAGCGCTGCGTCTCGCGGATTGGCCGGGCAACGTGCGCCAGCTGGAGAACGCCGTGGCTCGGCTCGTGGCCCTCAGCCCCGGCGGCGAGATCGGCCCGCAGACGCTGAGCGCGATGCCTCCCGCTCCGCCCGCGGGCGCGCAGGCGCCGCGCCCGCAGGAAGAGATGGCGCTGTGGGAGCGGCTCGACGCTTTCGAGCGCGAACAGATCGAGCACGCGCTGGCGGCGACCGGCGGCAACCAGTCGGAAGCGGCGCGGCGGCTCCGGATCAGCCGCAGCGCGTTCGTCGACCGCCTGAAGAAGTACGGGATCACGAGCTCGTCCACCTGATCGCGACCGCGCAGGACCTCTGCGCCGTATTTCATGCACTTCGCACTGCCGGATCCGGCGACAACCTGTCCGGCTCTCCGTCAACCAGCGGCCGATCTCTTCTCGCGCGAGCAGTTTGGCGCGCCACGTGCACTGGCAGCCTCGACGAGAAAGAGAGGCAAGATGAAGAGCACGTGCGAAGTGAGGGGCGGGATCCGGACATTGCGGAATGTTGCGCCGTTAGTGGCCGCGACGCTCCGCGAGCATTCCGATGAAGTCCTTGCGCAACGCGCGCGCGCCGGCGAGGGGGCTGCCTTCGTCGAGCTCGCGCTCCGGCACTGGAACGGCGTCCACCGCATCGTGCGGAACATGCTGGTTTCCGATGCGGCAGAGGCCGCGGAAGCGACGTTCCGGACTGCGCTCGGCTCCGCTCGGGCGTTTGCGGACGGCGTGCCCTTCCGGATCCTGCTCTATCGCGCCGCTGTCGGAATCTCTTTGGCCCGGCTGCACTCGTCTCCGGCGCAGGCGGGATCTGGAGCATCTCGCTCCCTGGCGGGACGGGTTCGAGAGGTACTCGGTCGCCTGGACGCGATGGATCGCGCCTGCTACGTGCTGCGGGACGTCGAGGAGCTCTCCTTCGAAGAGGCAGCGTTCGTCCTGCGCACCTCGCCGGAGATCGTCCGTGAACGCGCGCGTCGCGTCGGCGTGGCGCTGACGGTCTCGCTCGACGCAAGGCTCGCCTGAGCCGATCGCGCACGCGATCGCCGAATCGAAGTCGGCGCCCCGTCATCGCATTGCGTTGACGCGAGGGCGATCCATGCGAGCAGCGTTCTACACGGAGCAAGGACCGGCACGCGAAGTCTTGAAAGTCGGTGAGCAGCCGAAACCGGAGCCGGGACCCGGCGAGGTGCGCGTCCGGCTGCGCACGTCGGGTGTCAATCCGTCGGACTGGAAGGCTCGCCGCGGCGGTTCCGGCCGCGGGCTCGCGGCGCCGCTCGTGATTCCGCACAGCGACGGCGCCGGGGACATCGACGCCGTCGGCCCCGGCGTGCCGGTGAGCCGCATCGGCGAGCGCGTCTGGATCTGGAACGGCCAGTGGAAGCGAGCGTTCGGCACCGCCGCCCAGTATATCGCCCTGCCGAGCGCCCAGGCCGTCCCTCTGCCACAGAACACCGACTACGCGTCCGGAGCTTGCCTTGGCATTCCTGCGCTGACGGCGCTGCAGGCCTTCCGGCTGGCCCAGGTGCAGCGCGAGAGTGTCGTGCTGGTGAGCGGCGGCGCCGGCGCGGTCGGCCATTACGCCGGCCAGTTCGCCAAGTTGCGCGGGGCGCGCGTTCTCGCCACCGTCAGCGGCGACGCGAAGGCCGCGCACGCGCGCGAGGCAGGCGCCGACAGCGTGATCAACTACCGCACCGAGGACGTGGGCGCCCGGGTGAAGGCCCTGACCAACGGGCGCGGAGTCGACGCCGTCATCGAAGTCGACCTGACTGCCAACGCGAAGCTGTTGCCGGCCGTCCTGCGGCCCCATGGTGTCGCGGTCGTGTATGGCACCGGCGCCGCCGAGGCGAGCATTCCCGCCTTGTGGCTGATGCTGAACAGCGCGACGCTGCGCTTGTTCTTGATCTACGACCTCTCGGCGGCCGATCGCGCTGCGGTGCTGGACGAGATCAACACGCTGCTCGTGCAGGGACGGCTCGTGCACGCGGTCGGCCAGCGGTTCCCGCTCGACAAGATCGCCGAAGCGCACGAGGCCGTCGAACGCGGCGCGGTCATCGGCAACGTCGTCCTCGACATTCCCTGACGAGCCGCTCTTCCCGTCTCGGAACTGTACGCCTGGGCTGTGCTACCGCTCGCTGGGTGGCTTCGCCACGAAGTCTTGCGCCCTGCTGTACACCTGCCTCCCTTCATCGACGCGATTGACGCGAAGGACCGCGATGAAGGCTCCGCGGTCGGGCACTACCTCGATGTCGACCCACGAGTCGGGCAGCCAGAACGGATCTGCTGCCGGGGCGAATCCTGGCTGCATTACGCTGCTTGCTTCATGGCAGCGCAGCGTGCGCTCGAGCCACTGCGGGGTCCACCCCGCGCGCGCTGGCAGCCACACCCGCGCGCCCAGCAGTCGGGTGTCCCAGGTCTTGCCCAGTCTCACGTTCACGTAGAGCGGTTCCGCCGATTCCACCGCGCGCAGGACATCGGCGGCGGCCTGGTCGCCGTCCTCGTCGCAGAATTGATCGCGTTCCGCCGCGGCAGTCGCGATCTGTTTCTCCAACCTCGAGCGCCCGCTCGAGGCGCAGCTCAGCAAGCAGAGTCCCGAAGCCGCGGCGGCAACCGATGCGAATGGAAAGAGGCGCACGTTCGACCCTGGTGAGGAAGGGGCCGGCTCGAGCAGTCCGGCCCCCTCCGTCCCTCACGGGGGAGAGGGATAATGTCTTTGGACGAAGCAGAGGCCGTCGGAATTCAAGTGACCCTGGGTGCTCTGGTTGTAGTACATGTAGTCGTTGTAATCGCGGATCGAGGTGGT
>MNFJ01000186.1 GCA_001918155.1 Deltaproteobacteria bacterium 13_1_40CM_4_68_19
GCCAACTCTTTTCCTTCAAGCTGAAGACATATCCACGGATCGCCGGCATCAACTTCGATGTCGAAAGCGGGAACGAGCACTGGATCGCGAACGAGATGGTGTTCGTCGAGACGAGGCTTCGCGGGAAGCTCGCGCTCATTCCGCCGATGAGGTCCCGCCGGATCAGTCTCTCCGCAAACCTCAGCGCGATGGTCTTCCCCATCTATCTCTGCGAGATGTGCAAGGATGGAGTTACCCAATCGCTGTTCGTGCGCGCCGGGGCGAAACCCGGCGACGATGCGGCCGCCGATGACGTCGGCAAGAGGCTGCTGCAGTTCCTGTTCTTTGACCCTGCGTCGAATCGTGTGCTGGGAAAGCCCGATGGGTACCCGCTCGAGGTGAACCATTGGGATCGGCGTGCGCCCGAGGCCGACTGGACGTCCGTATTGGAAGTCATCTCCCTGACGGCCGTTCGCGATTGTCCCTTCTGCGTCGAGCTTCATAGCGTCACCGAGGAGAACGGGACGCCGCTGCCCTTCTTGCAGGTACTCGCGTATCAGCGGCAGGGAATCTCCGCGTCCGTGCGTTCCGTGGCCGGCCAGCTTGTCTACCCGGCCCATCGTGGTGACCCGAGGGTCGTGGTCACCTATGAGCAGATTCGCCGGGAAGGCTCGAAGATCGTCGCTCGAAGGCTGAGCGAGTCGAACGTGCAGACAGCGATGTTTGGCGTGCCGCCGGGCGATCACGTGACCGATGTCGTGCTGCTTTCGCTGTTCAAGGACGCGGGCACCGAGCCATGACGCTGAAGCTCCACATCTCCAAGGACCCGATTCCCGACGCGGACCGCAACGAGCTGGTCGCGAAGGAATACAGCTACAAATCGACGCACTTCAGCGACCGGCGCGGAACGAAGATCACCCACGTCGTGATCCACATCGTCGGGGGAGAGGATCAGAATTCGAATTTCTACGAGGGCGCCTACAACAGGTTCTACGAGAGCTCAGACCAGGCGAGCGCTCATTACCTGATCACCAAGGACGGGACGATCTGTCAGTTCGTTCCGGACAAGTACCAGTCCTGGCACGCCGGGATCACCGGATTCGAGGCGCGCGCGTACGCCCAGGGGCTCGACCATTGGAGGCGATTCATGCTGCGCGACACCGGCGTCTCACCCGTGGACGCCGGCGCGCGCGCGAAGGAACACCTGGTCGAGTCGGATCACCGCGTCTACGGACTGCGCGATGCCTTCTGGGAGGAATACGAGTTCTGGATCGAACGCTACGGCCGCCGTCAGTTCCCGGTGAACTTCGAGAACAGCCGGAGCTCGAATGCCTACTCGATCGGAATCGAGCTGTGCAACGTCGGGGCCCTCAGGAAGCAGGACAAAGACGACCCCAAGAAGCAGCAGGCATGGGCGTTGCGCTACGGTTTCGACCCCGGATTGTACGACGGTCTCGACAGACTGCTCACGAAGCTTTGCGAGCTGCACCACATCCCTCGGACCCGCGACTTCATCGTCGGGCATGAGGACGTCAATCCGATTGCGCGTGCCGGATGGGACCCGGGACACGCGTTCGACTGGGACCGCATTTGTGACAGGACGCGCTTCGTCTTTCCGCTCAGCACCGGCGAACCTGTTCCGCCTGCGGCTCAATATCTCGCCAATGAAGATCCGGACACCGGCGACGGAGGGACGTTTGCCCTGGGTTCCAATCGGACCCTGCATGGAGGAATCCACCTCTTTCCATCCGTGAAAGGCGCCCTCGCGCGATGCATGGCACCGGGATACATCGTCGCCGCACGCTTGCCGCCGCTCGGGACGCCAGCGACGTCACCCAAAGTAATGGGCGTCATCAACAACTGGACCGGATTCGTCCTCGTCAGGCACGAGTTGGAGGAGCAGCCAGCCCCCGGGGCCGGGGGCGCCACGGCGTCGGCTCCTCCTGCTGCCGCCCCGCTCGTCCTCTACAGCCTGTACATGCACCTGGCGCCTCCGAATTACGAGCGGCTCGGAATGGAGGAGTACGTCAAGTCGGTTCCCTGGTTCACCAGCCTTGTCAGACGCCGCTACGGTTCGTGGACGTGCGCCGGCCTCGACGGAGATCCGCCACCCGGGACGCTGTACTGGTCGCGCGAGCCGCTCACCGGCTTCGACCGGGACTATTCGGTTTTCGACAACGACGAGAAGATCCGGCCGCTCCGGCCTGACGGAAAGGCGCGCTGGATCTTCAAGCAACCCCCTCTCGACTTCGACAAAGTCCTCGCGCATCTCAAATCCGGAGACGTCGTCACGTTTCCCGAGCCGTTTCTCACGATTGAAAAAGCCGGGGACCCTGTCGGGATCCTGCGACAGCTCGACAAGACTTGTCCGCGCGAGGCGCCGGAGGGATTCAAGCTGGAGGACATCTCCCGCTCAGGATTCTTGCACTGGGAAGTCTTTGCTCCGGCCCAGGGGACTGCCAGCGACGTGGGAAAGCTTCTCAACCTTCTTTCCCAGAGGATGCCTGGAGAGTTGCAGAGCCTTGTCGTCAACAACCGCGTCACCGAGTCCACGCAGGACAATTTCTGGCAGGTCACGGATCTGCGCAGCAACTTGCTCCCGAAGCTCTCGGGCACGGAGCGCGCCATCCTGGACCAAGGCATTGCGGTCGTGGCCGCAGAGGAGCAGAAGCCGGACCCCGACGCTGAGGTCCTCCTCACCGGCCACAAGCAAGCGCTCGAGAAGATGCTGCGCGACGGAGCGACCTTCGCCCCGCAGGCGCGCTACGACGGGATCACGCCGCCAACAGGCTACACCTACCCGCTGAAGCTGGAGATCGAGAGCAGCCTTCTTCCGCCGCCGGATCAGAACGCCGGCGGAGTCTCTCCATACACGGTGAACGTCGATTACCTGAAGCTGGGTCCCGGAAAGGCGACGAGCGTCCTCGTCAGGGATCAGGTGATCATCGACCAGGCAAAGTTCAGGGAGACGGCTCCGCCGGACCCGCCCGGCCCGAAAGTGGTCGAGCTCATGCTCAAGGCGCCAGCGGGCGCCAATGCACTGCGCATCGCGGGCGCGTCCGACCGACTCAAGCTCGTGCGGGCAGACGGTCCCCCGAGCGACGACGGTGCGCTGCTTCTGGACGGCTTGCTGAAGGCGCGATTCCGCTCCACGCGGCTGACGCACATGAATGAATGGTCGCCGAGCGGTGCCACGCTGTTCGACACGCTGAAGAACCTGAAGATCTTCCAGTCGTCGTTCGTGGTGAACGACGTCCTCCCGCTGACCTGGTGGCACCCGAATGGCGCGGTGGCGACGGAACGGGTCCCCCTGTCGCAATACCAGGCCGCTGCACCCGACGTGGAATTCAGCGGCTTCGTCCTTCCTGCAGGCCACGATCCGACCCCCGTCGACCGATCCGGTTCGCTGTTCGGCACCGGAACGGGGCAGCTTCCGGTCGACGCGACCATCGACAATCTCCATCCGGTGACCTTGCTGTGGCTTCTCGAGATCCTCTGCAAGCGCGGCATCTTGAAGGTCCAGGATTCGTGGGACATCAAGACGTTTCGCAACCCGCGCGATCCACCGCTCGCCTGGGGCTTTCTCTCGGTCAAGGAGCCGGAACGACTGATGCTCGGCGATACCGTCCAGGCTGTCGTCATCGACGATGACTACGGCTACGACACCACCAACGCAACCACGCTGCTGATCGAGCTGGAAACGGGAGAGCAGATTCCCCTCGCGCACCAGCCGTACAAGCCGAACGGATTCATCCTGCAACCGGTGGTGATCGACTTCTGGGGCAAGAGCACCATGCTCGTCGCGGACGCCCCCCGCACTCCCGCCACCGTCCTCAACACGGCGACACTGACGATCGCTGCTCCGAGTTTCGACCCTCCCACGGACGAAGAGAAAGGCGCGCACACATTCCGCCCGTTCGAGACGGCCGCAGACTGGGTGATGCCCGTCAAGCTCAGCGCATCGGATGCGCGGCCACGCGCGGTCGGCGGCGTCGTCGGGATCGAGCTCCTCGACGGCGGGCAATGGAAGGATGCGACGATCGGAGGCGAGCGCGTCTTCGTCCCTGCCATCGCACGAGCCGCGATTCCCGGCGATCAGCTGACCATTGCCGAGGATCGCTTCATCATCAAGGCGGGATTCGTCGTCGGAGTGACCACTTCGGGACGGCTGCAGAAACCGCTCGCATTCAGTCCGCGACTTGCCTATGAGCCGCTGCGCCAGGTCCAGTCCCGGGCGGAGCTCGTCGTCGCCGCATCGCTGGCCGTCGCCGTGCAGGAGCTACGCGATGCGCTCAAGGCGCCCGTCTCGATCACCGAGCTTGGCCGCGACGGACGGCGATGCATCCTTTTCTCGCCAAAGCGCGCCTACCGGCTCGCGTATCTGGCCTGTCGAAACTCCCGGCTCTCCGCCGTCCGCGTCCCTGGTGATCCCGGCTCGCTGACCGGACTTTCCGAGAACCCGGACGACCACGAGCTCGAGAAGAAGCTCAGCGTGCTCGGCGTCGAACTGGAAGTCGACTCGCTCCAGACGCGCCAGGAGCTACTCGGACAGACCCCGTGCCCGCTGGCGCCCAATCCGGCTGCGACAGGATCGAGATGGGCCAGGGCACTCGATCCCGGCAGCCTCGTCATGACCGACGACGACCTGTACATCAAGGGACCCGGTCCTGCGGCGGTAACGCGAAAGACCGGAGGTCACATCACGGAGAGCTTCACCCTGGCCGAATACACCGACGTCGCAGCTCTCTCCATCAGCCGGCGGCTCCTCAGCGGGCTCGACGAGCTCGCAAGGAAGGTCAAGTACCGCGTGACGTTTCTCGATCACGTTGGGACGTTCTGCAGGGTCGAAGGTGCCGAGGTGGCGAAAGGGGCGAGGGAAATCCCGGCGTTCGCGTCGGTCGAGGAGAAAGAGAAGCGAGTCGTGACCCTCTATGTCCCGCCGCAGGATATGCTCTTTGCATCGTTCAACCCGCAGCAGGCGTTGGACGCTCTCTTCGTGGAGCAGATGAATGGTGGTTCGCCTCCGCAGAGCACGCCCTATCGCTTCTACTTTCGCGCCGTGAACGCGCTGAAAGAGGTCTATCCCGAACTCCCGCCTCACGCAGTGTCCGGCCGCCGTCGATACATCGTCGAACACGAGGTCCCCAGCCTGGCACAGGCGCCGGCCGGTTCGCTCGTCTTCCGCGGGACCGACGAATCGCTGGGAAGCCTGCGCAAGCTGAAGTTCGCAGAGCCCGAAGTCAGACTGATTGAAAAACAGCTCCAGGTCTCCTGCCAGCTCAGCGGCAACCGGAGCGGCTGGGGCCCGTTCCAGGTGAAGATCACGTGGATCGACGGCGCCCGCAAACCCCCGTCGGCGACGATCGACGTCCATCGTGGAGACGAGCTGGTCACCGCCGGTTTCCCGATTCCCGAGACCTCCACCGGAGACCAGAAGATGCGGATCGAGGCGGTCGTTCGGGGCGATCCCGCGGAGCTCGAGTATCAGCCGCCGGCTTCTCCGCCCCCAAAAGAATTCAAGATGACGCCACGTCTTGGGGCTCTCACGGTCACGCCGAACGAAACGTACGTGCTCGTTCAATGCACCTGCGAGGGGCTGGAGGCCGCGAGCCAGGACGCGGCGGTTCCAACGGCGGTCCTCGATGTCGACGACATCAAGAAGCTGCCGAAAGTCGCGCCGCAGACGAACGGCAGGGTCCTCCACCTCGAACTCGCGCCTGCCGCGCTGGCCGCGGGACACAGGGTCCGCTACCTGCTGCAGACCACGGACGCAGCGGGCGGCAGCTGCGGCCTGCCCAATCACGATGGCGTCTTCTGCGCGTTCATCCTGAGGAACCGCGGCTCCGCCCCGAAGCAGTACACGATGACGCTCAAGCGCGTCGGCGCCGTGCGCGGCGCTCCGGCGCCAGCCAGCGTCACCGCTTCGTACACCTGATTCCCGGGAGGGCTCATGGCGATCGAACCCGTTGAATGCAAGCTCGGTTTCGTCGGCGCGGTGCGCGTCAAAGGCCTGCCCCGGATCGCGCTCAAGCTGCAGCCGGCGAATCCCGCGAAGACCCTTTCGAATCTGAAGGAGACGATAACGCTCTCCGGATCCTGCGAGAACGTTCGCTCGGCAGTACCGTGCCGGATCACCTGGATTTTCGAAAGCGAGGACGATCCGGCGAGCAGCCGGAGGATTCCTCACAGCGATCTGGGCGTGATCGTTCCGAAAGATGCGAATGGAGTGCTGCGCAAGGCATGCGCGCTGCAGCAAGCTGGCGCGACCCCGGCGGCCTCTCCGGTTGCGGTGGAAGTCGACGTTCTGAGGGTCGGGCTTTACGGGAAGGGCCGGCTGGGATGTGAGATCGAATTGTGTTTGCCGACGGAAGATCGAGCTGTGCTGACCGCAAGCAGCTCGAACCTGACCATCGACACGAACATCTGCCTGCGGCTGCTCGATCTGAACAACCAGCGGATCGGAGACACCTCGGCGCTCGAGGTGGGGACGCAGGTGCGGGTCCAACCGGTCTTCGCGCCGGTCTTCGCGAACAAACGCGTCCGGATCTCCATTCGTGAAGTCGGTGAAAGCGATTCGGGCGAGAAGGGAAAGCCCCACGAGTACACCTACGACCTGACCAGCGGATCGGTCGGCTACGAAAGCATGATGATTGGCTTCGACGGTCTGCAGTTCGACTACCGGACCGGTGCCGATGCGCAGGTGCTCGAGTACGGATACACGATCCAGTTCCTGAAACCCGGAACGGACCAGCCGCTCGCCAACTCCGTGCCGCTGACTGGAACCCTGCTGAAAGTGCAGAAACCGCGCCTGAGCGAATTCTCTCTCTCCCTGGAACCTGCACCGATTGGCATGGATCCTGACGATGCGACGCTCGATCCGTTTCCACCACCACTGGACGTGTTCGACACCTGGATCCTCTACGCCGCTGGTCGGTTCGAAGGTATCGCGCACAAGCACTGGACGCCGCTGGCGGTGCAGGAAGAATTCACCTTTGCAGTGAATGTCTCCCTCTTCGCCCGGTATATGGAAGGTGAGGGTCCGGCGCTGACGCCGAGGCACGTTCCGATCGAGTTGCCGCCGATCGCATTGACGGTCCGCGACGGTCGGTTCGGTGGTGCGTTCGACCTTCGCTGTCTCTCGAATGAAGCGCGGCACAAGCTCGCCGCTCTCGGGGAGCGGCAACTATCTTTCTTCGCCGTTCTGGAATTCTCGACGGAACTGGGGATCCGGGCCGAAAAGCTCAAGACAGGCGAGCAACCCCACCCAATCGTATTCGCCAACGTGGCCGATTACGCGGCGAACGAGCCGGGCAGTGACCATTCCGGATTTTCCCCGATGCGAGAGCGACGCATGACGACGAAGTCGCTCGGCGACGGCGTTTGCTCCAATCTGGTCGATGCGCACGGCAGGTGCATGGCGCTCGGCTTTGACCAGTCTTGGTAAATCGCGCACAGTGTTCGTCGGAGCCGCACTTGCCGCGGCAGGGCAAGTACTCGCACAAGCCGTGCCGAAAGGGCATGGCATTGTACGGCCTCTAGCGGAGCAGCCACCCACCTTCTCGGTTCGTCACTTGCTGCCTTCCCTACCGTGCCTTCCCGCCGCGTCCGGCGCCCTCCGCGAAGCGGCGCGCACCCTCCCTCGCTCCCGCCGCCAGGGCCCGGTTGCCGTGGCGCAGCTCGTTCCGCAGCGCGTCCGCCAACTCCAGGTCGATCTGCTCGTACGCGGAGCGGCGGTCCGTCCGCGCGCAGAGCTGGGGGAAGGCAGCGATCTCGCGCGCCAGCTCCTCCGCGGCGGCCCGGGCAGCGCCGCGAGGCACCACTCGGTTGGCGAGCCCCATCTGGAGCGCCTCTTCCGCTTTCACCGGACGACCGGTGAGGATCAGGTCGAGGGCGCGGGAGAGGCCGATCAGGCGAGGGAGGCGGACCGTGCCGCCGTCGATGAGCGGGACGCCCCAGCGCCTGCAGAACACGCCCAGCGTCGCGTCCTCCGCCGTCACGCGAAGGTCGCACCAGAGCGCGAGCTCCATTCCTCCGGCGACCGCGTAGCCCTCGATGGCGGCGATGACGGGCTTCTCGAGGAAGAGCCGGGAAGGTCCCATCGGGCCGTCGCCGTCCGCCGGGACGTGGTCGTATTCCCCCTCCGCGAACGCCTTCAGGTCGGCGCCGGCGCAGAAGTTGCCCCCTTCGCCCCAGAGCACGGCCACGTCCGCCTCGGGGTCGGCCTCGAAGTCGCGAAACGCGCCGGCGAGCGCGCTCGCGGTCTGCGGGTCCACCGCGTTCCTCGCTTGCGGCCGGCTGAGGATGACCGTGGTGACCGGGCCCTGTTTCTCGATGCGCACGCTCATCCGCGGGAGCTTAGACCGCAGTCACGGATCGGGCCACCGCCTGCAGGAGAGGCCAGGCGATGGGGCGAACTGAAGGAAACGCTGCGCCACATCAACCCGCCAACGCTACATCATCGGCATTCCGCGGATGCTGTGTGCCAGAGTTGGCACCGGGAGTTGCGTATGGCGTCCGCGAATCGGCCGAAGAACCTTTAAACCGTCCGGACTCCTAGCGGGCGGATCGGGGCGGCCAATTTCCGGTGCGACGGAACGCGATGGAGCGCGGCGCCTCGTCCCGCAAATATTGGAGGCGTCTGCGCGCGCCGGGAGCAAGGTCCTCGCGCTTCAGGCGGGCATCGATCTCCTTCAAGAGGTTCTCGGTCGCCAGCATCAGGATGAAATCCCTGTACTCGCGGTCGCGAACGAGGCGTGCCTGAGTTCCGATGTCAGCGAGGCGGCGGTCGAACTCAAGCCGATCCCCGCGCGTGCAGAACCCGATGTGGCCGTTCGTTACGATGCCGCCCCCGCCATGGGAGAGCACGAGAGCCGTCACGGTCCCGGCCAGCACGGCGAATACCAGCGAGTGCGTCGCTCCTCGATGCCCGAAGGGATCGGAATACGGGATGCCGAAGCGAAAGGCGAGGACGTCGACATCCGCCACCAGCGACAGCGCGGTGAGCGCGAGCGCCGCTCGCCACGAGAACCGTCGTGAAGCCTCGAGCGGGCGGGCACCTGCGATTCCGGCTGTGACGTGAAGCAGGCTTGCCACGGGTGGACATTTTGACACCCGACCGCCCAAGGTCATATCAGAGACCGCTCATGACGCCCCCGCTCTTCCGGGTACGCCGGCTGCGCAAGGAATTCGCCGGCAACGCGGTGCTCCGCGACGTCGATGCGGAGATCCGCCGCGGGGAGATCCTCGGGCTCATCGGCGAGAACGGCGCGGGGAAGTCGACGTTCATGAAGATTCTCTCCGGCATCTACGAACCGACCTCCGGCACCCTGGAGCTCGAAGGCAGACCGATCGCGTTCGACAGCCCTTCGGACGCCCGGCGCGCCGGGGTGAGCATCGTCCCGCAGGAGTTCAACCTCGCCAAGGACCTGAGTGTCGAGGAGAACGTCTTCCTCGGAGCCGAGCTGCTCAAGCTTCGCCGGGTGCTCGACCGGACGGGGATGCGCGTCCGCACCGCGCAGCTCCTCGCGGAGCTCGGCGCCAACGTGTCGCCGCAGGACCGGATCGAGGGCTTGAGCGCGGCGCAGAAGCAGCTCGTCGAAGTGTGCAAGGCGCTGGCGTTCGACGCGAGCCTGCTGATCCTCGACGAACCCACCACCATGCTCACCCGGCGCGAGATCGACCGCCTCTTCGCGCTCATGCGCTCGCTCAAGGCGCGCGGCATGGCGCTGGTCTACGTCTCGCACAAGCTCGCGGAGGTGAAGGCGATCTGCGATCGCGTGATGGTCCTCAAGGACGGCGAGCTCGTCCGCGAGGCGCCCATCGCCGAGATCGAGCCGCCGGAAATGGCGCGCTGCATGGTCGGCCGCGAGCTCCGGGAGATCTTCCCGCCGAAGAGGAAGGCCGTGGGACCCGTCGTCCTGGAGGTCCGCGGCTTGAGCTCGCCCGGCGCGTTCACCGACGTCTCCTTCACGGTGAGGGAAGGCGAGATCCTCGGCTTTGCGGGTCTGGTCGGAGCAGGGCGGACGCAGATCGCCGAGGCGCTCATGGGACTGCGGCCCTCGTCGGGCGTGGTGCGCGTGGGCGGCAAGGAGGCCAGGGCGCGAGATGCGAAGCAGGCGGTGCGCCAAGGTTTCGGGTATCTCTCGGAGGACCGCCAGGGTTCGGGCATCCTCACCGGCTTCGGCATCGCGGAGAACATGACCCTCGTTTCGCTCCGGGACTACGCCTCGTTGCCCTTCGTCATCGATCGCGACAAGGAGGTGGCGAAGGCACGGACCTGGCGCGACCGCTTCGGCATCAAGGCAAGCAACCTGGCTGCGCCGCTGGAGTCGCTCTCCGGCGGGAACCAGCAGAAGGTATTCCTGGCGAAGACGCTCGACCCGGGGCCGCGCGTGGTGATGGTCGACGAGCCCACGCGCGGCGTGGACGTGGCCGCGAAACAGGAGATCTACCGTTTCCTCGCGGAGCTGGCGGCAAAGGGAGCTGCCGTCGTCCTCATCTCGAGCGAGCTAGAAGAGATCATCGGGATGTGCGATCGCGTGGTCGTCATGCGCGAAGGGCGCATCGTCGGCGAGCTCGAGGGAAACCACGTGGAAGAGCGCGAGATCATGTATATGGCCACTGGTCTGCGCACCGGCGCTAACGCATGAACGCGGCTTTGTCATTCCTGCAGCGCGTGGACAAGGAGCGCTACGCCGCGTTCGTGGCGCTGGCGATCCTCACCGTCGTCTCGGCGCTGCTGAGCCCCTTCTTCCTGCAGTGGCAGAACCTGCTCAACATCATCCGGCAGGTCTCGTACACCGGGATCATCGCGCTCGGGATGACGTTCGTGATCGTCTCGGGCGGGATCGACCTCTCCGTCGGCTCGATGGCCGCCTTCGTCGGTTGCCTGGCCATCCTGGTGCTGAATGGTTCGTTCGAGGCCGGGTGGCCGGAGGGGACGGCGGTCGCGGCGGCGGTGGCCTGCGCCATGTTCGCGGGGCTCGCCTGCGGGCTGGCCAACGGGCTGCTGGTGACGAAGGGGAAAATCGCTCCTTTCATCGTCACGCTGGGCACCATGGCGCTGTTCCGCTCGCTATCGCTCTACATGGCGAACGCGGGCGAGTTCCGCTCGGCGTCCTCGCTCTTCGGGGAGCTGGGATCCTCCGCGCCGCTCGGCATTCCCCTGCCGGCCTTCATCCTGGTCGGCCTGGCCGCGGCGCTCGCCTTCATCTTCGGGAGGACGAGGTACGGACGCTACACCCGCGCCGTCGGCTCGAATTCGCGGGTCGCGCTGTATTCGGCCATCGACGTGGACACGACGCGGCTCGCCGCGTACACGGTCACCGGGGCGATGGTCGGAGTTTCCTCGGTCCTCATCTCCATGCGCTTCAACTCGGTCGGCTCATCCACGCTCGGCGTCAACTACGAGCTGGATGCGATCGCCGCGGTCATCATCGGCGGCACCAGCATGTCCGGGGGGCGAGGCACGGTCTGGGGCACGGTGGTGGGCGCGATCACGCTCGGCGTCATCAACAACATGCTGAACATGGTCGGGATCTCGCCGTACCTGCAAGGGACGGTGAAGGGTCTGGTGATCATCGGGGCGGTGTTCATCCAGCGGCAACGGCAGTAGGACTACTCTCACGGAGGCGGAGGCAACCATGAAGAGGCTGGCAACAGCGGTGTTCATCGCGGTGCTTGCGGTGTTCGGGGGCTCGGCCTCCGGCCAGGGCGCGGCGGCGAAGCAGATCAAGATCGGCGTCACCATGCCGACGGCGGACCACGGGTGGATGGGCGGCGCGAACTGGTGGGCGAAGAAGGCGATGGACGACTGGAAGAAGAAGGATCCGAACGTCGACTTCGTCTTCAAGACCTCCGGCGACGTCACCAAGCAGGTGGCGGACGTCGAGGACATGCTCGTGCAGGGCGTCAACGGGCTGGTGGTGTTCCCCTTCGAGTCCGCCCCGCTCACGCCCGTGGTCGAGAAGGCGTATGGAAAGGGCGTGTACGTCGTGGTCCTGGATCGCGGCGTCACCAAGACCGTCTACGACGTGTATCTCTCGAACGATGACGAGTCGTATGCCCGCCAGGCCATGGAGTGGATCGCAAAGGAGCTGGGCCACAAGGGCAACGTCGTCCTCATCGAGGGCGTGCCGAGCGTGATCAGCGATCTGCGCACCAAGACCGCCAAGGCCGTGGCCGCGAAGTATCCGAACATGAAGGTGCTCGATTCACAGCCCGGCTACTGGAACAAGGAGAAGGCGGTCGCGGTGATGGAGAACTACCTGGCGAAGTACAAGAACATCGACGCCGTCTACACCGCCGATGACGACATGCTGGAGGGCGCGCTGCAGGCGTACAAGGAGTCGGGTCGCAAGGACATCAAGATCATGTTCGGCGGAGGGGCCAAGAAAGAAGAGGTGAAGCGGATCATTGACGGTGACCCGCTGGTCCGCGCGGACGCGACCTACCCGCCGGACGTCGTCGCCTCGGCCGTGTCGTTGGCCGTGGTCGGGCTGCGCGGGCGCGTCTTCGAGGGCTTCTATCAGAAGAAGCTGCCGTTGCGGATCATCCTCGCGAGCGAGCTGATCACGCGGGAGAACGCCAAGTCGTATTACGTGCCGGAGGCGGTCTTCTAGGCCACCCGGGTTCAGGCGGCTCAGGGGACAGCTTCTTGCGTCGACCCTGCGCCGCCTCGGCTGGGTGCGCCCGTCTCACTTCTTCATCGAGGCGTCGAAGGCGATCGCGGAGGGCGCGAAGTCGACGCGGCGCACGAACTCCAGCGCTTCCCTCGCTCCCGCCTCGCGGTCCATGCCCGAGTCTTCCCACTCGACGGAGAGCGGCCCCTGGTAGCCGGCCGCGTTCAGGGCGCGGATGATCTCGTCGAAGTCGACGTCGCCGTGGCCGAGGGAGCGGAAATCCCAGCCGCGGCGGGCGTCGCCGAAGGGCAGGTGGGAGCCGAGGATGCCGGAGCGGCCGTCGAGGCGGACGGCGCAGTCCTTCATGTGCACATGGAAGATCCGCTTGGCGAAGTCGCGGACGAAGAGGTGCGGTTTCATTCCCTGCCATTGCAGGTGGCTGGGATCGAAGTTGAAGCCGAGGGTAGACCGGTGGCGGAAGGCCTCGAGCAGGCGCTCCGCGGTGTAGAAGTCGAAGGCGATCTCGGTGGGGTGGACTTCGAGGGCGAAGCGGACGCCGCAGGCATCGAACTCGTCGAAGATGGGGGTCCAGAGGCGGACGATTTCCTGGAATGCGTCCTCGATCATCTGCTCGCTGGTCGGCGGCCAGGCGTACCAGTAGCGCCAGGCCGGCGAGCCGAGGAAGCCGGTGACCACGCTGACTCCCATCGCCTTGGCGGCGCGCGCGATGTGCTTCATCTCCTGGGTGGCCCAGGCGCGGATCTTCTCGGGGTGCCCCTTCGCCTCGGGGGGCGCGAATGCGTCGAGGCGCGGGTCCCACTGATCGCCGACGCACTGGCCGGCGAGGTGCCCGCCCAGCGCGAAGACCTGGAGCTTGTGCTCGCGCAGGATGGCCTTCTTCTCCTCGACGTACCGCGGGTCGGTGGCCGCCCGGCGGGCGTCCATCTGGTCGCCCTGGCAGGCGAGCTCGATGCCGTCGAAGCCGAACGACCGGGCCTTCTGGCAGAGCAGCGCGAGGGGCAGGTCGGCCCACTGGCCTGAGAACAGGGTGACTGGACGGGCCATCGGATGTCTCCTTTCAGAACTCTACCCAGGCGGAACCCTTCCTCGAGCTCTCCACGCACCGGTCGATGAAGCGCACGCCGGAGAGGCCATCTTCTACGCCGGGGAAATCGAGATCCGCCGGCGAGAGAGCCGCGCCGCTCTTTTTCTTCCTCAGGGCCGCCGTGAACGCCTTGTAGATGTTGGCGAAGGCCTCGAAATAGCCCTCGGGATGACCGGCCGGCACCCTCGAATAACCCTGCGCCAGCGGGTAGAAGCGGTCGCGGCCGCGCGACAGGATCTCGGACGGCTCGTCGAGCCGCGACACCGCGAGGTGGTCGGGATCCTCCTGAGACCAGGCGATCGAGCCCGTCGAGCCGACCACCCGCACGCGCAGGCCGTTGTCGTAGCCGATCGCCACCTGCGAGGCCCAGTACAGCCCACGAGCGTTGCCCTCGTAATCGACGAGGATCGAAGCGTTGTCGTCGAGCGTACGCCCGGGAACGAGCGTGTCGAGGCGAGCGCACAGTCTTTTGATCCGGAGGCCCGTCAGCGTTCGCACCATGTTTTCGACGTGGGTGCCGATGTCGCCGACGCAGAGCGCCTTTCCCGTCTCCTTCGGGTCGGCCCGCCAGGCGGCCTGTTTGTGAACGCCGTCGCGCTCCAGCGGCGTGGCCAGCCACTCCTGCGCGTATTCGGCGTTCACGAAGCGGAGCTCGCCGAGATCACCGCGGGCGATCATCTCCCGGGCATGCTTCACGGCGGGATATCCCGTATAGGTGTAGGTCACGCAGAAGAGTAGATCCTTGCGGCGCGCCAGAGCGGCCAGCTCCTCGGCCTCAGCCAGCTCTATGGTGAGCGGCTTGTCGCACACAACGTGAATGCCACGTGAGACGAACGCTTTCGCAGCGGCGTAGTGCGAGCCGTTGGGCGTGACGATCACCGCGAAATCGATCCCGTCCCTGCGGCCCGCCTCCGCTTCCGCCATTTCCTCGAACGAGCGGTAGAGGCGCGAGGAGTCCAGCCCGAGGGCGCGCCCTGTGGCCAGAGTGTTCTCGTACGTTCGGGAGAAGGATCCCGCCACCAGCCCCGCCGAGCCGTCGAGCGCGATGGCCCGCCGGTGGACGTCGCCGATGAAGGCGCCCGGACCGCCGCCCACCATCCCGTACCGAAGGGGACCAACCGCACCGCTCTGGGTCATCGCGCACTCCCGTCGCCGGGGCGCGGAGCCTAGCACGGCGTCGCATCGCGCGGCGCCGAGGCGGCGCCGCCACCTGCTGGTGCGACGATTTCCTGATGAGGATGACCGGGGAGCTGGCGGATCAGCCCGGCTTCGCGTCATGCGGGCGGCGCGGGTCCTTGTCGTGCAGACTTGCACGTGAACTGGTCGATCCAGCCGTCCCCGAACGCGTGCCTGGCCGCGAGATCGATGTGAACCCTGCAGAGCAACCTGACGTTGCCGGGCGACGAGCTGCCGCCCAACGCGCGGGGAAGCACGTGATCGAATCCGACCCGCCACGTGGACCCACAGACCCCGCCGGACTCCAGCGGCCACTGGCAGCGCCCTGTGCGGCTTGTGCTTCCGAACCGGGCTCGGTCTGGCCGGACAGAGAGAGGTCCGGTTCACCCGGATGAACTGCCGGCTCGACGCGCGGGGCGGACGGCGAAGGCCGGTCGGCGGAGGGGGGACGGAACGGCGGAGAGGGAGAGCTCTGGTTCAACCGGTTGAACCGCCGGCCCGATACCTGCGGCCGATAGCGAAGGCGGCTCCGCGGACGGAGACAGCCGCTCCAGCCGCGCCGGCACAGGCAACGCGGTGACGACGTCGCGATGGGGACCGGCCGTAGCGGGCTGGAGCAAGGCTGCGACCAACGCCGCCTCCCGCTTCGAACGCTGGAAGAACCCATCGCGGAGCGGCTCCACGATTTCGGGAAACCTCTGGACCAATTCTGCCGCTGTCTTCCGGTAGTGAGCGGCGCCCTTCGACAGGCCGAGCTCGCGATGCAGGAAATAGAAGAGGCTCGAATAGCCCAGCTCCTCCCATGACCTGCGCCGGTCGAAGTCCGCGAGAGCGACCAGGAAATCGGCCATGGCGGCCTGCTCACGGCCAAGGAGCTCAGCGAGTCGCCTGGCGAGAATGCGTGCGTGTGTCATTGCAAAAGTCTGGCACGCCACCCTCACACACGAACGGTCCGGACGTGCGGCGCTCTCAATACGTGAACCGCGTGACCTCCACGCCCGCTGTTGCTCCGCCCCGGTCGCCCGGGTCGGTGTCGGGGAACATGCCCACGAAGGTCTGGGTGGGCTGCCCCTTCACGTTCACGGTGACGACGTAGTTGACTCTTGCCGGGGTGCAGGCTTTCCAGTTGTCGACCCTGACGACGTACTCGCCGTGCAGCGGGGTTCCTGCCTGGAACGTGATGTTCTCGTTGTTCTTGCCGTCGATGCTGCAGCCGGCGTTGGAGTCGAGATCGAGCTTGCCTCCGGTGTTGTTGTCCACCGTCGCGCCGTAATAGATCTCGAAGCCGCCCGCCAGGCCGCTGATCGCGTCCGGCTGGACGAGATGCAAGTCGATGTCGTTTGCCACGTCGAAGGCGAGACTCACCTGCACGTCGCCGAGACCGACCGGGGTCAGGCTCACGCCGATGGGCACATAAGGACCGATCGGATCCGTCGGTCCGGCCGAGACGGCCACGCCGGCGGTAAACGAAGGCCGGGCGTTCTGCGGGATGGTGAATACGATGGTGTTGTAGTTCGCGTCGGGAAGGCCCGTCAGCTCGTAATAGTCGGTGGCGCCGTTCACCTTGAGCAGCACGCGAGAGAACGTGCTGCTGCCGGCATTCAGACCCACGATCTTGCTCCCCCCCGCGATCGTGAAACCCCCGGCAGCCACGGTCAGCGCAGGGGCCGGATTTCTCGAGATCGGGGGCGCGCCCGAGATCAACTGGGCGCGGATGGTGCCGTCGCCCGACTTCGCGTCCGAGATGAAATCCGTGATCGACGGCAGCGCTCCAGCGTCGAATGCCTGCTCGTTCGCCGGGTACTCCACGCCGCCGGTGCTGCCACCGGCGCAGGTGACCGACATCGACGCAGCGAGGAAGAGGACGATCGCGCGGGTCAGGTTCATGGGAGGCTTCACAGGTGCAGGCCGATGCCTGCCGTGACGATGGGAGTGAGGAAACCCTCGCCGGTGGTGGAGTAGTACTCGAGAAAGACTCCGGAGCTGACGTCGATGTTCTCGGTCGCCTGCATCCGCAGCGAGAAGCCGCCCCCGCCGCCCGTCAGCGCCCGTCCGGGAAACGACGCGACCATCCCGCGCAGCGCGAACCCCACGGAAAAGTCGTCTTCCCGGTAGAGGCGGCGTTCCAACGCGACGCGACCGCCCGGCCGCGGCGAAATCAGCGCGCCGGCCGAAAAGCGAAAGCCATCGCCCGCCTCGACCTCGACGAGCGTCTCGTATCCGGCGCGCCGGTCTCTCGGCAGCCAGGCGACTCCCGCGAACACGCCGGGAGCATGAAACCAGCGCCGCGGTGCTGCCGGCTTCTCGTCGAAAGACGGCGGGTCGTAAGCCGCGAAGGCGTCGGGCGTGGGCGCCGCTGCCTTGACCTGCCCGGTTGCAGCGAGCTGCCGCCGCTCGAGCCGCTCGAAATCGCTGAGGTCGGCGCGCTTCGATCCATCCGGCACCGCCGCTACATAGGCGTGGTACAGCTCCAGGGCCCGCGCGACGTGGCCGGCGCGGCGGTGGCTTTCCGCCAGATTGTAGAGGAGCGAGGGGGAGCTCACCGATTTCTGCGCTTCCTCGAACATCGCGATCGCTTCCTCGTATCTGCCCTGCGAGAGCGCCTCGATGCCCTTCCGATTGAGCGCCCGCGCCACGTCGATGGGCTGCTGCGCTTGCGCCGGCGCCGGCGTCTTCCCCGGCCCCGCAGCGTTTGCGGTGCCCGCGACGCTGACGCCGAGCGCGAGCACCAGGCTCATCCATCCGAGTCGCCGTCGCCGCAAAGCGAGGAGCGCGACGAGCCCGAGCACCGCCAGCTCTCCGCTCCCGGCCGACGCGCAACCGTAGCCGAGCGCCTCCTGCGGCCGCGGGGCCGGCATGAACGCGAATGGCGCGCTGGTGACGTCGGCAAGCCTCGGCGACCACGCGACCAGCGTGAATCCGTCGCCGCCGCGATCCAGGGTCACGTCGCGAAAGACCGCCACGCCCTGGTTCGCGTTGAGCACCACCGTGCCCTGCAGGCTCGCTCCGGTCGGATTCGCTCCGATCTCGATCCCGACCTTGTCGCTCACCGTCGTGTCGATCACGCCGTTGGAATCCACCACGGTCACCGTGACGGGCGGTCCGTCGCTCCTTCCGGTCAGCGCTCCAGCCGGGATCGAAATCTGCAGCGACTGCGTCGCCGCCCGAAGCGCGGTCGGGACGAACAGCACGAGCGCGAGCCTTGCGCCCATCCATCGCCGCGGCACCGAGACCCCCCCGTTCAAGACCGACGAACCGACGGTAGTCGGAGGGCTCTCGGCCGGGCAAGTTTCCGCGCGTAGGCCGCAGTGGGAGCATGGCGAAACCTATCCACCCGAGTGCGTCGACGGCGGACGATGCACGCGCCTGTCGGTGGACCTGCGCGGGGCCGGATCGAGCTACATGAGCGCGAGCAGCGAGCGCGTCGCGACGAACACCGCCGCCGCCACCGCCCCTGCCGCCGGGATCGTCAGCACCCACGCCCAGACGATGCGTCCCGCGATTCCCCAGCGCACCGCCCGCGTGCCCCTGGTCGCGCCGACCCCGACGATCGCTCCCGTGATCGTATGCGTCGTGCTCACCGGAATGCCCAGCCTGGAGATGGCGAGGATGGTCACGCCGCCGCCGGTCTCCGCGGAGAAGCCGCCGATGGGCTGCAGCTTGGTCAGGTTGTGTCCCATCGTGCGCACGATGCGCCACCCGCCGAACGCGGTCCCGAGCCCGATGGCTGCGTGGCAGATGAGGATAACCCAGAACGGGACCCCGAACGGCCGATTCGCCCAGATGGTCCCGTAGAGGACCACGGCGATGATCCCCATGGTCTTCTGCGCGTCGTTGGTCCCGTGGCTGTAGGAGAAGATCCCGGAGGAGAGGAGTTGCAGGCGGCGGAACCACTTGTCGACCTGGGAAGGTGCGCGGCGATGGACGATCCAGGTCGCGACCATCATGGCGACGGTTCCGAGCGCCATCCCGATCAACGGCGAGAGCACGATGAAGAGGGCGATCTTGAGAATTCCTTCGGCCACCAGCCCCTCGACGCCGAGCGCCGGCAGGGTGCCGCCGATCAGGCCGCCCGCCAGCGCATGGGACGACGACGAGGGAAGGCCCCACCACCAGGTGAGAAGGTTCCAGAGGATGGCGCCCACCAGCGAGGCGAAGATCACGCTCAGCACCATCGCGGTGCCCTGCGACTTGAGCATCTCGAACTGGATCACGCCCTTGCCCATGGTGTTCGCCACCTTCACACCACCGCCGAAGGCGGCGATGAAGTTGAAGAAGGCAGCCCAGACGACGGCGATGCCGGGCGAGAGCACCCGCGTCGACACCACGGTGGCAATGGAGTTCGCCGCGTCGTGGAAGCCATTGATGAAGTCGAAGACGAGCGCCAGGGCGATGAGCAGGATGACGATCGCGAGCATCAGGCGTGCTCCAGCACCACGCCTTCGATCACGTTGGCCACATCCTCGCAACGGTCGGTGGCCGTCTCCATCAAGTCGTAGATTTCCTTCCACTTCATGATCGAGAGCGGGTCGGCGCCGCTCTTGAACAGCGCGGCGATGGCCGCGCGGCCCAACGCGTCCGCGTCGCTCTCGTACGTCTTGATCTGACGGCAAGAGGCGAGGATCTGCGCCGGGTTCTTGATCTCGCGCATCTGCCGGACGGCATCGCGCAGTTTTTCCGTCGCCGGCACGAGGATGCGCGCCAGGTCCTTCGCCGCCTGCGGGACCAGGCCCACCTCGTAGAGGAGCAGCTTTTCCGCCGTCGCGTCGGTGAGATCGAGCACGTCGTCGATCCGGCCGAGCAGGCGGTGGATCTCCGCGCGATCGAACGGGGTGATGAACTGGCGGTGAAGGCGCTCGAACGCGCGGTGCGCGATGTTGTCGCCTTCGTGCTCGACTTCCTTGATGGCGGCGACCTTCCGCTCGATGTCGCTGAAGTCTTCGAAAAGCGCGAGGAGCAGGCGCGCGCCGCGTACGGTTGCGTCGGCCTGCGCGTCGAAGTCGTCGAAAAACGCGTCCGACCGCGGCATCAATTTTTCGAGCATGCGGCCCTTTACACGCCTTTTGTGACAAGCGCGTGACAACCCCGGACCCGTGGGGGTCAGCCGCTCGGCAGCCGCACCCAGAATCGCGAGCCATTCTGCGAGCTTTCCAGCCCCGCCTCCCCGCTCATCGCCTGCGCGAGGTGCTTGACGATGGCGAGCCCGAGCCCGGTTCCCCCGAGCTCGCGCGAGCGGCCGGCGTCAGCGCGGTAGAAGCGCTCGAAGATGCGCGCCTGATGCTGCGGCTCGATGCCGGGACCCGTATCCACGACCGACAGCATCACCGCCGGACCGAGACCGTCGCCGAGAAGCGTCACTCGCCCGCCCTGGGGAGTGAACTTGACGGCATTGTCCAGCAGGTTGACGAGGATCTGCTCGAGCGCGCGGCGATCGGCCGTCGCCCGCAGCCGCTCCGGAACGTCCGCATCGAGCACGATGCCCTTTTCGCCGGCGCTCTTGCGGAACAGATCGAGCACCGAGTCGGCGAGCGGAGCAAGCTGGACTGGCCCGACCTGCGGCTTCCAAGCGCCGGTCTCCAGCCGCGAGAGATCGAGCAGATCGTCCGTCAGCCGCGTCAGCCGGGCGGCGTGCCGGGAGATCATCCTGACGAACTCGCGCGCCTGCTCGGGCAGGTCGAGGCCGCCGTCCAGCAGGGTCTCGGCTGCGCCGCGAATGGCGGTGACCGGCGTGCGCAGCTCGTGCGACGCGTTGGCGATGAAGTCGCGCCGGACGCGATCGGCGCGGCGCTCGGCGGTGAGGTCCCGCAGGACCAACAGCGCCCGCGCGTGCGAGAGCGGCGTGACGTGGGCCTCCACCATCAGGTCCAGCGCGGGCAGCGTCAGCTCGCGCCGCTGCGGCCATCCCGCCAGCCCGCGCGCGCACACGTCCTGCAGCTCCGCGCTGCGGGTCGTCTCCAGAACGGTGGAAGCGCGCCCGAGCAGGCGCATCATCGCTGCGTTGCGCGCCACCATGCGGCCGCCCACCTCCAGCAGGGCAGCGGCGCCGGGGACCGCCTCCAGCATCTCCTGCAGGCCCGGTGGCTCGCGGCCGCCGGAGACCACGGGCTGATCGCGGCGGCGCAGCTCGTCGAGCACCTCACCGGGCAGCGTCCCCGCCTGCAGCTCGGCGCGGATCTTGTCCACGGCCTCGGCGAGCGTCGGCTTGCGGCCGAAGATCGGCATCTACTTCTCCGCGGGATCGGACATGCGGTATCCGAGCCCGCGCACAGTCTCGATCAGGTCGCGGCCGCTGCCCAACTTCTCGCGCAGGCGCTTGACGTGAGTGTCGACCGTCCGGGTCTGCAACTCGCCGGTCATTTGCCAGACATCGCGCAGGAGCTGCTCGCGGGTCTGGACCCGGCCGACACGCGCCATGAAGGTCTCGAGGAGGCGGAACTCCAAGGCGGTCAGGTCGACCTCCTGACTGTCGACGAACACGCGGTGCGCCTCGGTGTCGAGGCGGATGGGACCCACCTGCTCGCGCGGCGGCGCCTCGCCGGCGACGCCCCGGCGAAGGATGGCTTTTACCCTCAGCACCACCTCACGCACCGAGAAGGGCTTGGTGATGTAGTCGTCCGCGCCCAGCTCGAAACCGACGACGCGATCGACTTCTTCGCTGCGCGCGGTCAGCATGATCACGGGCACCGTAGCAGTTCGCGCGTTTCCCTTGAGCTGGCGGCAGATCTCCGTGCCGGAGATGTCAGGAAGCATCAGATCGAGGATCACTGCGTCCGGCGCCTTCTCCCGGATGCGAGCGAAGGCCTCGCCGCCGTCGCGCGCGGAGACCGTTTCGAACCCCGCCTGCCGCAAGGCAAACTCCAGCACCTGGACGATGTCTTTCTCGTCCTCGACAATCAGGATGCGCGGGTGCACATCCCGGGTCATACCCCGGCATTTGTGACGGGAGCGTGACGCGAGTGCAAGTTCGGCGTGAAACTCAGCCCTTTCATGGAGTTCCCATCAGCAGATCGTCGTGGCCGCGCGCCGCGGTAGTCGGGAAGAAGGAAGATCCGATCCGCCATTCGAAGTTCATGGCTTGCCTCCCAGATCGTCGCTGCTCTCGGCGAAGGCCACGGGCACCACCGCGACCTTCTCCTGGGACACGACCGAGGTCGCCGAGGGCGCCCACGATCTCATGGCAGTTGCCGTGGACGATCTCGACAGCTCGACCAGCACCGCTCCGGTCCGGGTCCAGGTGCGCAATTCCAGCGGTGGCGCTGGTGGATGCGCATCCGCTGGCGCGGCGAAGCCGCTGATCGGGTTGGCGCTGGCGCTTGCGATGGCCGCGACAGCCCGGCGGAAACGCCGGGCAGTTCACCCGGTTGAACTGCCCCGGCGCCGCTGGTTACCCGGTTGAACCGCCTGGGCCCCGTTGGTTCATCCGGTTGAACTGCCCGGGCCCCGCTGGTTCACCCGGTTGAACCGCCGCGGGACCCCGTTGGTTCACCCGGTTGAACTGCCCGGGCCCCGTTGGTTCACCCGGTTGAACTGTCCCGGGCCCCGCTGGTTCACCCGGTTGAACTGTCCCGGGCCCCGCTGGTTCACCCGGTTGAACTGCCCGACGACGGCGTCGCAGCCAGTCCAGCAAGGCCCGCCTCTAGTTGAGGCTGCCGGGCTGCGTGAGCGGGAACGCCGCGATCTCCGCGTCGAACTGCCGCCCGTCCTCGGTCACCATCCGGTACGTCCCCCGCATCGATCCGTGCGGCGTCTGCAGCACTGCCCCGCTGGTGTACTCGAACTTCTCGCCGGGCCGGAGCACCGGCTGGTTCCCCACAACCCCGTCGCCTTTCACTTCCTCGCGTTTGCCGTTACCGTCTGTGATGATCCAGTGGCGGCTGCGCAGCTGGGCGGCCACGGTCCCCAGGTTTTCGATGCGGACCGTATAAGCGAACGCCCAGCGACCTGGCCCGGACTGCTCCGGCAGGTACCGGCTCTTCACGGTGACACGGATCCCCTGGGTGACCGCAGTCGACACGGTGCAAAGTTGCCAGCACCGCCCCGTTCGGGCAACAGAAAGCCGTGAAGAAGTACATCACGCGGGCGGGATTCGAGAGGCTGCGCGAGCAGTTCCGCCGGCTTCTCTACGAGGAGCGTCCGCGAGTCACGCACGAAGTCTCGGTGGCCGCGGCGCACGGCGACCGGAGCGAGAACTACGAGTACAAGCTGGGAAAGAAGAAGCTCCGCGAGATCGACGCGAAGATCCACCGCTTGCAGAAACAGCTCGAGGAATATGACGTCGTCGACCCCGCCACCCGGCCGAGGACGGACCGCGTCTTCTTCGGCGCCACGGTGACGGTCGAGGACGAGGTTGGCGCCTGCACGACATACCAGATCGTCGGAGGCGACGAGCTCGACGTGTCGCTCGGGCCGGGACGCATCAGCTACGAGGCGCCGCTCGGGCGCGCGCTGCTCGGCAAGCGCAAAGGCGACGCGGTCGTCGTGCGCCGGCCCGCGGGCGACGTGGAGCTGACGATCGTGCGCATCGAATGGAAATGATAAGAAGCGGGCGCTGTCTCACGGCACTGGGGAGGGGAAATGAAACGATTGGGAAGCGCAGCGCTGCTCGCCGTTCTGCTCGGCGCAGCAGGCTGCTACAAGGCGACCTTCATCCGCGACCCGAACGCGGTGAAGGGCATGGAGCAGGACAAGTGGCTCGACTTCTGGCTCTGGGGCCTCGTCAACGAGCAGGAAATGGACGTGAAACAGTTCTGTCCCGACGGTCGCGTGGCGCAGGTGGTGACGGGGGGCAACTTCGGAACCGGGATCGTGACGCTCTTGACGCTCGGCATCTACGCGCCGCGGAAGGTGTACGTGACCTGCGCGTCGGACGGTCGCGCGATACAGCTCGAGCTAGACGAGGACGGCAAGCTGGTCGCCTTCGCGGAGGTGAAGCGATGAAGCGCATCGTGCTCATCTTCGCCCTTGTCCTGACGGGCTGCTGGCGCATGACCGTGAGGAACGGAAGACCGGTAGGCGCAACGCCGATCGAGTACGACAACAAGTGGCACAGCGGGCTCATCTACGGATTGGCGGAGTTGAGCGGACCGTACGATCTGTCGAAGATCTGTCCGCAGGGATGGGCCGAGATCCATACGGAGACTCCGTTCCCGCAAGGTCTGGTGCAGTTCCTGACCCTGCAGCTCTACAACCCGCAGGGAGTCACCATCCGCTGCGCGGCGCGGTGATCGTCGGGCCCGGGCAAAGCCCGGGCCTCGCTCTCATCACTCCAGCGTCGGCGCCTCCACCCCAACGAGATGGGGCTCGCGCACCGGCGGACGGTAGATCCGGTCGGACGGCTCCGGCCGCCGCTTGCGCGGGGGCCACGAGAGCGTGAGTGGACGGTCCTCCCGCGCGCTCTTCAACGACGCCACGATCACCCGCACGTCCCGCAGGCCCTCCTCGCCGTCCGGCTCCACGTCGGTGCCCTCGAGGATCGCCTTCGAGAAGGCGATCAGCTCCGGGGCGAACTGATCGGCGGCCTTGAACTTCCGTACCTTCTCCTTGCCGCCGACCGAAGTTGACGTGCCTGTCGTTCGGCTCGGCGACGTAGACCGCGTCGACGTCGGGACGATCGAGGACCTCATCGAGATCGCGCACGTCGTAGGCGTCGCAGCGGTACTTGCGCGCCAGCCTGGCCCGCTTTTGCGCGTCGCCGGACACGACCGCGACGAGCTTCGCATTGTGTGCGTGAGCGAATGCCGGCAACACGGCGGCCTGGGCGATGTGCCCCAGCCCGATCACCGCATAGCCGACCTGCCGGTTGCCTTTCTCCCTGCCATTCTTCCGTGCCATGCACGGAAGTTACGCACGGGCGGCGTGCAGAGCGGGCGACCAACGCAGGCTGAGGGCGTCGGCCAGGACCAGCTGCGTCTCCCCGGAGAGCAGCAGCTGGCGAAACGGAGCGCCGTCGAGCACGCGCGTTCCGTTGGTGCTCGCCGTGTCGATGGCCCAGACCTCGTCGTCCACGCTGAGCAGCACGAGATGAACGCGCGAGAGGTTGCCTTCGTCGACGCCGCCGTGGCTGCACCGATCGTCGCGGCCGACCAGGATGCCGCGCTCGAGCTGATCGCTCCAGACAGCGTGCGTGGAGGTGAGGTCGCCGGCCTGCGGCGAGCTGGACTGGATGGTGATGGTGGCGAGCTTCACCGCTCCGGGCGAGGGTGCCGCACGCGACTTGAGCGGCTGCGGCGGCGGCAGGACCTCCTGGTCGCGCGGGGTGAACCCGCGCCAGGTCTCGTCGGCGTCGTGTGACCAGGGCCTGACCGAAGGTCCGGTCGGAAGGAGGAACAAGACGTAGCTCGCGATCCGCAGGAAGAGCGGGCCGCGGCTGGCGATCGCCTCGCAGCGCCTCCCGTCCTCGGACAAGAGCCCGCAGCGCGAGCGCAGATCGATCGCCCGCAGGTGAAGCTGGCCCTGCGGGCCCCGCGTCGCGCGCAGGAGCATGTGTCGCAACGACACGTCCTGGTCGCGCGGGAGGACCACGTCGCAGCGCTCGTGGCGCCCGACGATGAGGTGCGCGATCCCGGAGGGCGGCAGGCGCAGGTGCGCATGCGCGTCGAAGACGCCGTTCCCGTCGACGGCGGCGATCAGCACTCCCTCCGCGGGCTGCGCCTGGTGCGCCGCGCGCAAGGCGGCGAAGTGCTTGCGAAAGACGGCGGCGAACGGGTCCGCGGCGAGATCCGCGTGCCAGAGCTGCCGCAAGAGCGGCTCGTCTTCGGACGCCATCGCGTCCAGCATAGCATGCGGTGTGACGCTCGCCTGATACAGTTAAGATGGTGTCCCGGGCCCGGGTGGGTACATGAAGTCGTGCCCCCCTCTGGAGAGACTGATAGAAGTGCCTTTCGGAGGCCAGTCGTGCTGCGGGAAATCGGCGATCGGGAAGCTGCTGCAAAGACGAAGGACATCGACCTGACGGTCGGATATCAGGGCGAGCCAGGGGCGTACGGGGAAGTGGCCGCGGCCGCGCACGGCGGCATTCCTCGCGGGTTCGCCAGCTTCGAGAAGCTGCTCGAGGCGCTGCGCGACGGCGACATCGACGAGGCCGTCCTCCCGATGGAGAACGCGGTGGTCGGCGCCATCACCGAGGCGCTGGAGCCCTTCGCCGCCTTCGTGGTCGAGGGTCTGGAGCTGGTGGCGGTGGCCATCACCAGCGTACCGGTGCGCCTCTCGCTGGCGGCCCGGCCTGGAACGCCACTGGCCGCGGTGAAGCGGGCCTGGTCGCATCCGGCCGCGCTGCGGCAGTGCACGCACCGCCTCGCGCAGATGGGGATCGAGCGGGTCGTCTGCTACGACACCGCCGGTGCGGCGCAGATCGTCGCGCACGACGCTTCCACGGACGCGGCCGTCTGCTCGCGGCGCGCCGCGGAGCGGTACGGCCTCGAAGTGCTGGAAGAGGACGTGTCCGACAAGGAGCAGAACGGGACGCGTTTCGTCCATCTGCGCATGGCGGATCATGCGCGCGCGCAGGTTTCGCTCGCTTTCCTGCGCACGAGCAGCATGACGGCGACCGGCCGCCTCGACGTCCTCACCGGCGCGACGCTCCTGCCCCTGGCCGGGACCGCCGAGTATCCGGTCCGCATGTGGGTGCTCGGCGCCGATGCCGCGCGGCTGCAGGCGCTGGCCCCGGTGCGAGACGTGCAGGTGATCTCGCTCGGGCAGCCGGCGGCGCACGCCGCGAAAATCACGCCGCCGAAGCAGGGGACCGAGCCGGTGGTCAAGTCGCTCCCGCACGCCACCGCACGCAGGGCGCCCACCGTCGTGGAAGTCGGGCCCTTGCGGCTTGGCGCGGGCGCGCGAGCAGTGATCGCCGGCCCCTGTTCCGTCGAGAGCCCGGAGCAGGTGATGCGCATCGCGCGCGAGGTCGCCTCCTGCGGCGCCACCGCTCTGCGCGGCGGCATCTTCAAGCCGCGCACGAACCCGTATGCGTTCCAGGGCCATGGGCTGGAAGCCCTGGACTGGCTGGTCGCCGCCGGGAAGGCCAACGGGCTGCCGGTGGTCACCGAGGTGATGGCGGTCGATCACGTGAAGGCGGTCGCGGAGAAGGCGGACGTCCTCCAGATCGGCGCCCGCAACATGCAGAACTTCGACCTGCTCCGCGCGGCCGGGCGCGCCGGCAGGCCGGTCCTGCTCAAGCGCGGCGCGGGTTCCACCGTGGACGAATGGCTCGGCGCCGCCGAGTACATCATGGCGGCGGGAGAGCTCCGGGTGATCCTGTGCGAGCGGGGCATCCGCACGTTCGAGACCGCGACCCGCAATACCCTCGACGTCGGCGGGATGCTCGCGGCCCGGTCGCTGACGCACCTGCCGATCATCGCCGACCCCTCGCACGCCGCCGGGCGCGCGGACCTGGTCGAAGGGCTGGCGCGGGCGGCCTGGTCCGCGGGAGCGGACGGCCTGATCGTCGAGGTCCACGACGACCCCGCGCGCGCTCTCTCCGATGCCGAGCAGGCGCTGGTGCCGACGCGCTTCGCCGAGCTGGCCCGAAACCTCGCGCTGCATCCCGACGCGCGCCTGCCGCTCGCGCAACTTCGCGCCTGGGTCGACGCCATCGATCACGATCTCGGCGTTCTGGTCCAGCGCCGGCTCGAGGTGGCGAAGGTGATCGGGGACTCCAAACGCCAGACCGGTCGGGCGGTGCTCGATCCACGCCGCGAGGCGGCCGTGCGGCGCACGTACCAGGAGGCGCTGCCGGGCAACAAGCTCCTCGCCGACAAGCTCGTCGATCTGCTGCTCGAGGCCGCCAAGGCGCAGCAGAGCATCGACGAGTAGGTACAGTCCGTCCAGACCCATACATCGACCAGTACAGTTGTCCCGGCGATTCGAGGTCCGCCTGTGGCTGGATCGCTCGGCCGCCTCCTGCATCTGATCGCGCACCATGAAGAACGATCGCACGCGCGTCCTGCTCGCCCTCGGTTCGTTGTACGTGATCTGGGGCTCGACGTTCCTGGCCATCCGCATCGCGCTCCAGGGGTATCCGCCGCTGATGCTCGCCGGCTTGCGCTTCGTGATCGCAGGGGCGGTCACGTATGCCTTCGTACGCGCGCGCGGCGCGCCGCCGCCGACGCGGACGGAGTGGCGATCTTCGCTGATCGTGGGGAGCCTGCTGGTGTGCGCGAACGCGTGCGTCGTGATCGCCGAACAATGGGTGAGCTCCGGCGTCGCCGCCGTCGCCATCGCCTCGGTGCCGCTCTGGGTCGCGCTCGTGGCCGGGCTGTTCGGGCGCTGGCCTTCCCGGGGCGAATGGGCCGGGCTCGCGATCGGTCTCGCCGGCGTGGCCATCCTCCAGACCGGGGGCGACCTGCGCGCCAGCCCCGCGGGCGCCGCGGTCCTGACGGTGAGCTGCGCGAGCTGGGCGCTGGGCTCGATCTGGAGCCGCCGCCTGCCGCTGCCGAAGGGGCTGATGGCGAGCGCGGCGCAGATGCTGGCCGGAGGAATGGTGCTGCTCCTCTTCGCCGTGCTCCACGGCGAGCGCGTCTCTGCCGTGCCGACCGCGCGGGCGACGCTGGCGCTCGCGTATCTGATCGTGGCGGGCTCGATCGTCGGATACAGCGCCTACCAGTATCTGCTCTCGCGCGTTCGCCCCACGCTGGCGGCGAGCTACGCCTATGTGAACCCCGTCGTGGCGGTCGGCCTCGGCGCCGCCGTCGCCGGGGAGAGCGTCGCGCCGCGCGCGATCGGCGCGCTCGCGCTGATCCTCGGGGGGGTGGCC
>MNFJ01000107.1 GCA_001918155.1 Deltaproteobacteria bacterium 13_1_40CM_4_68_19
CGTGTCGGAATTCCGACAAGGAGCGGCACGGGTGAGGCGCGCGGAGACGTTATGCGCGGCCCACCCGCCCGCGGTCGGGCTCTGCTAATAGGTCCTCCGCAGATGCCTGCTCCGACGCCTTTCGCCGACGGGTCGCGCGTTGCCGAAACGGAGCGCCTCGTGCTGCGCCAGTTCACGGCTTCCGACGCCGCGTTCGCGCTGCGGCTGCTCAACGAGCCCTCGTTCATCGAGAACATCGCCGACCGTGGCGTGCGGACGCTCGAGCAGGCGGCGCGCTACCTGCTCGAAGGACCGATCGCGAGCTATCAGCGCCATGGGCACGGGCTCTATCTGGTGGAGCTCAAACCTTCGTTGCAGCCGATCGGGATGTGCGGCGCGCTCAAGCGCGACGGATTCCTCGACATCGATCTCGGGTACGCGTTCCTCCCCGAATTCTGGTCACGCGGATTTGCGCTCGAATCCGCCTCGGCGGTCCTGAATCTGGTCAGACGCATGCTGCGCGCTCCGAGGATCGTCGCCTTCGTGTCGAAAAGAAACACGGCATCGATCCGGCTGCTGCGGAAGCTCGGCTTCTCCTACAGCGGCGAAAGGAATCTGGACGCGTCCTCCGATCCCGTCTCACTGTTCCAGCTCCAACTCCAAGAGACCTGAGGAAACGATGGCCGAGATGAAGTCGGGACGGATCGTCGAATGGCGCAGGCTGTCGCACACCCTGTCGCTCTTCCGCGTCGTCGCCCGCGACGGCGCGCGATTTCCGTCTTACGAAGCCGGCCAGTACATCGCGCTCCGCCGGGACGACTGCCTGCTCACGCGCAAGGTCAAGGACGGAGATCAGATCCGGTACGTGCCGGATCTCGATGCAGAGGGAAAGCAGAAGCGGGGTCCGGTCACCCACTCGTACTCGATCTCCTCGGCTCCGTTCGAGACGGCGGTGGAGAACTACCTCGAGTTCTACGTCGTGCTCGAGCAGGGACAGGACGGAGTGCTGGGCCGGTTCACCGAGTCGCTCTTCAGAGGGATCGAATCGCAGCAGAACGACCGGCTCGCCTACGTAGAGCGCATCGTGGGGGATTTCACCCTGGCCAAGCGCGCGGCGGACTTCGAGCACGTCCTGATGGTGGGAACGGGCACCGGCCTCGCGCCCTTCGTTTCCATGCTCAAGCAGCTCCACCGCGACGCGAGCAGCGGCAAGGCGCCGCCGGCCCGGTACACGCTCTTCCATGCGAACCGCACGCACGAAGAGCTCGCGTACCACCAGGAGCTGCTCGACATCGAGGCCTCGAACACGTTCGATTTCGTCTACGTGCCCTCGGTGAGCCGGCCCTCGACGCGCGACCTCGCCGATCCGCAGGTCGGCACCGGCCGCGCGAGCAACCTGCTGCGCCAGGTCTTCGGGTTTCCTTCCAAGGAACCGTCCGTCGCGACCGCGCCCACGTTTCCGCGAAACCGCCCGCTCGAGCTGCTGCAGAAGAGGGTCGACCCTGCGCCCACAGTGGTCCTTACATGTGGGAATCCAGCCGCCATGGCTGATATCGGGTGGTTAGCCGCGCAGACGGGAATGCGGTTCGAAAAAGAAGACTGGTGAAACGCCCGTGCTACATCCCGGACGTCGATGCTGTCGCTGCGCGTCCAGGAGCATCGCGAGGCGGCAACGAGCGCCGGCCTCAGCTACGTCACCGACGGCGTCGCCGGCATCCGCCGGCAACGGGCCGGGAAGGGATGGGTGTTCTTCGCGCCCGACGGCACCCGCATCCGCGACGCCGGCGAGCGCTCTCGCATCCGGTCCCTGGTGATTCCGCCGGCGTGGACCGACGTCTGGATCTGCCCCGATCCCCGGGGTCACATCCAGGTCACGGCGCGAGACGCGCGCGGGCGAAAACAGTACCGCTACCATCCCTGGTACCGGGACGCGCGCGACAAGTCGAAGTTCCGCCGCATGCTCGAGTTCAGCGAGATCCTGCCCGACGTGCGCGAACGGGTGGAGCGCGATCTGCGCGCACACGACCTCAGCCGCCGCCAGATCCTCGCCACGGTGGTGCGGCTGCTGGACAAGACGCTGATCCGGGTGGGCAACGACGAATACGCGCGCGAGAACCGCTCGTTCGGTCTCACCACCCTGCGCGGGCGGCACGTGCAGATCGAAGGGTCGAAGCTCTACTTCTCCTTTCGCGGCAAGAGCGGCGTCAATCACCAGGTGGCGATCACCGACCGGCGCCTCGCCCGCATCGTGCAGCAGTGCCAGGATCTCCCCGGCCAGGAGCTGTTCCAGTACGTCGACGCCCGGGGCAAGCGGCAGACCATCTCCTCCGACGACGTGAACGCGTATCTGCGCGAGACTACCGGCCGCGACATCACCGCAAAGGACTTCCGCACCTGGGCGGGGACCATGCTCGCCGCAAGGCACCTTTGCGCGATCGGCCCCGCGAGCAGCCGGCGTGAGGCGGAGCGCAGCGTGGTGCGCGCCATCGACACCGTCGCCGATCGGCTGGGAAACACGCGCGCGGTCTGTCGCAAATACTACGTCCACCCAGGGTTGGTGCGCGCCTACTTCATGGGCCTGACTCCGCCGCTCCCGTCGGCTTCGTCGCCGCGGCCGAACCGGCGCGAACACCCGCACGCGGCGCTGCGGCGCGACGAGGTGGCGGTACTCCAGTTCCTGCTGGAAGTACCCGAGGAGTGAGGACGGGCGGCGTTAGAATGGCCGCATGGCGCAGACCTCGTCCAAATCGCCCCCGCCGATCTCGCGCTTTTCCGTCCCCAAGCTCGAGGAGCTTCCCGACGACGTGCGGGCGCGGATCCTCGCGGTGCAGGAGAAGGCGGGCTTCGTGCCCAACGTGTTCATGGTGCTCGCGCGGCGGCCCGACGAATTCCGCGCCTTTTTCGCCTATCACGACGCCCTGATGGTCAAGGAGGGCGGCGGCCTGAGCAAAGGCGAGCGGGAGATGATCGTCGTGGCGACCAGCGCGGCCAACGACTGCAACTACTGCGTGGTCGCCCACGGGGCCCTGGTGCGCGTCTACGAGAAGCAGCCGCTCCTCGCGGATCAGGTGGCGACCAATTACCGGACGGCGGACATCTCGCCTCGGCAGCGCGCGATGCTCGACTTCGCGATGAAGGTCGCGCTGCGCTCGGGCGAGATCGAGGAAGCGGACTTCGCGCGCCTGCGGGAGGAGGGGTTCACCGACGAGGACGGGTGGGACATCGCCTCGATCGCAGCGTTCTTCGGGATGAGCAATCGGATCGCGAACGCGACCGGGATGCGGCCCAACGACGAGTTCTACCTGATGGGGCGGGTGCCGAAGGCGCGGGCGAGCTAGCCACTCCCGCGCCGAAGGGCCGAAGGCGCGGGTATGCGGCTATTGTTTTGAGGCTGTACAGGCTCACCTTCCGCACCACCTCGGCGCGCGCTTCTCCAGGAATGCCTTCATCCCTTCCTGCGCGTCCGCTGCCGCCGCATTCATCGTCATCACATCCTGCGCGTAGTCGTACGCGAGCGGCTGCGGCATCTGCAGCTGCCTGTAGAACGCCGCCTTGCCGATCGCGACCACGTAGGCGCTGGAGGAGGCGATCTTCGCTGCCATCGCCCGCGCCGTCGCCGCCAGCTCGGCCGCCGGGACGACCCGGGTGACGAGTCCGGCCGCGAGGGCTTCCTCAGCGGAGATCGCCTCCCCGGTGAGCAGCATCTCCATCGCCTTGCGCGACCCGACGGCGCGGCTGAGCGCTACCATCGGGGTCGAGCAGAACAGGCCGATCTTCACGCCTGGAGTGGCGAAGCGCGCCTCCGCTGCGGCGACCGCCAGGTCGCACGACGCGACCAGCTGGCAGCCGGCGGCCGTCGCTGTCGCGTGCACCTGGGCGATCACCGGTTGGGGAATGGCCTGCAGCGTCTCCATCAGGGTGGTGCACGCCTCGAACAGGTCGCGGTAGAAGCCGCCGTCCCGGCCGACCATCTCGGAGAGATCGTGTCCGGCCGAGAAGGCGGGACCGTTCGCGCGGAGGATGGCGACGCGCAGCTCCTGGTCCTCGCCGATCTCGCGGAAGCAGCGGGTCAGCTCCTCCAGCATGTGCAGCGACAGGGCGTTGCGGCGCTCCGGCCGGTTCAGCGTCACCAGCGCCGTCGATCCGTCGCGCTCGAAGAGGATGTCTTTCAACGTCATGGGAGCTCCTTTCGGCTAGACCTTTGTACTGCCTGATGCGTAGCCGCAAAGCCTTTCCTATGGTCGGCAGCGGTTAGAACGCATTTCATAACCTGCCTGCGAGTGTTTGCGCTCAAGAGTAGCCGCTAACCGGCCTTCGGCCGGCGCGGCTAGTGGATGCGTTTCGACTGACCGCGCCACTCGCGGTCGCGCAACACGTACTTTTGCACCTTGCCGGTGGACGTCTTCGGCAGCGGACCGAACTCGACCTGGCGCGGGGCCTTGAAGTGGGCGAGCACGGTCTTGCAGTGCCGGATGATCTCCTCCGCCGACGCCTGCTTTCCCTCGGCGAGCGTGACGAAGGCCTTCGGCACCTCGCCCCATTTCTCGTCCGGCACCGCGATCACCGCCGCCTCTAGCACCGCGGGATGGCTCACCACCGCCTGCTCCACCTCGATGGTGCTGATGTTCTCCCCGCCGGAGATGATGATGTCCTTCTTCCGGTCGCGCAGCTCGATCGCGCCGTCAGGGTGTCGCACCGCCAGATCCCCGCTGTGGAACCAGCCGCCATGAAACGCTTTCGCGGTCGCCTCCGGATCGCGAAAGTACCCGAGCATGACCACGTTTCCTCGCATCACCACTTCGCCCATGGTCCGTCCGTCGGCCGCGACGTCGTTCATCTCGTCGTCGACGACGCGCACTTCGCCCGCGCAGGCGTTGGCGAAACCCTGGCGGGCCTGGCGCGCGGCACGCTCGCCGGGCGGCAGCCGCTCCTCGCCGGGCGCGGGGACGGCGATGGTGAAGGGACCGTACACCTCGGTGAGCCCATAGACGTGGTCGACTTCGAAGTTCAGGTCGGCGAGGCGGGCGATCAACGTGGGCGAGGGCGGTGCCCCGGCGGTGAACAGCCGTATCCTGCGCGTCAGCCTGCCAGCTGCCGGGTGCGCCATCAGCATGGTGCACACCGTCGGAGCCGCGCAGAAGTGCGTCACCCCTTCCCCGAACAGCTGCCACACCCGCGCTGGTTCCACCCGGGGAATGCAGACGCTGCAGGAGCCCGCGGCGGCGGTCGCCCAGGGAAAGCACCAGCCGTTGCAGTGGAACATCGGCAGCGTCCAGAGGTACTGGCTATCGGCGCTGAGGCGGTGATCGAGCGCCATCGCGAGCGCGTTCAGGTACGCGCCGCGGTGGTGGTAGACGACGCCCTTCGGCCGGCCGGTGGTTCCGGAGGTGTAGTTGATGGTGATCGGCTCATCCTCGCTCTCGACCGGCGGAGCGATCTGCGAGTCGCTGCCGGCGTCGAGGAAGGACTCCCAGTCGCGGGAGAGATCGAACCGCTTCACCTGGGGCGGGATGCGCGCGGTCTGGGCGAGCAGCTCGGAGGAGAAGAAGATCGCGCGCGCTCCCGAGTGCTCGACGATGTACGCGACCTCGTCGGCGTTCAGGCGGGTGTTGATCGCGACCAGCACGCCGCCGGCGAGCGGAACGCCAAAATGCGCCAGCAGCAGCGGCTCTGAATTCAGCGCAAGAAAGGCGATGCGGTCGCCCTTGTGCAGCCCGTCGCGGCGCAAAGCGGAGGCCAGACGGCGGGCGCGCGACCGCATCGTCCGCCACGTCAGGCGCAGATCGCCGTCGACGACCGCTTGCCGCTCGGCGTAGACCTCGCCCGCGCGCTCGAGAAAATGGACGGGGCTCAGCTCCTGACGATACACGGAGGGGTCGGACACGTGTTCCTCCCGCTCGGGGGTCCTGAGTCCACGCCGGGCTGGCGCCAAAGTCAACGCCGGCGCTCTGCGGCTGATCGTCCCTTCAGGGAATAGGCCGCGCCCGCCGGGCGTAAGGAGTCCAGCGGGCCGGTCGTGCCGGGCGCCCGCTCGGTCCCTACCCACCGGCAGCGAGGCCTCATGTACCCTGAAGACAACGTCCAGAAGACCAACGCTCCCGCCGCCAGCGATCTGCTCCTCGGACGCGGCGTGCGGTTCGAAGGCAAGCTCACGTTTGCTGGCACGGTCCGCATCGACGCGAGCTTCGTGGGCACCATCGTCACCGACGACGTGCTCGTGGTGGGCGAGGCTGCCCGGATCGATGCCAACATCACCTGCGGCACGATCGTCGTCCACGGCGAAGTGAACGGGAACATCCAGGCGAAGACCGGCGTGGAGATCCGTGCTTCCGGCAAGGTGCGGGGCGATCTCGAGACGGCGTCGCTCGTGGTCGAGAAGGGTGCGCTCTTCCAGGGCGCATCGCGGATGGATTCCGCGTCGAAGGCGGCGAGAGCGAAGACAGCAGCCTGATCGCTGGGCCGCCGGAGGCGGAACAGGAATTTTGTTCTTGGGCTGTACACCTCGAGGAAATGTGTTCAGCCTCGATGATTCAGGTCACCCACGGGCGTGGGGCCGCGCTTCGGCCCCGCGTCATCCGTACGAGTGTCCGTCCCGCCGCTCTGCCTCGTCCCCGCGTCGCTGGGACCGGTATCGGTTGCGAGATCGGGCTTCGCCCCGGCATCATCCGCCTTCGCCGTCACCACCACGCGGTAGAGGCCGCCTGGCTTCTGGCCAGCGAGCCAGACGCCACACAGCGTGGTGCCCGGGGTCAACCCGCGCAGGACGAAGTCGCCGGCGTCTTCGGCGAAGTCCGGCGCGACGACGGCCGGATCGTCGCAGAGGACGTTCGCTCCGGGCGCCGCAGTCACCGGCGCTGACTGCCCCGTCCCGAGCGGCAGCAAAACGGTGCCGGCCGGATCGGTTTCGGCGGCGAGAACGGCCGCGGCGACGGCAGTGATGAGGGGCGCGAGCGTTCGCATCCAGCGACTCTACTCGCTCTTTCTTCCCGCGCTCATCGCTGTGGCCATCGCGAGACACGTGATCGTCAAACGCGACCCATTTGTCGGCGGTCATGAACTCGCCGCCGTGTATCTTTGCATCTACTTGCCGATGCTCGCTATCGGCTCGGGGCGATTCTCGCTGGACCCCGTGCTTTGGCATCGCTGAATCAAAATGTCACAATTGTTGCAATCCGAAGATCCGCTACGGTAAAGTAACCATTGGGTGTTGGCGCAACGATCGCGCAGGGACGCACCGACCGGGCTGAGGGCACGCTCGTCCCGAAAACGGATCCGGGAACGACGAACGCGGCGCGGGATCTCCGCCGCGGATTTTCCGGTCATAGGGGAGCCGGTCTGACGATGCACAGGCGCCTCCGACGCCAGCTCGAGGAGGCCCTGGGTCAGGACGAGTCGTCGCCGCATCTGCGCAGACTGCTTCGCAAGATCGACAAGGAGTACCGCCGCGCGGATGGAGACCGGGCGTCCCTGCAGCACGCGCTGGCGCTCCTCTCCAATCTCCTGAAGAGGCAGCCCGACGCCGAGCGGACGCGCGTGGTTTCGCCCAGGGCGCGTTCCGTGTCCCGGCTGTTCGATCAAGCTCCGTTCGCGGCCGTGCTGTGCGATGTGGATCGGAAGGTGACGGCCTGGAACACGGCGGCGGAGCGGCTCTTCGGAATCCCGCATGCGGAGGCGGTGGGGCGGGAGCTTTCGATGCTGGTCTTTCCCGACAGCGACGCGACGCGCGCGCAGGCGCGCACGGAGCTGCGCCAGGCGCTCGCCTTCGGCGATACCCAGCAACTGGTCCGGGAAACGCCGACGGTATCGGGACAGTCCGTCCTCTGCGAATGGACCGTCGTGCCGCTGCACGACGAGAAAGGCCGCGAAGTCGGCAATGCGGCGCTGGTGAAGGAACGGGATCCGTTTCCGGACCGCTATGCGCTCGCCTGGCAAGGCGCCGGCGACGGGATCTGGGACTGGGACCTCGCCGGCGATCGGCTCTGGTTGTCGGATTCCTGGCGCGCGATCGTCGGCATGAAAGGTGGCGGCGAAACGCCCTCGGAATGGCTCGATCGCGTCCATCCCGCGGACCGCGATTCGGTGGAGAAGGGTATCCGCGCGCACCTCGAAGGCTCGGCGCCGCGATTCGAGAGCGAACACCGGCTGCGGCACGACGACGGAAGCTGGCGCTGGGTGCTGTCGCGAGGGCAGGCCTCGCGCGATCCGGCGGGGAAGGCGCTGCGGCTGTCGGGCTCGATGATGGACGTCACCGACCCGAACCTGACCACGGTCCGCGTGTTGCACGACGCGCTCACCCGGCTGCCGAACCGGGCCCATTTCATCGACGTCCTCAGGCGCTCCTTCGCGCGCGCGCGGCGCCGCGAGGGCGGCGGAATCGGGGTCCTGCTCGTCGATGTGGACGGGTTCAGGTCGCTGAACGCGCGGCTGGGGCACGAGGGCGGAGACGAGGTCCTCATCCAGATGGTCGAGCGGCTGCAGACCTGCCTGGACGAAGGCGACCTGCTCGCGCGGCTGGGCCCCGACGAATTCGCCGTGCTGCTCGAAGATCTTTCCGGGCACGGCGCCGCGGAGATCGTCGGGAGCCGCATCCACGAGGCGGTCGCACGGCCCTTCCAGGTTCCGGGAGCGGAGTTTCCCGTCACCGTCAGCATCGGCATCGCTTCGAGCGCGCCCGCGTATACCCGGGTGGAGGACTTGCTTGCCGACGCAGGTGCCGCGATGTACCGCGCCAAGGCGCAGGGACGCGGCCGTTCCGCGGTGTTCGACGCGACGATGCGCGAGCGCGCTCCGCACCTGCTCGAGCTGGAGGCGGATCTGCGCAACGCCCTGGCGCGCGACGAGTTCCGCGTGCACTACCTGCCCATCGTCGACGTCGCCCGCGGCTGCATCCAGGGCCTCGAGGCGCTGATCCGCTGGGCGCACCCCGAGCGCGGACTGATCGCGCCGGAGCACTTCGTGCCCCTCGCCGAGGAGACCGGGCTGATCGTTCCCATCGGACGCTGGCTACTCGGGCAGGCCGGCCGCGACTTCCACAGTTGCCGGGGTGCTGGAGCGCAGCCGCTTACGCTGAACGTGAACCTGTCCTCCCGGCAGCTCGAGCACGGCGACCTGCTCGAGCACATCGACGGCGTGCTCGCCGAGCACGGCCTCGAGGCCGCAGAGCTCGTGCTGGAGATGACCGAGAGCACCTTGCAGCGCGGTGAGCATGCCGCGCGCATCGGCCAGCTTCGGGATCGTGGCGTGCGGCTGTACATGGACGATTTCGGGACCGGCGCCTGCTCGCTCAACTCGCTGCTGCGGCTGCAGCTCGATTCGTTGAAGATCGATCGTTCGCTGTTCACCGGCGGTTCCCCGCGCGGGCAGGCCCCGGAGCTGGTCCGCACCATCGTCTCGCTCGCCCGCGACATGGGCACGCACGTGGTCGCCGAAGGAGTGGAGACGGCGGAGCAATTCGGCTTCCTGCGCGAGGTCGGGTGCACGGCGGCCCAGGGGTTCTACTTCTCCCCGCCGGTGGACGGCGAGGGAGCGCGGGCGCTGCTCCAGCGAAGCGCGAGTTGGTGACGCGGAGGCCTCGCCAGGCGCTGACTCGTCCGTGCCAGTCAGGCCCGGCCTTCTGACCAACGTCGTGGGAGACCCGCGTCGGACTTGAAAACCGACGGTCCGCTTGGCCCGATAGCCAGTTCCACGGCGAAGGACACCGAGGCGCGAGGGTCCCCCCATGCACACCCGTCCGGTCAGTGAGCTCCAACGCTTCCTGCACAGCCGCTGGCTCATCCTCTTCTTCAGCGTTCTCAGCATGGTCGCGGTGGCGAACTTCCAGTACGGCTGGACCTTGTTCGTGCCACCGTTGCAGAAGCACCTGCGCGCCGAGCAGGCTGCGGTCCAGGTCACCTTCACGGTCTTCGTTCTCCTCGAGACCTGGCTCGTGCCGTTCGAGGGATGGCTGGTGGACAAGTTCGGTCCGAGGCTGCTGGTGATGATCGGCGGCGTCTGCGCGGGCCTGGGATGGGTTGGCAGCGGCAAGGCGGAATCGCTCACCGCGCTGTACCTGGCGTACGCGGTCGCCGGTCTGGGCGCGGGAGTGGTGTACGGCACTGCGATCGGCAGCGCGCTCAAATGGTTCCCCGATCATCGCGGACTCGCGGCGGGACTGACGGCTGCGGGTTTTGGCGCTGGTTCGGCGCTAACCGTCTATCCGATCGCGAACATGATCGACACGGCGGGGTACCAGCATGCCTTCACCCACTGGGGCCTGATCCAGGGAGCGGTCGTGATCGTGGCCGCGCTGTTCCTCGAGGCTCCGCCCCCCGGCTGGTTGCCACACGCCTGGGCGCGCGCGCCGCAGGGCCAGGAAGTGAAGAAGCGCCAGACATCGACGGAGGTCCCCTCCGGGCAGATGGCCGCGACGTCCCAGTTCTGGGTGCTGTATCTAATGATGACGCTCGTTGCGACCGGCGGCCTGATGGCGACGGCCCAGCTGAACCCGATGGCCGTCTCGTTCAACGTCGACAAGGTGCCGATCACCTTTCTCTGGTTCACGTTGCCGGCGCTGCAGTTCGCCCTCTCCGCGGATCGCGTGCTGAACGGACTCTGCAGGCCGGTCTGGGGGTGGATCTCGGACCACATCGGCCGCGAGCTGACGATGACGATAGCGTTCACGCTGGAGGCGTTGGCCATCTTCCTGCTCATCAAGTTCGCGCCGAACCCGAAGCTGTTCGTGGTCTTCAGCGCGTTCACCTTCTTCGGCTGGGGCGAGATCTACTCGCTGATGCCGGCCATCTGCGGGGATTTCTTCGGTCGTAAACACGCGACGCAGAACTATGGATTCCTCTATACGGCCAAGGGCACCGCCTCGGTGTTCGTGCCGATCGGCTCGGCGCTTGCCGCGGGGAAGGCCTTCGATTTTCGCGCCGACGTGCTCCTGCTGCTGGGCGGGGCGCTGGCGTTCTTCTCGCACTTCCTCGCGCCAACCGTTCTTCGCCTCGACTGGCGCCGCAAGAGCCACGACATCCTCTTCGGCATCGGCCTGGCTCTCGTCGCGTATGGCGTTGCGCTCACCGTCGTCCCGGGGATCTGGACGCCCTTTGCCGCGAAGTTCACGCTCCCGAGGATCGGCTGGGCCGGCGTCTTCGCCATCGCGATTGTCTTCGATCTGAGCGCTGCGGCGATCGCCTTCTTCGTGCTGCGCACCATGAAGCTGCCGCAATCCGGCAAGGACGCAGCTGTCTCGGTGCCGGCGCAACCGACGCTGGCGTCGTCGCCGAAGAGCGTTTAGTCGCGGCCGCCGAAGGCGGCTCAGGGACTATTTGTTTCACGCCTCGCCGGCGGCCGGGGCCAGCTCCGCACGCGGCATCCGCCGTCCGATCCGCAAGACCACCAGCGCCGCGAGGAGGCAGATCGCGCCCGCCACCACCCAGGCCGGCGTATAGGTGGTGAGGCTCGAGCGGATCACGCCCGCTCCAAGCGCGCCGATGCCCGCTCCGATCTGGTGCGAGGCGACGATCCAGCCGAACGCGATCGGCGCATCGCGGACACCGATGGCTTCGGTGGTCAGACGCACCGTCGGCGGGACCGTGGCGATCCAGTCGAGGCCGTAGAAGACGGCGAACAGCGGCAACCCGAGCACCTGGGCTTCGAACGCTTGCGGCAGCCAGAGCAGCGCGAGCCCGCGCAGGCCGTAGTACCAGAAGAGGAGCTTGCGCGAATCGAATCGATCCGACAGCCAGCCGCTGGCCGTGGTGCCGACGAGATCGAATACGCCCATCATCGCCAGCAAGCCGGCGGCGCGCACTTCGGGGATGCCGTGGTCCATGCAGGCCGGAACGAGGTGCGTGCCGACCAGGCCGTTGGTGCTCGCGCCGCAGACGAAGAAGCTGCCGGCGAGGAGCCAGAAGTCGGTCTTGCGCGCGCTCTCCCGCAGCACGCGAATGGCGTTGGCGAGCGGGTTCTCGCGCGATTGCGCTTCCGGCGCCTTCCCCGGAAGCGCTCCGTAGGGAAGCACTCCCAGATCCGACGGACGATCGCGCACGAGGAGCGCCACCAGCGGCAGCAGCAGGGCAACGACCGAGGCGACCACGAGCGTGACCGCGCGCCAGCCCTGGTGCTCGGCGACGTGGGCCTCGAGGGGAAGGAAGAGCATCTGTCCGGTGGCGGTGCTCGCGGTGAGCACCCCCATCACGGTGCCGCGGCGGGAGACGAACCAGCGGCTGACCACGGTGGCGCCGAGCACCATGGCGGTCGTCCCGGTGCCGAGGCCCACCAGGATTCCCCAGGTGAGGACCAGCTGCCAGCTCGAGCGCATCTGCGATGTGAGGGCGACGCCCGCGCAGATCACCGCCAGCGAGACGAGGACCGTGCGGCGGATGCCGAACCGCTCCATCAGCGCCGCGGCGAAGGGGCCCACGAGGCCGTAGAGAACCAGGTTGACCGATACCGCCGAGGAGAGGACGGCGCGGCTCCAGCCAAACTCGCGTTCGAGCGGCACGATCAGGATCGACGGCGTGGCGCGGACCGCGGCCGCGCAAAGAAGCACGACGAAGATCGCGCCGGCGATCACGAATGCAGGGTGGATCCTCCGATTCGCGAAGCTCACGAGGCGAGCTCCCGCCGCGCCGAGAAGCGCGCGCGGTAGGCGGAAGGCGTCACGTGCAGGGAGCGGAGGAAGGCGCGGCGCAGGACCTCGGCGCTGCCGAAGCCGCAACGCGACGCCACCTCCTCGAGGCCCGCGGCGGACTGCTGCAGGGCGCGGCGCGCCGCCTCCAGCCGCAGTTGCTCGATCGCCTCCGCCGGAGCGACTCCCAGCTCCTTGCGGAATACGCGCGTCAGATGACGGGCGCTCTTGCCGACCCGGCGCGCCAGCGCTGGCACGGACAAGTCGGCCGCGGGGTGCTCGGCGGCCCAGGCGACCAACTCGCGCACCGACGGGGTCTGCGCGGCCTGCAGCCGCAGCGGAGCGCTGTACTGGCTCTGATCGCCCGGCCGGCGCAGGTACACGACCATCGCCCGCGCGACGGCGAGGGCAACCTCCGCGCCCAGGTCCTCCTCGATCAGCGCGAGCGCGAGATCCATTCCAGCGCTCACTCCTGCCGAAGTGTAGACGTTTCCGTCTCGCACCCAGATCCGGTCTTGCTCGACGCGCAGGCGAGGGTAACGCTGCGCAAGGTCGGCGGCGCGCGACCAGTGCGTGGTGACGGCCCGGCCGTCGAGGAGTCCCGCCTCGGCCAGGAGGAAAGCGCCGGTGCAGACCGACCCCAGGCGTCGCACGCGGCCGGCGCTGCGCCGGAGCCATCCCAGCACGGCCTGATCGTCGAGCAGCGCCTCGACCCCGCGACCACCGAGGACGAGCAGGGTGTCGATGCTGCCCCGCAGAGCGCCGAAGGTGGTGTCCGGCAGGAAGCGGAATCCGGAGGACGCCGTGATCGGTCCCGCTCGCGTGCCGATCACCGCCAGCGAATAACCGGGATGCGTGCGCCCTTCGTCGCGCAGCAGCCGCGTCGCGCGCGCGAACATCTCCAGAGGGCCGGAAAGATCGAGCGCCTGCACGTCGGGATATGCGAACAGTGCCACCCGCAGAGGTTCCCCGGGCCGTTCGGAGCGTCTCATCGGCGCGATTGTGCGAGGTCAGCTCCGCGTCCGCAAGGACATTGATCCCACGATTCAGGACACGATGCATCCGCGCGCGTGGTCGATGGCGCGCTGGATGATCGCGACTCCTTCGCTCAGGTCGATCTCGTAAGTGAACGTCCAGTGGTCCACGCTCATTTCGAAGGCTTCGGATCTGCAAACCTCTTTCGCTCCCAGGACCTGGGCGATGCGAAAGTGCTCCAGGGAGCGCCACAAGGAAGCCATCCGCGCCTCCAGAGACACACGGATTCCCCTGGGGATCCGGGCAGCCGACAGCAGGTTCCACTGGACACCGATCCTGGCCATGAACTCGGACCATCCTGCACGCAACGTCCGCGCGCGCATCCAGAAAGACACCGAGCCCCGTGGAAAAGGGAAAAACGGCGATGCCGTGTGCTCACGCCCCCCGGGCACGGCGCAGGAAGTCCTGGCGCGAGATCAGGCCGCTCTCGACGAGAATGTCGAAGATCGTGCGAAGCACGGCCAGCATCTGCGCTTCGCGCGTCTGTGTCTGCTGCTCGAAGTGTTCCAGTCGCGCGAGGTTTGACGACGCGCCCCGAGTCTTATCTCCCCCAGCGCAGCGCCGCCGTGTGCACCGGCGCGTCCCACAGGCGGAGCATCTCCTCGTCGAGCCGTGCCAGCGTGACGGAGCAGCCGGCCATCTCCAGCGAGGTGACGAAATTGCCGACCAGGGAGCGCGCGATGGTGAGACCTCCCGCCGCCAGCCGGCGCGCCGCCGCGTCGAACATCAGATACAGCTCGAGCAAGGGCGTTCCGCCGAAGCCGTTCAGGAAGAGCAGCAGAGGCTCGCCTTTGCGCGGGGCGAGATCGTGCAGGATGGCGTCGACCAGCTCGGCTGCGACGGCATCGGCCGGCCGCGTGGCGACGCGGCGACGGCCCGGCTCGCCATGGATCCCGACGCCCAGCTCCATTTCGCTCTCGCTCAGCGTGAAGGTGGGCTTTCCAGCCGCGGGCACCGTGCAGCTCGTGAGCGCCACGCCCATCGAGGCACAGGCACGGGCCACGCGCTCGCCGAGCGCCGCGCAGGCGGCCAGATCCGCTCCGGCCTCCGCGGCGGCCCCGACGATCTTCTCCACCACCAGCGTGCCCGCGACGCCACGGCGGCTCGTGCTGTAGGTCGAGCTTTCCACCGCGACGTCGTCCTGCACCAGGACGGTCGCGGTCGGGCCGGTCGCCATCTCCGCGGCCATCTCGAAGTTCATCACGTCGCCCGAATAGTTCTTGACGACGAACAGCACCCCGCGGCCATTCTCGACGATCGCCGCCGCCGCCGAGATCTGATCGGGCGTCGGCGAAGTGAACACCTGTCCGGGACAGGCAGCATCGAGCATTCCGTAACCGACGAATCCCGCATGCAGCGGCTCGTGGCCGCTGCCCCCGCCCGAGACCAGGGCCACCTTGTCCTTGGCGAGCGGAGCGCGCGCGACGAAGGCCGGCCGCTCGTGCACCGAGAGGATCTCGCGATGGGCCAGCCCGAGGCCTCGCAACGCCTCCGGAACGACGTTTACCGCATCGTTGATGAACTTCTTCATCGGCTCCTCCTTTGCCGGCGCATCAGTCGATCAGCTCGGCGACGCGCTCGACGAACTGCCGGACCAGGTTTTCCAGCGCGCGCTGTTTTCTTTGATCGCGAAGCACCGGCACCTCCAGCGACAGGACCTTGCGGCGCGGGTGCAGTCCCTCCTCCTTCGAAGCCGGGTTCGCGGCGCGTGCCGGGTGGGCCACCATGTATGCCTTGAGGAAGCTCTTTCTCTCCTCCGCGGAGAAGTGACAGATCTCGAAGATGGTCGACAAGTGCCGCGCGGGAACGGGCATGGGGTAGATGGGATTGGTGAGCTGCGAGACGAAGCTCTTGTGCTTGCCGAGCGCGATCGCGATCCGCGCGCGCATCCCCGCCGGGCGGCGATCGATGTAGTCCTTCAGGAGCGCCTTGTAGGCCGCGATCGGCCCCGGCTCGGACGGTTTGATGCCGCGCGTTGCCGGCTTAGCGGGCATGGTCCGAGACCGCATGCTTGACTCGGCCGAGGGCGGATGGAGCGACCGAGAGGCTGGTGATCCCTGCGTCGAGCAGGTGAGGGACGAGCTCGGGGTCCGATGCCATCTCGCCGCACACGCTCACCTCGCGCCCGGAGGCCCGGCCATGGGCGGCGACGCGGGCGATGAGCTCGAGGACGGCCGGGTTCAGCGGATCGTAGAGAGCCGACAGGTCGGCGGACTCGCGGCTGCACGCGGTCACGTACTGGACGAGATCGTTGGTGCCGATCGAATAGAACGCGGCGTCGAATCGGCCGATGGCGATCGCTACCGCCGGGACCTCCACCATGATCCCGAGGGGCGGGACCGTCGCCACGATGCCGCGAGCGCCCAGCGCCGCTGCCTCCTCCCGCAGCATCTCCCGGACCTCGTCGAGCTCCGCCGGCGTCGTGACCATCGGGAGCATGACCTTGAGCGGCCCCAGCGCGGCGGCACGCGCCAGTGCCCGGAGCTGGACGCGGAAGACGTCCGGGTGCGCGAGGCTCAGGCGGATGCCGCGCACGCCGAGGAACGGATTCGATTCGCCGTGCGGCGTCAGGCCCGGGATGGGTTTGTCGCCTCCGGCGTCCAGAGTGCGGATGGTGACCGGCTTGCCGGCGGCCCACCCGATCAGGCGCGAGTAGAATCGATACTGCGTCTCCTCGTCGGGCAGCGCGCCTCTGCCATGGAAGAGGAACTCTGTGCGGGTCAGCCCGATGCCGTCGCACGATGCAGGCGCCAGGTCTTCGAGCGTCCTTTCGCTTTCGACGTTGATCTGCACGGCGACGCGGGTTCCTCCGGCGCTCACCGCGGGCGCGGCGCGGTACTTCTCGTCCAGCTCGGCACGTTGCGCTCGCGCCTGCTGCCGCTCGCGTACCCAGCGGGTGGTGGCCTCCGAAGGGCTGACGATCAGTCGGCCGGTCTCCGCGTCCAGCACGGCGGCCTCGCCGTCCACCACGTCCTCGAGTGCAGCCCGGACACCGACCAGCAGCGGCACGCCGCGCGACCGGGCGAGGATCGCCACGTGGCTCGCGGCGCTCCCGCCCAGCAAGGCCACTCCGCGCCAGCGTGACCAGTCCAGCTCGAGGAACCGCGACGGGGTCAGGTCGTCGGCGAGGTAGATCCCGCCTTCCGCGGGCGCGTCCTGCGCCGCGACATGGGCGACCGGCGCGAGCGCGGTGAGGACGCGATCGCGCAGATCTGTGAGATCGCTCGCCCGCGCAGCGAAGTACTTGTCCGTGGCGGAGCGGTAGTCTGCGATCTGCGCTTCCAGCGTCTGCCCGAAGGCGCGCGCCGCCGGCTTTCCTTCCGCGATCGATCGGTATGCCGGCTCGAGCAGCGTCGAGTCGCGCAGCAGCTCGAGCTGGAAATCGAGGATCTCCGACGCCATCGTGCCACCGTCGGACTTGAGCCGCTCGAGCTGCAGCGCTGCCCGGGCCAGGGCGCCCTCGAGAAGCTTGCGCTCGGCCTGGGGATTGGCGGCCTCGGTGCCGTTGAACCCATCCATCTGCGGACGGCTGCAGACGACGAGAAACCCGTCGCCCAGCCCGGCGGAAGCCACCTGGCCTTCGAACTGGCGCTCCCGCTGCGAGCCCTCGTCGAAATTGCGCCGGACGAGCTCGGTGATGTTGGACAACGCCTCTGCGGCGTCCGGTCCCTCGGCCTCGAAAAAGAGCGTCTGGCCTGCCGGGGCCTTCAGCGACAGCACGCGGGCGACGCTCTTGGCGTCGGTCCATTTGCCGTTCTCGCCGACGCGCAAGCGGAGTTGCGCCTCGAAGCTCTTCGCCAGCTTGGTGAGCTTCACCGCTGGCCGGGCATGCAGCCCGGTGGGGTTGGTGATCACCGCAGCCGCGGAGATGACCCGCCCGTCGCTCATCGGAACATCTCCTCCGCAGTGGCCCGGACTTTCGCCAGGCTGCTCCCGCCCGCCGCTTCCGTCGCGGCCATGACGGCGCCCTCGACGACCGGCGCCGAGCAGACGACGATGTTCGCCTGCCACTCTTTCGGCAACATCTCGATCGCCATCTCCGAGTTGGTCTCCGCTCCTCCCAGATCCACCAGCACGGCAACGCCCTTGGGGCCGTACACCTGCTCGATGCAGTGCTTGATCGCCGCCACGTTCGTGCCGAGGCCACCTTCCGGGTTGCCGCCGCAGTGGGCGACGCGGACCTCCCGGCCGACCATCTGTCGCACCATGGCGGCAGCTCCCCGCGCGACGTCCGGAGAATGGGAAACGATGACGATGGCGACTCGGTCGGTCATGGCTTCGTCGACTCCAGGAAAGCGTCACAGGCTGCGTGCACCAGCAAGGAGCTCGAGCAAGCGCCAGGATCGAGGTGCCCGATGCTCCGCTCCCGCAGGTAGGAAGCGCGTCCTTTTGTCGCCAGCAGCGGGCGGGTGGACTCGAGGCCCTCCCGGGCCGCTCGCTTGACGCGCTCGATCGCATCGCGAACGGCGACGCCTTCCGCGCAGGCCTGCGCCAAGGCGAGCTGCACCGGTATCAGAACGTCGAGCATGGTCTTTTCGCCGCGGTCGGAGCGGCCGCGCTTCTTGACCGCCGCGATGCCCTCCTCGAGCATCTTCCCCGCGGACGCATTTCCGCCGGCCGCGGCGCGTCCCATCGCCAGCAGCAGGCTGCCGTAGAGTGGACCCGAGGCCCCGCCGACGTTCATCACCAGCAGCTTGCCCATCTCTTCCAGGGCTGAAGAGAGTGGAAGGGCGCGGATCGCTTCGCGGGCTTCGGCGATGGCGGAGAACCCGCGCACCATGTTCACCCCGTGATCGCCGTCGCCGATGGCCCGGTCGAGCTCGCCGAGCGCATCCGCATTCGCCCGGATCGCGGCGGTCCCGGCGTCGATCAGGCTCGCGACGAGGAGGGTGGTTTCAGCAGGCATGCTCGTCCCCGGGTTGGAGCTCATCGGCCGTTTCCTCCGGGCCGGACGCGCTCGCCGCTCGCGTCGAAGAACAGGGGAGCCACCATCTCGATGGCGACCTCGTCGCCGACGGCCAGGTCCGCGTGCGGATCCGCAAGCGTGATCACGTCGGTGTCCGCCACGGTCACGTGCAGATGGCTCTGGTCGCCGAGGTGCTCGATCCACCGGACGCGGCCCACAGCCGCGCCGTTGGCGCTCTTGCGGATGCGCACGTGCTCGGTGCGGACTCCGATGGTCACCGCCCCCTCGGGGACCCTGACCGACGGGAACAGCTGTCGCGGCATGAGGTTGACCGACGGGCTTCCCAGGCGCGTCGCGACGTGGATGTTGATCGGGTCTTCGTAGATCTCGCGCGGGCTTCCGAGCTGCACCAGACGGCCATGCTCGAGGACGCCGATGCGGGTTGCCATGGTCATGGCTTCCGTCTGATCGTGCGTGACGTAGAGGATCGTCGCACCGAGCTCGCGGTGGATGCGCTTCAGCTCCACGCGCATCTCGGCGCGCAGCTTCGCGTCCAGCGACGAAAGCGGCTCGTCCATGAGGAAGATCGCCGGCCGGCGCACGAGCGCGCGGCCGATGGCGACCCGCTGCATCTGGCCGCCGGAGAGCCGCGTGGCGCGGTTGTCGAGCTTTTCCTGGAGGTGCAGGAGCCGGGCGATCTCGGTGACGCGGGCGCGGACCTGGTCCTCGGGGATCCGGCGCGCGGGCGAGCGGAGGGGAAACGCGAGGTTGTCGTAGACCGACAGGTGCGGGTACAGGGAGTACTGCTGGAACACGAAGGCGACGTCGCGCGTGGAGGGCGGTTCTCCGGTGATGTCGCGCCCCTCCATCCGCAGGCGCCCGGCGTCGGGCGCCTCCAGGCCGGCTACCAGGCGCAGCGTCGTGGTCTTGCCGGCGCCGGTCGGGCCGAGCAGGACCAGGAATTCGCCGTCGCGCACGGTCAGGCTCAGGTCCGCTACCGCTTGGGTGCGTGCGAAGCGCTTCGAGACGCCTTCGAAGACGACCTCAGCCATGGGCGGCCTCGTCGTGGAGCGCCGAGCGCAGCGCACGGCCCGACTTCTTCTCGAAGAGCGACAGCTTCTTCGGATGGAACACCAGGCCGGTATGTTCGCCCGGACGCACCGCGACCTCGGAGGAGAGGCGCGCCTTCAACGTCGTGCCCTGCGCGGTGCTGACGGTGACGATCTGCGTGGTGCCGAGGTACTCGGCGTCGATCACGGAGGCGCGCAGCGGGGAGCTCGCGGAGAGCTGCACATGCTCCGGTCGCGCTCCCAGCAGCAGCTCGCCCTCGGCGATCCCTTCGCGCGCTTCGGGCACCGCGACCGCGGCTTCCCCGATGCGGACGGACTTGTCGCCGGGAGCGACGCGCCCGTGGAAGGGGATGAAGTTCATCGGAGGCGAGCCAACGAAATCGGCCACGAACACGCTCGCGGGGCGGTCGTAGATCTCCTGCGGCGGCCCGAGTTGCTCGACGACGCCGTTGTTCATCAGCGCGATGGTGTCGGCCATGGACATGGCCTCGAGCTGATCGTGCGTCACGTACACCGTGGTCGCTCGCAGGCGATCGTGCAGCGCCCGCAGCTCTCCGCACATCACCTCGCGGAACTCGGCATCGAGCGCTCCCAGGGGTTCGTCCAGCATGAACGCGAGGGGCTCGCGGACGATGGCGCGCCCGAGGGCGACCCGCTGCCGGTCGCCGCTCGACAGCCCCGAGACCGAGCGATCGAGCAGATGGGTGATGCGCAGGATTCTCGCCGCTTCCTCCACCCGCTTGCGCACCTCTTCGCCAGGCATGCCCTGGTTGCGCAGCGGGTAGGAGATGTTCGCGCGCACGTTCATGTGCGGGTAGAGGGCGAAGAGCTGGAAGACGAAGGCGATGTCGCGCTGCGAAGCCTGCTTGAAGGTGACGTCCTCGCCGCCGAGCAGGATGCGCCCCGAGGTGGGCAGCTCTAGACCGGCGATCATCCGCAGCGTGGTGGTCTTCCCGCACCCAGACGGGCCCAGCAGGCAGAAGAAGTCGCCGTCCGGAACCGTGAAGGTCGAGCCGCGAACGGCCACGAAGTCGGTGAAGGCCTTGTGCAGCTTCTCGACGCGGATCTCTGCCATCGCGCTACTCCGGAAACTTGGAGACGATCGTGAACAGGGCGGTGCCCGCCAAGGTCGTCAGGAACGAGTACGTGTAGAGCGCCATGGAAAAGGGCTGCAGGAGCATGAAGACGCCCGCCGCGATGACGGCGGTGGCGATCCTCTCCATGAGTCCTCGCCGCAGCCAGCGCGGCCACCGCCCATCCGGTTGAAGCGTGGTCGCGTTCATTTGCGCACCGCCCCGAAGGTGATGCCGCGCAGAAGGTTCTTGCGCAGCAGCACGGTGAACACGAGGATCGGGACCAGGAACAGCGTGGTCGCCGCGGCGACCGCGGGCCAGTCCTGGCCGCCTTCGCCGATGATGATCGGAATGAACGGCGGAGCCGTCTGCGCCTGGCCCGAGGTGAGCAGCGTCGCGAAGGCGTACTCGTTCCAGGCGAAGATGAGGCAGAAGATCGCGGTGGCGACGATCCCGGTGGTGGCCTGCGGGAGCACGACCTTGCGGAAGGCCTGCAGGCGCGTGTAGCCGTCGACCAGCGCCGCCTCCTCGTACTCGCGCGGGATCTCGTCGATGAACCCCTTCAGCAGCCAGACCGCGAGCGAGACGTTGACGGCGCTGTAGAGCAGGATCATGCCCAGGTGCGTATCGGAGAGCCCGAGCTCCCGGTACATCAGGTAGATGGGGATGGCGACCGCGATGGGCGGCATCATGCGCGTGGAGAGGATGAAGAAGAGCAGATCATCCTTGGCGGGCACCCGGAACCGCGAGAAGGCATAGGCCGCCGTGACGCCGAGCACCACGGAGAGCGCCGTCGAGCCGAAGGCGATGATCAGCGAATTGAGGAAGCGCGGCACGAAGTTCGAAGGGCCGGCGACCACCATGTTGCGCGCGCGGGCGATCCTGTCGCAGACGTTCATCGGCGGCGGGAGGCTGGAGATGTAGTCCGCCGTCTGCCGGGAGATGGTGGTGAAGAGGTTGCAGGTGCCGTCCAGCGTCGGGTGGAAGACGATCTTCGGCGGGTAGGCGATCGAGTCCGAGGGCGACTTGAAGGCGGTGAGGAAGATCCAGACCAGCGGCACCATGGAGATGACCGCGTAGACGACGATGACGGTCCCGGCGATCCCCTTCGACCGGCCGGAGGGCTCGACGACCGAGTGCGCGAGTGTGGTAGCGGTCATGGTGGCCTCTCAGCGGTTCTTCACCCGGTTCAGCACCTTGACGTAGATGTTCGCCAGGCCGAACACGGTGACGAAGAGGATGATGGCGAACGCCGACGAGTAGCCCGTCCGCCACTTCTCGAACGCTTCGCGCTTGAGGGTGATGGAGGCGAGTTCGGTCGTCGAGCCGGGACCGCCGTTGGTGAGCAAATTCACCATGTCGAACATCTTGAAGTTCTCGATTCCGCGGAACAGCACCGCGAGCATGATGAAGGGCAAGGCCATCGGCAGCGTGATGGTCCAGAACTGCCGCCACTTGGAAGCGCGATCGACCTCCGCGGCCTCGTAGATGTAGTCGGGGATCGAGCGCAGGCCGGCGAGGCAGATCAGCATCACGTACGGCGTCCACATCCAGGTATCGACGATGATGATCGACCAGGGGGCGAGCTTGACCGAGCCGATCATCGAGAACGAAGAGGCGGGGATGCCGGTGAGGAACTGCAGGGCATAGTTCCAAAGCCCGATCTGCGGCTGGTAGAGGAAGGTCCAGAAGTTCCCCACCACCGCGGGCGAGAGCATCATCGGGATCAGGATCACCGTGGTCCAGAACCCGTGTCCCCGGAACCGCCGGTCGACGAGCCAGGCGAGCCCGAAGCCGATCGATGTTTGTAGGAAAATCGTCCAGAAGAGGAAATGGGCGGTGGACTGCATCGCCGCCCACACGTCGGGGTCCGTGAGCACCGAGACGTAGTTCGCGATCCCGATTTCGAGGAGCCGCGCGTTCGGCCGGTTTGCCCGGTAGTTGGTGAACGAGAGCCGGATGGTCCAGACGAGCGGGAAGATGTTGATCGCCAGGAGCAGCAGGATCGTCGGCGAGATGAACAGCCACTGGATCGCGCGGTCGGACAGCCCGCGCACCCGCCTGGCGACCGCCTCCGGCGTCGCCCTCGCCACGTGCTCCATGATGCTGAGGCCATGCTCACTCATGCGGTGCTCCGAAGGGGACCGCGACGCATCCCGGCCAGGGCCGGGAGAGGCGGCACGGTCCCCGTCGTGGGGGGACCTGCTCACATCTTCCCGTCGTCCTTGAACACCTTCTCCCAATCGGAGACGAGCGCGTCGAGCGCTTCCTGCGCGGTGCCCTTGCCGGCGACCACGTAGTCGTGGACGCGCTTCTGCATGGCGAGCAGCAGCTGCGCGTAGGAAGGCTCGGCCCAGAAGTCCTTCACGATTCCCATCGAAGTGAGGAAACCCTGCGCGAAGGGGGCGCTCTTGGGGAAGCCCGGGTCGTTGAGCACGGCCTTGTGGCAGGAATAGCCGCCCAGCGCCCACCACCGCTTCTGCACCTCAGGCGTGGCGAACCACTTGATGTACTGCAGCGCGCCGTCGCGGTTGGGCGAGTACGAGACGACCGAGATCCCCTGACCGCCGAGCTGCGTGAAGTGCTTCTTCTCGGCGGGGTTGGCGAAGAAGCCGATCTTGTCGCCCCCTACGTTGGGATCCTTGTAGAGCCCCGGCCAGAAAGCGAAGAAGTTCATCTGCATCGCCACCTGGCCTGACTTGAAGGCGTCCAGCCCTTCCTGCATGTAGGCGTTGGTCATGCCGGGCGCCGTGCAGCAGTCGTAGAGCGACTTGTAGAACTCGAGCCCTTTGACCGCGTCGGGCGAGTTGACGAAGCCGCGCATTTTGTACGGGTGCTTCGGGTCCTCGTACTCGAATCCCCAGTCGTAGAGCACGTTGGTGACGCCCATGGTGATGCCTTCCGACCCGCGCTCCGTGTAGATGTACGCGCCGTAGACCTTCTTCCCGTCGATGGTCCGGCCCTGGAAGAACTGGGCGATCTCCTTGAGCTGATCGTACGTCTTCGGAGGAGCGAGCTCGTGGCCGGTCTTCTTCTTGAACTCGGCCTTGATCTCGGGGCGCTCGAACCAGTCCTTGCGGTAGGTCCAACCGACCGCGTCTCCCATCGCCGGCAGGGCCCAGTAGTTGGGGGTGCCCTTCGGCCACTCGGAGTAGCCGAGGACCGTGGCCGGCATGAAGTCGCTCATCTTGATCCCGTTCTTGTCGAAGAACTCGTTGAGCTTGACGTAGTGGCCGTTCTCAGCGGCGCCGCCGATCCACTGGCTGTCGCCGATGAGGAGGTCGCAGAGCTTGCCCTTGGAGTTCAGCTCGTTGAGGAAGCGGTCCGCGAAGCTCGTCCAGGGGACGAACTCGAACTTCATTCCGATGCCCGTCTTCGCGGTGAAGTCCTTGGACAGCTCCACCAGGGCGTTCGCCGGGTCCCACGCTGCCCAGCAGAGGGTCAACTGCTTCGATTGCGCCTGCGCGGACGGCGCAAAGGCCAGCACCGCTGCTACAGCCAGGGCGCTGACGCGAGCCAATAGCTTCTCCATGATCCAGACCTCCCCTTCGTTTCGTTTGGATGGAACCGTGTGGACGCCGCGATCGAGCAGTTTAGTTCACTGAACAGAAACTAAACTAGGTCCCTAAACTAACCCCGTGGCGAAAGTCAAGCCGCACCGCGACAACCGCTCGCGGTCGCGGCCCCCGGCCACGGCGCAGCTCGAGCCGCGTTGAGCGCGGCTCGCCAGTGCGCGCTCCTCCCGACGATCGCTACCGCGTTCGCGCAGCGGGCCGGACGTGCAGGACGATCTTTCCGATGACGTGGCCCGAAGCGAGGCGCTGGTGCGCCTTTGCGGCCTCTTCGAGTGGGAAGGCCGCGCTGATGGCGACCTTCAGCCGGGAGGCGTCGATGGCGTCGTTGAGCCGCTTGAAGTGATCGGGACCGGCCTCCGCGTCGTAGGTGATGATCTCGACGCCGCTGCGCCGCTTCGGCGCAGGCTCGACGCCGTTCGGGTGGACCACCCGGCCGCCCGGGCGAACGCGATCGACACAGGCGTCGAGCGCCTCGCCCCCCGCGAACGCGAGGACCGCCGCGATGCCGTCGGGCGCGAAGCTGCCGACCTGCTCTGCGACGTCCTCGTGCTTGCCGTCGATGCTCGCGTTGAGCCCCACCAGTTCGTTCACCAGCCGGACGCCGTCCCTCCCGGAGGCCACTGCGAGGATGTGAGCGCCCATCCACCGGGCAAGCTGGACGGCGATCGTGCCCACGCCGCCGGATGCCCCGACGATCACGACCGGATCGCGCTTCCGGAACCCCAGGCGCTCGACGCCTTGCAGCGCGGTGAGGCCGGTCGTGCCGATCGCACCGCTTTCCTCCAGGTTCAGCCTCGAGGGCCGGTGGCCCACGTTCGCTGCGGCGACCGCGACGAACTCGGCGTAGAACCCGCCTTTCGGGTTGGGGAAGCTGTAAGCGTAGACCTCGTCCTGCATCTTGAAGCCGCGCACTTGCCCGCCCACCCTGGCGACGGTTCCGGAGCCGTCGCTGCCGAGCACGAGCGGAAACTCGGGCTTTCCTTCCGGCCACCAGCCGGCGCGCATCTCCGCGTCCCAACTCGCCGCGCCCGCCGTGTGCACGGCGATGAGCAGCTCCTTGGGTCCGATCCCTGGAACGGGCAGCGTGTGAAGGGTGAGCTCTTCGGGGCCCCCAAAGCGATCGATGGCGGCTGCTCGCATTGTCTTCGGGACGCCTGGCATCGGAGCGACCTCCGCGCTGAGGCGAACATGCTTCCAAAGCCCGAGAAGTCAATGCACGCCTGGCGGGCGGCCAGCGCCCGCTGTGCCCTGCGTCCCACGATCCAGAGCACATTCGCTCTACCCCTCGAGCGCGAGCCGCACGGCCTCCTCTGCGCTGGAGGCGCGCAGGATTGAATCCGGCTTCTGCGAGAGCTCCCAGGTCGCGAGCCCGATGACCCGCCTGCCGAGCTTGAGCGCGAATCCGATCTCCGACAGCGTACCGAACTCGCCGCCCACGGCCACGACGGCGTCCGCCGCGCGCACGACGAGCCCGTTGCGGAGCTCGCCGAGTCCGGTGGCGATGGCGACGACTACATGCGGATTCGCGGCGCTCCGGTCGCTGCCGGGGAGGATGCCGACGGTGAGCCCGCCTTCGCGGCGCGCGCCGCGGCAGGCGGCTTCCATCACCCCGGACAGACCTCCGCAGACGACCACCGCGTCGGCGCGCGCCAGCAAGGATCCGATCTGCTCTGCGGCGAGCGCCTCCTGCGGAGAGCAGCTCCCGCTTCCCACCACGGCGACGTAGCGCTGCATGCCGCGAGACTACCGGAGCCGGCGCCGCGACGTCACACGTAACGGTCGATGAATGCGTCCAGCTCGGACTTGGGAAGCGCGCCCGCCACCCGGCCGATGAAGAGCGGCCCCCGCTGCAGGATGAGGGTGGGGATCGACTGCACCTGATGCAGCGAGGAGATCCGCGGGTTCTCGTCGACGTTGAGCTTCACGATCTTGAGCTTGCCCTTGCGCTCCTTCGCGGCCTGCTCGAGCGCCGGCGCGACGGCATGACAGGGACCGCACCAGGGCGCCCAGAAATCGACCAGCACGGGAATGGGGCAATCCTCGACCTCGCGCTTCCAGCTGGCATCGGTGGCAGCGACAGGATGGTCGGGAAAGATGCTCGCCTTGCAGCGGCCGCACCGCGGGTCGTCGCGCACCCGGCTGCGCGGGATGCGGTTCAGGGCCCCGCAATTGGAACAGGAATATTCGACGCGATCGTCGTCCATCGCGGATCTGGTAACCATCGCTGCGGGCGGCGCAAGGCCCTTCAGCGCCCCTTCTTCAGCGACAGGGAATTGATGCAGTAGCGCTCGCCCGTGGGCGCCGGACCATCCTGGAAGACGTGCCCGAGGTGCCCGCCGCACCGGCGGCAGTGCACCTCGCTGCGCTCCATCCCGTGGCTCGAGTCGCGCTCGGAGGCGACGGCGCGCGCGTTGGCGGGACGCGAGAAGCTCGGCCAACCGGTGCCGCTGTCGAACTTGTCCTCGGCGCGGAAGAGCTCCGCGCTACAGCCGGCGCAGAGGAAGCGCCCCGGCTCGTGGTCGTCCCAGAGCGCGCCGGTGAATGCGCGCTCGGTGCCTTTCTGACGGAGCACGCGGTATTGTTCCGGGGTCAGCTCGCGGCGCCATTCCTCGTCGCTCTTCTCCACTTTGTCGTCCATGGCGCCGCCGATTGTACGCCACCATGACCTCTCCTGTTCAGGTATCGCCGTTCACCATCCAGGTCCCTGATCGGGTCCTGTCCGACCTTCGCGCCCGCATCCGGAGCACTCGCTGGCCCCCAGGCGCGCCGGGAGCGGAGTGGGGCCAAGGCACCGACTTCGAATATCTGAAACATCTGCTCGGGTACTGGGCCGATGGCTTCGACTGGCGGGCGCAAGAGCGCGAGCTGAACCGCTTCAAACACTTTCGCGTCGAGATCGACGGGGTCGCCATCCACTTCGTGCACGAGCGTGCGCGGCAGGGAAGCGGTGTCCCGATCATCCTGACGCACGGCTGGCCGAGCGCGTTCACGGAGCTGTTGCCGCTGGTGCCGCTGCTCACCGAGCCGGACGCCCACGGGATCGATGGGCCCGCGTTCGACCTCGTCATTCCCTCGCTCCCCGGCTACGGCTTCTCCGGCCGCCCCGCTCGAGCGAACTACCGGTCCGTCGCCGCCCTCTGGCATCGGCTCATGCGCGAGCTCGGCTACGAACGCTACGGAGCCGGCGGGGGAGACTTCGGCGCGGGGGTCACCACGCTGATGGCGCTCGATGAGCCGCAACCGGTGATCGGCATTCACTTGAGCAACCTGGAGCTCTCGCCCTGGACGGGCGAAGGCTCGCGACCGCTCTCCTCCGCGGAGCGCGCTTACTTGGCGCAGAGGCAGCGCTGGGACGCGTCGGAGCGGGGTTACAGCTCCATCCAGTCCACGAAACCGCAGACGCTGGCATACGCGCTGAACGATTCGCCGGCCGGCCTCGCCGCCTGGATCCTCGAGAAGTGGCGATCGTGGGCCGACACCAAGGGTTCTCTCGAGCGCCGATTCTCACGCGACTTCCTCCTCACGCTGGTGACGCTCTACTGGGTCACGGAGACGATCACGACGTCGATGCGCGACTACTTCGACAATCGCTGGCACGGGATCACGCTCGGGCCCGGCGACTTCGTCCGGGTCCCGACCGGCGTCGCCAACTTCATCGAGCAACTCGCCTTCGAGGGAGATCCGCCGCGCGAGTGGGCGGAGCGTCTGTACGACGTCCGCCATTGGACGCCGATGCCCGCCGGTGGGCACTTCGCGCCGGCCGAGGTGCCCGAGCTGCTGGCCCGCGACATCGCGACCTTCTTCGCGGCCCTGTGACGCGGCTTTCTACGCGTGCTGGGTCTGCTCGGCACTGAAACGCAGCATCCGCACCGGCTGCAGCTTGTACCAACCCTGGCGCGCGACGAGTCTCCACACTCGCTCGCGCAAGCGATCGCGCATCTCGCGCAAGCGGTCGATCGGCAGACTGCGCGGGTCCGGCAGATCCCACGACTCGTGCGGCACGGCCGCGGGCCTGCGCCAGGCGCCCTCGTCCGCGAAGGTCACGATCAGCGCGGCGCGCTCCAAGGCGTCCGGAGGAAGCACCTGTGGCCGGCCCGACACGTCCAGGCCGACCTCGTTCATGACCTGCACGATCTCCGGCGCGACCCAGAGCAGCGGTCGGGTGCCGCCGGAAACAGCGCGCACCAACGAAGGCATGGTGAACGCGTTGAAGAACGCCGCAGCCATCTTCGAACGCGCAGCGTCGTGGACGCTCGCGAACACGACGGTTTTCATCGCTCGCCCCACCGTAGATCAGGGTTTGACCGTAAGGGATCATGGCGTCCGGGAGCGCGAATGTC
>MNFJ01000115.1 GCA_001918155.1 Deltaproteobacteria bacterium 13_1_40CM_4_68_19
CACGCCGAACGCCTCCAGGATGTAGCCTCGCTTCGCCTCCTTCAGCTGGACCAGCTTGACGGAGGAGGAGCCGATGTCCAGTCCGAGCGCGAGCTTGCTCTTTGCCATGACTAGCTCAGCCCCCCTCCGCAAGACGTCAGCGGCCCCGCTTCGACGCTAACATCCGCAACCGTGTCACCAAAAAAAACGACCATCACTCTCCTCCCGCCCGTTGCCGCGTCGCTCCGTTGTGGCGCGGGAAGAGTTTTCCGCTCTCCTGGATCGTGAGGCCGAGCGCGAAGAGGATCTTCCGCTTGGTCTCCATGCGGCAGTCGTTCCCCGCTTCGATCCGGTCGATGGTCGACTCGGAGACCCCGGCCCTGCGGGCCAGCTCCGCCTTCGCCATCAGTGCGGCCTCCCGGAACTTCTGCACTCGATTCACGCGGCCCCTCCGCGAGCAGGAGTCGATCCTTGCGACGCTTCCATGTAGGCAGTCAAGGAACCGGCCCATTGAAGGGTCATTGACCCTTCACTTGCCTATCATTGCACCTGCATTGAAATTGGATCGACTACATTTCCCTCGGGGGGAGGGGGGCGGCGGTAGCGCAGGCAGTCGCACCCGCGCCCACGTTGTCGTCGATTGAAAGCGATTTCACGACTTCATGACGGGTACGAGCTGGAGGAGATGGTCGAAGCCGACTTCGCTGGCCGCGACTACTCCAACCCGTATTCGCGGATCTTGTAGAGCAGCGCGCGCGGCGAGAGCTCGAGCAGCTCCGCCGCCTTCGTGCGGTTGCCCTGGGTGCGCTCGAGCGCGCGGCGGATCAGGTCGGCCTCGAGCAGGCGCTGCGCGCGCTTCACGGAGAGATCGTCGGGGTCGAGCTGCGCGGGCAGAGGCTCCGGCTGCACCTGCCCCTGCAAGGCCTCGGGCAGCGACTCGGGTCCGATCTCCTCGTCCTCCGAAAGCACCAGCGCGCGCTCGAGCGCGTTCTCCAGCTCGCGCACGTTCCCCGGCCAGCGGTAGGTCTTCAGGAATGCGAGTGCGCGCGGCGAAAGGCGGCGCGGCGGCATTCCGAGCCTCTCGCCGTGGCGCGCGAGCAGCCGTTCCGCGAGCGCCGGGATCTCCTCCTGCCGCTCGCGCAGCGGCGGCAGGCGCACCTGCACGACATTGAGGCGGTAGTAGAGGTCCTCGCGGAACCTGCCCGCGTGCACTTGCGCCGCGAGATCGCGATTGGTCGCCGCCAGTACCCGGACGTCGACGCGGGCGGAGCGCGAATCGCCCACCCGGCGCACTTCGCCCTGCTGCAGTACGCGCAGCAGCGCCGGCTGCACTGCCAGCGGCAACTCGCCGACCTCGTCGAGCAACAGCGTGCCGCCGTCGGCCTCCTCGAAGAGTCCGCGCTTGGCGGTTCGCGCGTCGGTGAACGCGCCCTTGGTGTGGCCGAACAGCTCGCTCTCGATCAGCGTTTCCGGGATGGCGCCGCAGTTCACCGCCACGAACGGCCGCTCGGCGCGCGAGGAGAGGTCGTGCAGCGCGCGGGCAACCAGCTCCTTCCCGGTCCCGCTTTCGCCCTCGATGAGGACGGTGGTGGGCGTGGGTGCGACCTTCTGCACCACCCGCAGCACCTCCTTCATCGCCGGCCCTTCCGCGAGCAGCTGCGGTGCCCGCCGCGACGCCTCTCGCCGCAGGCGCAGGTTCTCGCGGCGCAGCCGCTCGCGTTCCTCGGCCTTGCGCAGCACCAGCAGGACCTCGTCGGGCCGGAAGGGCTTGCCGAGGTAGTCGTACGCGCCGGCCTTCATCGCCTCGATCGCCAGATCGTGGGAACCGTACGCGCTCATCACGATGATGGTGGTCTCGGGCGAGGCCGTCTGCGCCGCGCGCACCAGGTCGAGGCCGTTCATCTTCGGCATGCGCACGTCGGTGACCAGCGCGTCGTAGTCGCGCGCGAAAAGCTCGCGCATCGCGTCCTCGCCGTCGGTCACCGCGCGAACTTCGTAGCCGCGCTCCTCGAGAAGCTCGGTGAGGACGTGGCGGATCGACTCTTCGTCGTCCGCGATCAGCACCCGGCGCATGCATACAGTGTATGCGGTTTCGCGAGGCCCGCACGCTTCCGTCCGCGGATGTTTCCTTGGCAGGGCCCGCAACTGCGGCAGACAATGACGATCTCATGAGCGGAAAGACGGTCGCGATCATCGGCGCCGGTCCGGCCGGTCTCACCGCCGCGTACTTGCTCTGCAAGGAAGGCGTGCCCGTGACGGTGATCGAAGCCGATCCCGAGCTGGTCGGCGGCATCGCGCGCACGGCGAGGTACAAGGGATACCACTTCGACATCGGCGGGCACCGCTTCTTCTCCAAGTCGAAGGAGGTGGAGGACCTCTGGACCGAGCTCCTCCCCGGCGACCTGCTCGAGCGCCCGCGCTCCTCGCGCATCTTCTATCGCGGCAAGTTCTTCTCCTATCCGCTGCGCGCCGTGGAGGCGCTGCTCAAGCTCGGCATCGTCGAGTCGGCGCTGTGCGTGCTCTCGTATTTGAAGGCGCGCCTCTTCCCGGTGCGCAACCCCAGGAGCGTCGAGGACTGGGTGAGCAACCAGTTCGGGCGCAGGCTCTTCGGGATCTTCTTTCGCACCTACACCGAGAAGGTGTGGGGGATGAGCTGCAAGGAGATCTCCGCCGACTGGGCCGCGCAGCGCATCAAGGGCCTCGCCCTCGGCTCCGCCATCGCCAACGCGCTCTTCCCCAGGCGCAAGCCGAAACGGGGCGCGGCGGTGATCAAGTCCTTGATCGAATCGTTCCGCTATCCGCGCAAGGGCCCCGGGATGATGTGGGAAGCCTGCGCCCGCCGGGTTCGCGAGATGGGCGGCCGCGTGCGCATGGGCGAAAAGGTCCTGGGCTGCGCATTCGATGCGGGGCGGCGCGAGTGGACGCTGACGCACGTCGATCGCAGCGGCGTCCGTCACCAGACGCAGGCCGCGCACGTGATCTCCTCGGCCCCGCTGCGCGATCTGGCGATCGGGCTCACTCCCAGCCTGGAGGAGAACACGCGCGCGGCGGCGGCGCGGCTGCGCTATCGCGATTTCCTCACGGTGGTGCTGATCCTCAAGGACCGGGGCGTGTTCGACGACAACTGGATCTACATCCACGATCCCGGGGTCCGCGTCGGACGCGTGCAGAACTTCAAGTCCTGGTCCCCGGAGATGGTGCCCGACGCGGCGATGACCTGCTACGGCCTCGAGTACTTCTGCTTCGAAGGCGACGGCATGTGGTCGATGAGCGACGCGGACCTCGTCGAGCTGGGCAAGCGCGAGCTGCAGCAGATCGGGCTCGCCTCCGCGGCCGACGTCGTGGACGGCTGCGTCGTGCGCCAGCCCAAGGCATATCCCGTCTACGACGACGGATACGCCCGGAACGTGGAGACCATCCGGCGGGAGATCGAGGCGCGCTTTCCCACCCTTCACCTGGTGGGACGGAACGGCATGCACAAGTACAACAACCAGGACCACGCGATGATGACGGCCATGCTCTGCGTGAAGAACATCCTCGCCGGCGGCCCGGTCTACGACTTGTGGCGCGTGAACGAAGACGCCGAGTACCACGAGGCGGGCGATCGCGGCGCGCAGGGGCAGGGGGGGACCGGACTGCGGGTGGTACCGCAGCGGGTGAGCGCCTGACCGCCATGCGCATCGCTCTCTTTTGCCACAACTACCCTCCGCATCCGGGCGGACTCGAGGTGATGGCGCAGAACCTCGCGCGGGGCCTCGCCCGCGCGCACGACGTCGTGCTGGTCAGCTCGGGCTGGGAGGGGGCGCATGGGAAATCGCTGGAAGGCGGCGTCATCGTGCACCGCATCCCGGCGATCCACCTGACCGAGCGGTTTGGCGTGCCGTATCCGGTGCTCCTCGGCCCTGGTCTGCATTCCGCGCTGAAAGCGGCCGCCTCGGCCGACGTGCTGCACGCTCACGGCGCCCTCTACCCCAGCAGCATGCTCGCAGCCTGGACCAGCGCGCGAAGCCAGAAACCGCTGGTGCTCACCGAGCACGTCGGATTCGTCACCTACCGGCGCGCGCTGCTGAATGCGGTACAGCGGGCGGCCTGGATCGCGATCGGCGATCGCATCGTCCGCCGCGCGAGAATCGTGAACGCCTTGAACACCCGCGTCCAGGGCTGGCTGCAGGCCAGGTTCCCCGAACTGGCGGTCCGATACGTCGGCAACGGCGTCGACACCGCGCTCTTTCGCCCGCGCGCAACGGGGGAGCGCGCGGCGATTCGCCGCCGGCTCGGCCTTCCGGCAGATGAGGTCCTCGCGCTGTTCGTGGCTCGCGCGTCCGAGAAGAAGAACCTCGACGCAGTGCTGGACATCCCCAGGCAGGATCATCACCTGGTGGTCTGCGGCGCGCGCCGCGACCTCCGGTTGCCGGGAGTGACCGACCTCGGACTGGTGCCCTACGCGCGAATGCCCGACCTGTTCGGGTGCGTCGATGTGATGGTGCACGCGTCAGCCGGCGAGGGGCTGCCGCTCGCCGTCCAGGAAGCAATCGCGAGCGGATTGCCGGTGGCGCTGCTCTGGGACGAAGGCTACGCGGGATGGATTTCCCGCGAAGCAGTCATGGCTTGCGATTCGTTGGCAGAGGTGGACGCCGCCGTACGGCGGCTCACGGCATCGGCGGAGTCCCGCGCCGTACTTTCGGCGCGGGCGCGCGCCTGGGCGGAGCACAAATGGAGCTGGAACGAAACCGTGGCGCAGTACGAATCGCTGTACAGGGAGGCGCTCTCGAGGACGGACGAACCCTGCCGGAAGATCGCATGAGCAGCGCGGAGAAAGTGGCGGTGGTGATCCCCTGCCACAACGAGGCCTGCGCGATCGCCAAGGTCGTTCGGGACTTTCGCGCCGCCCTTCCGGGAGCGCGAATCGTGGTCGTCGACAACGCCTCTTCCGACCAGACCGCGGAGATCGCGCGCAGCGCCGGAGCGGAAGTCGCCTTCGAATCGCGCCGCGGAAAAGGTTACGCCCTGCTGCGTGGATTCGCGATGACTCGCACCGCGGATTACGTGATCATGGTCGACGGCGACGACACTTATCCCGCGGACGATGCCCGCAAGCTGCTCGACTGCGTTCGCGCCGGGCTGGCGGACATGGCGATCGGGACCCGGCTGCAGACGTTTGCCGAGGATGCGTACCCGCCCTTGCACAACCTTGGGAATCGCCTCTTCGTCTTGCTCGTGCGGATCCTGTTCGGGGTCCGGACCACCGACCTGTTCTCCGGGTACCGGGCTTTCAGCCGCCGCTTCCTGGAGATCTCCCCGCTCATCGCCCAGGGGTTCGAGATCGAGACGGAGCTCTCGCTGCAGGCGCTGACCGCGAATTTCGTCGTCGCGGAGATTCCGGTGCACTATCGGGAGCGCGCCACCGGCAGCACCAGCAAGCTGAGGACCGTGCGCGACGGCTACCGCATCCTGCTCGCGCTGCTGGCGTTCTTCCGCGACTACCGCCCGCTGACGTTCTTCGGTGCGATCGCGCTCGCGTTCGCCGGATGGGGGTTCGGGATCGGCGGAGTGGTCGTCTCCGAGTACCTGCGCACGGGTCAGATCCTGCGCATTCCTTCGGCGATCCTCTGCATCGGGCTGATGATGCTATCCGCGGTCAGCGCCATCGCCGGTGTCGTCCTCTCTTCCATCAGCCGGCGCGCCTACGAGATCATGGCCCTCATCGGAAGGCGATGATCGTGCAGATCGAGCTTGCGCAGAGTGGGGACGCGCTCGGGGCGCATGCGAGCAGCAGATCCGCCCATTCGCCCGGGGAGCGCGTCAAGCCGTCCATCTTCCAGTACGATTACCTCGTCCTGAACGCGCTCAGCGCCGACGTCCGCCGCCTGATCGCCGCCACGCCGCCAGGCGCATCGCGTGCCCTGGACCTGGGCGCCGACAAGAGCCCTTATCGCGCGCTCCTCGAGGCCAGGGGACTCGATGTGAAGACCCTCGACGTCTCGCCGGACTCGGGCGCCGACTATCAGGGCACGGTGGAGTCCACCGGGTTGCCGGACGAAAGCTTCGACGTCGTGCTTTGCACGCAGGTGCTGGAGCACTGCAACGACCCGTTCCGGGGGATCCAGGAGATCCGCCGCATCCTTGCTCCGGGCGGGCACGCGATCGTGTCCGTCCCGCACGTCTGGTTCTTCCATCCACATCCGAGGGATCACTGGCGCTTCACGCAGCAAGGCCTGGCGCGCCTCTGCGAGAGCGCCGGGCTGGAGATGAGAATGCTGCTCGGACAGGGGGGCTCGATGCTCGCGGCGGCACAGGTCGCGAGCTTTCTCGCTTACGGGATACTTCGCGGCGCGGGCGCCCCGCTGTATGCCGTGGCCAACGTTGCCGGGATGCTTCTCGACCGGCTGATCCGCAACGAGCTGTTCTGCATCAATTTCGCTTGCCTCGCGCGAAAGCGGGACCGCTGATCGATGCTAGAGAATCCGCCCGCCTGGCTGCCCGGCGACGATCGACTCCGCCGCTTCCTCGGCGACAGCGCGCTCTATCCGTTCTACCGCCTGAAGCTGACCGGATACGTCAGCAGCCTCCTCCCGCCGGGTCCCTGCTCCATCCTCGACGTCGGCGCCGGAGACGGTTCCCTCGGTCTGGTCTTCCAGACCTTCCGGCCCGGCACCACCGTCTTCGGCATCGAAGTGGCGCTCCGCGCTGCCACGCGCCAAGGCGTACGAATGGTTCGCTTCGATGGGCGGTCGATTCCGTTCCTGGACGGGTCGTTCGACGTTTCGCTGGTTTCCAACGTCCTTCACCACGCCTCCGACCCAGCGGCCCTGTTGCGCGAGGTGCGACGGGTCACGCGCAAGCGAATCATCGTGAAAGACCACCTCTCCGCAGGGCGTCTCGACGATCTGAAGCTCGCCGCGCTGGACGTGTTGGGAAACCTGCGGCTGGGCGCCCAGGTAGCGGCCGTGTATCTGACGCGGCAACGCTGGGACGAGCTCTTCGCATCGCTCCCCGGCGTCCGCGTGAGCACCTTCGAGCACCTCCCGTTCCGGAGGGGCCTCCTCGAGCTCTTCTTCTCGAGCAGCCTGGAAGTGATCTTTGCGCTCGACATCGACCGCAGAGGAACGGCCCCTACCGCTTGATGCAGCACCTGCCGGTGTAGTTGATGCGCAAGAGCACCGGAGATCTTGCCCCCAGTGCCGTGGAGCGCTCACTCGATCTGCCACAGCTCGGCGACCGCGGTGCGGACCACGCGGCGCGCATTCGGAAAGCGGGTCATGAACCTCGCATCTTCGTCGGACCCGCCGCTGAGCAGGACCCAGCGCGAACCGTCCAGAAACGGGTCGTTCTGCACCAGGTCGATCGTGTAGTACCCGCGGTCCAGCCGGAGGAAGACGACTTCGAATCGCGCCGGCGCCGGAGCGGTCGGGATCTGGCGAAGCTGCCCGTCGATGAAGCCGCGGGCTTGCGAAAAGCGCATCGCGTTTGCTGCGATCAGGCTCCCCAGCGCGGCCGCCAGCACGGTCCTGCGCAGGATCGCCCCCGCGGACGCATGCTCGAGGGCCGCCGCTCCGAGGAGCGGCAGCGCTCCCCATGCGGCATGGAAATACCGGTATCCCCACCCGTGGCCCTGGTCGTAGGGAACGAACATGTATCCGACCAGCGTCAGCGCCGCCGACGCGCCCAGCAGCCGCACGGTGCTCTCCTCGCGACGCCACCAGGCGCCAAGGCACGCGAGCACGAGCAGTCCCGGTACCGCCCAGAGGGCAAGCTCGGAAAGGTTCATGACGCGATGCCACAGCGAACCGAGCGACGGCAGCGCGAACGCGAGACGCGCGAGCGAACCGACCGCCGCCTCCGCGCCGCGCGCGGCCGTCTCCTCCGCGGCGCCCACCTGTGCCCGCACCCAGAACCAGCCCACGCCGAGGAGCAGCACGCCCGGGAGATATCCCGCGGCCAGCGCCGGGAGATTGCGAAGCCGGCCGGGCCGCAGCGCGAGCGCCGCGATCCACGGCAGCGCGAACAGGGTGTGCGGCAGCGGATTGTGCAGGGTGAGCGCGAGGGAGCCGACGGCGCCCGCGAGAACGAGCCGGCGCCGCGTCGGTTCGAGCAGAAGCAACGCAAAGCAGAGGGACGCCAGGAGGTGCGCCGGCATGGAGTAGAGGGAGATCGCGTTCACCGCGAAAGCCGGCGAGGCGGCGGCGAGCAGCAGCGCCCAGCCGGGTGCGGCGGTGCCTGGCCAGATCCTGGCCGCGATGCGCCAGATCGCGAACAGCGTCGCGCCGCCGATCAGAGGATTGAGCAGCCAGGGCACGCCCAACCATGCGAACGGCGTGAGCAGGAGCGCAAAGCCGGGCCAGTACGCCGACACGAGCCGCCCGTCGGCGGACGCTTCGATGAACCAGCGGACCGGCGGCACCAGCCTCGGCACCAACTCCGCGGGCACCTGCGCGATGAGCGAGCCCCGGGCAAAGACGCGCGCCTGGAACAGGGGCGCGTATTCGTCCATCGAGAGCGGGTGCGCGCGATAGACGAGCAGCGCGCTGGCCGCCAGCGCCGCGGTCGCGCAAACGATGAACGCCCGGGGATCCCTCGCCAGTGCCGACACGAACAGCCTGTCGGAGACGCGCCTGCACGCAGTTCCCAGGCTTGCGGCAGCAACGATCAACAGGCAGCTCAACCAGGCCGCCGGAGGTTCATCGCGCAAGAACAGGTACGTGAACGCGGGGGGCCGCGCCATGCCGGGCGAGATGAGCGACCGCGCCAGGACCACCGTCAACGCGCAGACAGCGAGCGACGCGAGGACCAGGCCGGCCACGGGGCCGAGCGCGTCGCGGTCTGCCACGGACGACGTCGCACCGTGGCCAGGATCCGTTTGCGCTACTTCCAAGGCGAGCCCCCCATCGATCGCCGCAAACTCCAGTTGCGCGGCGACGCGCATGCGTTGGACTGTACGAGTCGGGTGGCGAACCAGGCAAGAAAGGGCGAGGTGCTCGAATGCAAGGCCGTGTAGGTGGCGCGACGGGGCCCGATCGCCTCGACGCGCTGTCCGCAGCGCTCCTCGTCGTCCTCGGGACGTCGCTGGGCATGGTGACATTCTCCAGCGGCAAGTGGGGCGCGCGGCCGAGCACGGAAGACGAGTTCGTCTACCTCTTCCAGGCGAAGGCGCTCGCGGCTGGCCATCTCAGCTACCCCTCGCCGCCGCTGCCGGAGTTCTTCGAGGCAGCGCACGTGCTGGTCGTTCCCCGCTTCGCCGCCAAGTACCTCCCTGGCCATGCCGCCGTGCTCGCGCTCTTCGAGATGGCCGGCGCGCCGTGGCTCGGACCGTGCGTGCTCCTCGGCGCGACGGCCGCGCTGCTCCATCTGGCGGCGCGCCTGGCTGGCCTGACGCGGGCGGCGGCGCTCGGCGCTGCCGCGCTGCTCCTCGGCGCGACGAACGTGTTTCCGTTCTTCGCCAGCTACCTGTCGCAGAGCACCTCGCTCGCGAGCGTAGCGGCGTTCTTCGCCGCCGCGCTGGCGGTGGAGCGGCGTCCCTCCGGTGGCCGCATCGCCGCGCTCTTCTGCTGCGTCGTCTTCGCCGGGCTGGTCCGGCCATTCACCGGCGCAGCGGCTGCAGTCGCCGGTGCCGCCGTGCTGCTGCGGCTGCGCAAGCGCGTGCCGCTCGGCGCGCTCGCCTGGGCGCTGCCGCCGCTCCTCGCCGGCGCTCTCGTCTTCGCAACCGTGTGCAAAGCGACCACCGGATCGTGGACCACGCCACCGTGGTCGCTGTACGCGAGGCAGTACATGCCTTACGACGGGCCGGGTATCGGACCCGTCCGCGACCTGCGCGCGGAGCGTGGGTTTCCGAAGCATCTGGCGGGCTTGTACGACGGGTTTCTCGAGACACGCCGGAAGCACACCTGGTCGCACCTGCCGGGCGAGATGGTCCGGCGGCTGCGACTGATCGCCGTGCTTCCGCCGGCGTGGGCCGTCATCCCCTTCGCGATCGCAGGCGCGCTCTGGCCGCCGCTCTGGGCCACGTCCGTGTTCGCGGCCGCGTTCTTCGCCGCATCGCTCACGTTCCACGTGGGCGGAGCGATCTACCACCTCGAGCTGTACCCGTGGATCGCGCTCGCCGCCGCCGCGGGATTCGAGATGGCGATTCGCGGCGCCCTGCGCCTGCGCCGTCCCCTCGCGCTCGCGGCCTGCGCGATCCTCGCCGTCCCGGCCGGGTGGACGGCGATGCGCGCGGTGACCGAGCTGAAAGCAGTCCTCACGAATGCGCACCGGCGTCCCTGGACGTACGCGCGCTGGGAGCCGGCTTTCGAGTGGCTGCGGCAGCAGCACGCGCTGGTGTTCATCCGCTATCCCAAGGCTTGGGACGGAAACGTCGACCTGACCTACAACGAGCCCGACCTCGCGCACGCCGATCTGGTGCGCGCCATCGACAAGGGAGAGCGCGACGCGGAGCTCTTGCCCTACTTCCCCGACCGGCCCGCGTTCGTGCTCGACCCGCTCACGCTGCGCGCGGAGCAGATTCGCTGACGAACCGCAACTCGAACACGGCTCCCCGGGCATCGGCGCGGTTCCGCGCCGAAATGCTCCCGCCGAACCGCTGCATGGTCGCATGGCAGAGCGCAAGGCCGAGCCCGCTGCCCTTCCCGGGCGCGGCGGTGCTGAAGAAGGGCTCGAACAGCCTGGGCAGGACGGCCGAGGGGATGCCGCTGCCGTCGTCTTCCACCTCGACCACCACGCCGGATCCTGCAGCGCGGGCAGAGATGCGCACCCGGGATGCGCCGGCGCGGGCGGCGTTGGCCAGCAGATTGACGAAGATCTGGGCGAGATAATGCTCTTCGGCCCGCACCGCCGGCAGACCTTGCGGCAGGGCGTTCTCGAACACCACCCGGGCGTGCTGCGACGCGACCGAGGTCCGGGCGAAGTCCACCGCGCGCCGCAGGTCGAGGGACTGCAGCGGCGTTGGTGGACGCGCGAGATCGAGCAGGTCGCGGAGGATGCGGTCGATGCGCGACGCCTCGCCCTCGATGCGCTCCGCGTACCCGTCGACGTTCTTGCCTTGCGAGATCCGTTCGCGCATCAGCGCCGCATATCCGATCAGTGCCGACACAGGATTGCCCACCTCGTGTGCGACGCCCGCGGCGAGCCGCCCGATGCCGGCCAGCCGCTCGCTGCGCGCCAGGTCCTCGCGCACCTCGCGCAGCTTCTGGTTGGCGGCCTCGAGCGCCTCGATCTGGGAGCGCGTGCGGCCGCGCTCTTCCCGCAGCCGCTGCGCCAGGCGGTTCACCGCGGCCCCTACCCGGCCCACCGCGTCGCCGCCCTCCGGCAGCAGACCTGGTCCCTGCTGCTCCGCGCCCACGGCTTCCAACGCCGCGTCGATTCGCTCCAGCCTGCGGCCGAGGCCGCGTTCGAGGAGCCAGACCGCGACGGCGACCAGGATCGCCACGAACAGCGCCAGCGTCGCGAGCAGGCGGCGGGAGAGCGTCCCGAGCTGTTCGCGCACAGGGCGCAGATCCAGCCCGAGCTGGATCGCCCCTCCGGGAACGTCTTCGCAGAGCACCAGCAGCTCGCCGACCCGCGCGCTGCGGCCCGTGCACGGGCGGTCGAACTTCCTCACTCCGGGAGCTTCGGGACAATTTCCCTCGGAGCATCGCTGGAGCACGTCGGTGAGCCGCGCGCGCGCGTCGGCGATCGCGCGGCCGTAGATGCCGTCGCGCACCTGGAGGAGGAGCACGATCGAGAGCGGCGCCATCGGCACGAGCGCCGCTGCGAACACGATGGCGAAGAGCCGCAGGCGGAGGCTGGCGCGTTCGCCGGTCACGAGAGCAGGCGGAGCAGCACGGAGTTCCAGGCGGACACGAGGCGATCGCCGAGGAAGAGGTACTCGAGGGCGCCGAGGGCCAGGAACGGCCCGTACGGAACCGCGTGCCTGGGGGGAACCCAGTCGTCGTCGGTGGAGGAAGCGGCCGTCTCGGCGGGAGACGGATCGGGATCGCGGCGGGTGGCGATGAGGATGGTTCCCACCACCGTGCCTTGCACCGCGGACAAGAGCACCACCGGCAGCAGCGCGGGCCAGCCGAGCCACGCGCCGATCGCGGCGAGGAGCCAGACGTCGCCCCAGCCCATCGTCTCGCGCTTGAGGAGCCTCTCACCGAAGAGCGCGATGGCGGCAAAGCCGGCGAATCCCGCGGCGGCCCCGATGGCCGCGTCTGCCCAGGTGAGCCGCCGGTTCCAGATCGGCGAGAGCAAGCCGGCAGCGAGAAGCGGCCAGGTGATCTGATGCGGCAGGAGCCAGCTGTCCAGATCGATGTAGGACAGCGCCACCAGAGCCGCCACGAAGACGAAGTATCCGAGGGCGGTCCAGCTGGGCCCTGTATGCCGCAGCACCGCAACTGCCAGGATCCCCATCAGCAGCTCGACCAGCGGATAGCGCACGCTGATGGCCAGGCCGCAGCGGCGGCAGCGGCCGCGCAGCAGGATCCAGGAAAGGAGCGGAATGTTGTCGTACCAGGCGATGGGGTTGCCGCAGTGGGGACAGCGGCTCCCTGGGGAGACGATGCTCCGACGCTTGGGAACGCGCGCGATCACCACGTTGAGGAAGCTGCCCACCACGGTCCCGGTGACGAAGACCCAGATGGTGACGAAGACCGGCATGCCGCGGGCGAGTTCTTGCATTCAGCGCCCCGACACTAGGACGTCGCCGCCTTGCCGCGAGCGCGGGAGACGAACAGCTCCTCGAGCGACCGGCGATGCGGAGTGAGCGACACGATCGTCGCGCCCGAGGACACGGCCGCGGACAGCGCCGCCCGCGCGCGTCCCTCGTCGCGGAAGGTGAGCACGGTCGCGCGGTCGCGCTGCAGCACGCGCGTGCCGTCCTGCTGCAGGCGTGCCACCAGATCGGGTGAAGCGTTCTCCACCACGAGCTCCACCGCGCGCGCTCCCGGCGCCACCAGGTCCGCGAGCGCGCCACAGTCCGTCAACCTTCCCTCCACCAGGATGCCGACGCGGTCGCAGATCGCCTCGACGTCCGAGAGGATGTGCGTGGAGAAGAGGACCGTGCGGCCCTCGTCCCGGAGCTGGAGGATGAGATCGCGCACGTCCTTCCGCCCGATGGGGTCCAGGCCGCTCATCGGCTCGTCGAGGATGGCGATGCGCGGGTCGCCGACCAGCGCCTGCGCGAGCGCCAGCCGTTGCACCATGCCCTTGGAGAACTTGCGGATGGGCCGGTCCGCGCGGCCGGCCAGACCGACGCGCTCGAGCAGCTCGGCGGTCCGCTTGCGCGCGTCCGCGCGCGACAGTCCGCACAGGCGGCCAGCGAAGATGAGGTACTCGTCTCCGCGCAAGAACTCGTAGAGCGCGGGGTTTTCCGGCAGGTATCCGAGCTGTCGCCGCGAGGCGACGGTTCCCGCCCGCCGGCCCGCGATGAAGGCGTGGCCCGAGGTCGGCTTCACGAATCCGAGCAGCATCTTCAACGTCGTGGTCTTGCCCGCGCCGTTCGGCCCGAGAAGGCCGAAGATCTCGCCCGCGCGCACTTCGAACGACAGATCCTCCACTGCCCGCACCCGGCGCGCGAAGAAGCCGACCCGATAGGTCTTGCTCAGAGCCTCCGCGCGGACCTGCGCCTGCATCCCGCTCCTGTAGCGTGCCACGGCCCGCGCCGGCAACTTCTCGCGCCGGTCGGAGACTGCCGGTAAGGTGGCCGCGATCGTGATCGCGCGCGAACGACTCCTGCGCCTTGCGCCCACCCTCCTCGGCCTCGCGCTGCTGGCGATCTTCTTCGCGCCGACCTTGGACCCGCGGGTGCAGCTCTACTACCGCGATACCGGCAGACTCTATTACCCGGTGAAGCTCTTCATCGCGGAGCAGCTCCGGGCGGGCCGACTGCCGTTCTGGGACCCGTTGACCGAGTGCGGAGTCTCGCTGCTCGGCCAGGTCACGCCGGCGCTGCTCCATCCGGCGACGCTCCTCTACCTCGTGTTTCCCTTCGACCTCGCCTTCAAGCTCAACCACATGCTCGGGCCGCTCCTGGCGGGGATCGGCGCCTGGCGGCTCGCGCGCCGGCTCGGTTCGAGCCCCTGGGCCTCGCTCGCGGGCGCCACGGCGTACGCGGGTTGTGGATACCTGGTCAGCGTGACCGGCTCGAATCTGCCCTACGCCATCGGTGCGGGCAGCGTTCCCATCGCCGTCGACGCGGTGCTCCGGGTGGTGGAAGCGCCTTCGATCAAGCGCCTCGCCTGGGCGGGGGCGGCTTTGGCGTTGATCGCCTATGCGGGAGAGCCGCAGGCGATGCTCATCGCCGGCCTGCTTTCCGGCGCCTGGGCCCTCGGACTCGCCTTCCCGGACTGGCGCCGCGCCGCGCGCAACCTCGGGCTGGTCGCGAGCTGCGGCGTGCTGGCCGTCGCTTTCTCCGCCCCTGCGGTGTTCACGGCCGTCGTCGAGCTGCGCCGCAGCACCCGCGCGGACCCGATCACGGAGAAGGAGCGTGCCGTATTCGCGAATCATCCATTCCGGCTGGCGGGCCTTCTCGTTCCGCGCGCGTTCGACGACGCGCCGGAGGCGGTCGGGGCGCAGCAGTCGACCGCCTCGCCGTACACGGAGTACTTCACCCAGGGAGATGCCGCCTTCGCCGACTCGATCGTGCTCGGCGCGCCCGCTCTCCTGCTCGCCGCGGCAGGGGCATCGGTGCGACGAAAGGGCGCCCTTCTTTTCTCGGGCGCGGTCTTGCTCGCGCTCGCATCGACCGGGCCCGCCCTCGGCATCGATCGGGTCCTTTTCGCACTCGTTCCGCTCGCCAGCATCTTCCGCTTCGCGGAGAAGCTGATCGCGCCCGCGTCGCTGCTGTTCGCCCTCGCCGCCGCGCTGGGCGCTGACCTGGCGCTGGGGGGCACCCGCCGCGCGGCGGTGCGGCTCGCCGTGGCCGCGCTGCTGGTCGGCGTGGGCGCAGCGGCGGCAGCGCTATGGATCGGCCGGAGCGCGCCGCACCTCGCGCAGGCCTTGGCGACGCACGGGAAGACGCACGGGCTCGCGTTCGCGACCGCTTTCTGGCGGGAAGCGCGCGCGGGTCTCTTCGATTGCGCCGGGCTGGCCCTGGTGGTCGCGCTGATCGCGCTCTGGCGCTGGTCGCGGCAGCAGCCGGCCACCCCGCTGGCGGCGGTGTGCTGCGCCGCTTCGGTTTTTGCTTCCTGCGGAGGTCTTCTCTACAGCGCTCCGCTCGCCGTCGTGCGCGGACCGTTCGACCTGGCGGAGCGGCTGCGCGCCCGGGCCGGTCCGAGCCGGGATCGCTGGCGGATCTTCGTCAACGACAAGGACCCGCTGCGCCTTTCCGGACTGTCGGCCCGCGCCTCCGTCACCGTGAGCATGTCGCAGGCCCTGCTGCCGCAGTTCAACTCCGTCGCGGGCATCGAGGGCATGGCCCCGTACTTCACCGCGAGCGATCCGGGATACGCGCGCGGGATCGTCGCCAGCCCGCGCACGTACTTCAATCTCTTCGGCGTTCGTTTCGTGATCGACATGCCCGGAGCGTTCAGCGCCCGCACGGCGCGCGAGCGCAACTTCCACAAAGTCGGATTCGGGTACTGGGTCGGCGAGTACGCGCTGCACCCGCGGTCGTTCGTCGTCGCACGCGCCGTGCGCGTCGGGAGCATCGCCGAGGGTCTGGCGCACGTAGCCGCCCCAGGATTCGACGTACGGCAAGAAGCCGTGATCCGCGGAGATGGTCTTCCAGACATGGTGGAAGGAGCGGCGGCGCCGGCCGAGTGGGAACGGATCGCGCCGGACCGGATGATGGTGCACGCGCGCGGTCCGGGGATGCTGGTGATCGGCGAGCACTTCGATCCCGGTTGGCGCGCGACGATCGACGGGCGACGCGCTCCGGTAGCCGAGGTGGATCTCGCGGCGCTCGGCGTCGTCTTGCCGCCCTCGGAAGTGAAGGTGGAGCTGCGGTTCGTTCCCGCGGGCTTGCTGCCCGGCCTCGCGATCGCGCTCGCCGCCGGCGCTGCGCTGGCCGCGGCGTCCTGGGGTCGCCGCAAGTGGGTCCGGGTGGGCTGACAATTCGTGTCAGCGGCGGGACAGATCCTGTCGATGCGCGCGCGCAGCCCGGGGGGAAAGGCGGCGGAAGAAGACGTTTTCTTTGTCTGGCCTGCCGCTTGCTCTAACGTCCGGTGTCGTTACTTCACATGGAGATCCCAATGAAGAAGCTCGTGCAGAAGGGCTTTACACTCATCGAGCTGATGATCGTCGTGGCGATCATCGGCATTCTCGCGGCGATCGCGATCCCGAACTTCATCAAGTTCCAGGCGCGGTCGAAGCAGAGCGAAGCGAAGGCGAACCTCAAGGCCATCTTCACGGCGCAGAAGGCGTTCTACCAGGAGAAGGACCGCTTCTCTACGCTGACCGGTGAAGTGGGCTTCGAGCCTGAGCGCAACAACCGTTATGCGTACTTCCTCGCCGCCACTGGCACCATCGAGCCCCGCACGGGCGCGACGCTGGTGCAGGCGACGACGTTCACCGGCGTTGCGGTGGATACGTTCAAGTACGGCAGCGCGCTCGATCAGACGTACGCTGCCACGGCCTGCACCTCGGCCGCCGGGTTGCTAGGCACGCCGGCCACGCGGTTCGACGCGCTGGCGCTCGGCAACATCGACGCCGACACCACCGTCGACCAGTGGAGCATCTCGAGCGAGTCGCGCACGTTCACGGCGGGCGGCAACTGCACGGCCGACGCGAACAACCCGTCGGGCGAGCCGGCCAACGACCAGAACGACGTGAACCTGTAAGCGAAGCGAGCAGTGAAGAACGCGGGGGTGGCCGGGAGGGGCCCACCCCCGCTTCTTTTTTGGGGCGCCGACCGGGCGCTTGTACTATCGACCCGTGCCCCTCGCTGTTCGCGGCAGCGCCATCGTCCTGGCGTTCGCGGTCGCAGTCTTCGCCGCCGCGGTGCTGCGGACTTCCGCGCAAAGCCGCGGGCCGGTGGCGATCGAGACCGTCCTCGACATCCCGCCCATTCCCGGCGACGTCGCGCGCGCGCTCACCTTCGGCTTCCGTTCGCTGCTCGCCGACTTCACGCTGCTGCAGGCCATCCAGGTGCTCCCGGCGCGCCATGGAGACATGCCGCCGGAGCTCGCGGCGCCCATCGACCGGCGGCTGTTCCGCTTGCTGGAGTATTCCGTGGAAATCGATCCGAAGTTTTCCGGTGCCTATCGCTTTGCGGCCGCGGCCTTGCCCCACGAGACCGGGGACGGGAAGGTCTACGGGGTCCTGGACGCGATCCAGATCCTGGAAAAGGGGCTGCGCGAGCGTCCCGACGAATGGCAGATGGGCTTCCTGCTCGGGTTTCTGCAGTCCTACTACCTGCACGATTTTCCCGCCGCGGCGCGAAGCTTCGGGGCGGCCGCGGACCTGCCGCATGCTCCGGCCTTCGTCGGGCTCCTGGCGACGCGGCTCGCGGCGCAGGCTGGAGATCTGCAGATCGCGACCTCGCTCGCCGAGGCGATGCTGGCGCACGCGAACGAGGAGGCGACGCGCAAGGAGTGGCAGGACCGCGTCGACGCGCTCCACATGGAACGCGACCTGCGCGGGATCGAGGAAGCAGCGCAGCGCTACCGCGAGGAGAAGGGCGTGTTGCCGCGCTCGGTGCATGCGCTGGTCGCGGCCGGCTTCCTTCCGGCGGCACCGCGCGAGCCTCATGGCGGACGCTACGTCCTGGAGGGTGACGGGAGCGCCCGATCGACGGCCACCGAACGCCTGCGCGCGTACGGCCTGGAGACGAGATTCGAGATCCACTGATGAGCGCCGTCGTCGCCATCGCCGGGAACACCGTCCGCGAGCTCGTGCGCGGCAAGCTCCTCTACAACCTGCTGCTGTTCGCCGCTCTCTTCGTCGCCGGCTCGCTGCTCGTCGCGCAGCTCACAATCGGCAACTGGGTGCGCATCATCCTCGACATGGGACTGGGAGCGATGGAGGTGGCCGGCGTGCTCCTCGCCATCGTGATCGGCGTCGGCATCGTGGCCGGAGAGGTGCAGCGCAAGACGATCCTTCCCACGCTGGCGAAGCCGGTGCCGCGCTGGAAGTTCTGCGCCGGCCGGTATGCCGGGCTGGTGCTGCTCCTGGTGGTGAACGCCGCGGTCATCCTCGCCGTCCTCGGGCTCGTCCTGCGCCTCGCCGGCTATTCTCTCGGCCGCACCACGCTCCAGGCCGTAGCCCTCCTCTGCGTGGAGTTCGCGGTGCTCGCGTCGGTGGCGGTCCTGTTCGCGAGCTTCTCCACGCCGATCCTCGCCGGCTCCTACGCTTTCGCGCTCTTCTTCATCGGCCACCTGCTGCCGGACCTGCGGGCATTCGCGGAGAAGTCGCAGAGCGCCCTGGGGGGGAACGTGGCGCGCGGTTTCTACCTGCTCCTGCCCGACCTGGAGCTGCTCAACCTGAAAGCACACGCCTCGAACGAGCTCCCCGTCGCCGCGGCATACGTCTGGCGCGCAGCCGGATATGGAACCGCATACGCGGCCGTGGTGCTGGCGGTGGCCATCCTGATCTTTTCCCGCCGCGACTTGAACTGACCGGTCAGTCTTCAGATCGCAATATCTGCTTTGGTCAAGCGTCGTCGTCGGAGTCGTCTTCCGGCTGCCCGGAGAGCTTCTTCACCCGATGCCGGAATTGGCGAAACGTGAGCCCCAGCCGGGCCGCGGCGTCCTTCTTCACCCCAGCTGCTTCGGTCAGCGCCCTGTCGATCAGCTCTCGCTCGATGCGGGCGAGGTACTCCTCGAGCGCGAACCCCGCCGGGAGCGGTCCTTCCGGTGAGAGGGCGTGCGCGCCGTTGCCGCGCAGGACGGGCGGAAGCGCGTCCACCGTCACCTCGTTGCCGTCGGAGAGCGCCACCGCGCGCTCGATCAGGTTCTCCAGCTCGCGGACGTTGCCGGGAAACCAGTACTCGGACAACCGGCGCTTCGCGTCGGCGGACAGGCCGGGCACGGTCCGGCCATGCTCGGCGGCGAAGCGCCGGAGGAAGTGATCGGCGAGCGGAAGCACGTCCTCGCGTCGCTCCCGCAGGGGCGGCACGCGGACCTGCACGACGTTGAGCCGGTAGTAGAGGTCCTCGCGGAAGCGCCCGGCCCGGACTTCCGCGGCCAGATCGCGATTGGTCGCCGCGACCAGCCGCACGTCGACGTCGACGTCGGCCGTGTCGCCGACGGGCCGGATGCGCCGGTCCTGGATGGCGCGCAGGAGCTTCACTTGCAGGCTGAGCGGCAGCTCGCCGATCTCGTCGAGGAACAGCGTGCCATCCTGCGCAGCCTGGAAGAGGCCCTGCTTCGCTCCCTGCGCGCCAGTGAAGGCGCCCTTCGCGTGCCCGAACAGCTCGGACTCGATCAGCCCCTCCGGAATCGCGCCGCAGTTCACCGGAACGAACGGCGCCGAGGCGCGGGGGCTGCGCGCGTGGACGGCGCGCGCGACCAACTCCTTGCCGACGCCGCTCTCGCCAGTGATGAGGACCGTGGTGCGGGCGACGGCCACCTTCTCCACGACCTCGAAGACCTGATGCATGGCGGAACTGCGCGCCACCATCGACTCGAACCGGCCGCGGGCCGAGAGCTGCTCGCGCAGGAGCTCGTTGTCCTGAGCGAGGATGCGCCCGCGCCGCGCCAGCTCGCGCTTGTGCACCGCCGCCTTGACCAGCGCGATCACCTCGGAAGCGAGGGTGGGCGATTTTTCCACGTACCCGTAGGCGCCGAGCTCCAGCGCCTGGCGGCGCAAGTCGTCGCTGCCGAACGCGGTCATGAGGATCACCTCGGTCTCGCCCTGGGCGTCCTTCACCTTGCGCAGGACTTTCAGCCCGTCCTGCCCCGTCCGCATGCGCAGATCGGTGATCACCACGTCGAATTCGAAGTCGGCGAGCGCGCGCTCCACGCCGGGGAAATCGGGCGCGACCTCCACCGCGTGGCCCGCCTTGGCGAGCCGGGCCTCGAGCATCACGCGCATCGACTGCTCGTCGTCGACCACCAACAAGCGCGCCATGTCTCAGCCCACCGCCCCGACTCGATGAAGCGAGGGCGGCGCGATCGGCAGGGCAACCCGGAAGGTGGTGCCCTTGCCCACCTCGCTGACCACCGAGAGGTGGCCGCTGTGCGCCTCGACGATGCGATGCACGATCGCGAGCCCGAGGCCGGTGCCGCGCTCCTTGGTGGTGAAGAACGGGTCGAAGATCCGCTCCAGGTCCTCGTCCGCGATCCCGTGCCCGGTGTCGGCGACCTCGAGGATGCCCTCTCCCGCCTGGCGCGAGATCCGGACCTCGACGCGGCCTCCCGGCGTGGTCGCGTCGGCTGCGTTCCCGAGCAAGTTCCAGAGCACCTGGCGAAGCTGCCCGGGATCGGCGCGGACGAAGACGGGCTCTCCTGCGCGCGCCACCAGCTCGATGCCGCGCTCGGCCACCTCCTGGCGGAACAGCTCTACCGTCTCGGTCACCGCCCGCGACCCGTCCAGGGCCTCGAACGCCGGGGAGATCGGTTTGGCGAACGAGAGGAACTCGCGGACTAGCGTCTCCAGCCGCTCCGCCTCGCTGCGCACCACGCTCATCAGCCGGCGCTCCTGCTCGTCCAGGCCCGGAGATGCCCCGAGCACCTCGATCGACCCGCACATCGACGCGAGCGGATTGCGGATCTCGTGCGCAAGGCCCGCGGCGAGGCCGCCAACCACCGCGAGGCGGTCGGCGCGGCGCACCGCCTCTTCCATCTGGCGTAGATCGGTCAGATCCTGGAACAGGATCACCTGCCCGCCAACGCCGCCGGCGAGCGGCGCCGTCGCGTAACCGAGGATCCGCTCCCGGCCGTCGTGGGCCCGCAGACGCACCTCCGGCCTCGGGCGCTCGCGCGGACGGGCGATGGAGCCCGCGAGCTCGGGCAGCAGCGTGGTCAGCGGCCGTCCACGCGCGATGCGGTCGGGGAGACCGGTCAGGTGCTCGGCGGCGGGATTCAGGTAGGTGATCCGTCCGTCCTCGCCGAGCGTGATGATGCCGCTGGCGATGGAGCGCACGACCGCGGAGTAGATGGCCTCGAGCGCTTCCAGCCGCGTCTCGCTGCGCAGCAACTGGCTGCGGGCGCCCTGGAGCTGCTCGGCGAGCAGCGAGGAGAGGCCGCCGACCAGCATGAACGCGGAGAGGTTCGCGGCCATGACCACCGCGAGCTTTCCGGGCGCCTGCGGAGCGCGTTCGAGGTCGCTGGCGGCGGGCACGATGATCCCGGTCTGCATGCTCCACGCCAGCACGCAGAAGGCGGTGCAGGATGCCGCTGCTCCCAGCGCTGCGCCGCGGCGGCCGAGGCCGATGGCGCCGCTGACGATGGCGAGCGGATAGAGGATCGTGAAGATGCTCTCGGCGCCGCCCGTCAGATACACGAGCCCGGTCGCCGCGATCACGTCCGCTGCGATCTGGCCGTGCGCGACCCATCCCAGATGCCGTCCTGTGCGGAGCAGGAACGTGCCGACCAGCGAGGCGAAGTAGATCAGGGCGATGATGGTGAAGAGAAGCGCCTCGACCGTGCGGGGAAATGGATCGTGGCGGAGCGTGGACCAGGCAGTGGCCCCGAGGAGCGCAGTCCCCACCGCGAGGCGGACCCCCGTGAGCAGGACCAGCTTGGCGTAGAGCCCCCTCTCAGGGCGCTCGCCGAGCGGCGAATAGACGCCCGCTTCCGCCATGGCCCTACTTGACCGCGCCGGCGATCGAGAAGATGGGCAGGTACATGGCGACGAGGAAGCCGCCCACCACGCCGCCGAGGAACACCATCATCACCGGCTCGATGAGGGTGGTGAGCGCGGAGACCGCGGCGTCCACTTCGTCGTCGTAGAAGTCGGCGATCTTGCTGAGCATCTGATCCATCGCGCCGGTGGCCTCGCCCACGCCGATCATCTGCACCACCATCGGCGGGAATACCTTCGTCTCGGAAAGCGGCTGCACGATGGTCTTGCCTTCGGCGATCTTCAACCTGGTGTAGCGGATCGCCTTCTCCACCACCGAGTTGCCGGCCGTCTTCGCCACCACCTCGAGCGCGTCGAGGATGGGAACGCCGGAGCTGATCATGGTGCCGAGCGTCCGGGTGAAACGCGCCACCGCCACCTTGCGGACGAGCGGTCCGAAGATCGGCGTCCGGATCACGAACGCATCCCACTGCTCGCGGCCTCGCGGCCAGGTGATCCAGGCGCGGAAAGCGATCACCAGCGCGATGACGAAGGCGACGAGATAGCCGATGTAATGCTGCAGCCACTTCGAGAGGTCGATGACGATCTGGGTGGGCGTCGGCATCGCGCCGCCGAAGTCCTTGAACATCTTCTCGAACGTCGGGGTGACGAAGAGCAGCAGCACCACCGTGACGCCGACGGCGACGATGAGCACCACGCTGGGGTACACCATCGCGCCCTTCACCTTGCTCTTCAGCTTCTCGTTCTTCTCGATGTATTGCGCGAGGCGGTTGAGGATGGTGTCGAGGATACCGCCGATCTCGCCGGCCGCGACCAGCTGGACGTAGAGCGTGTCGAACACCTTGGGGTGATCGCCGAGGGCGTCGGCGAGCGTGGAGCCCGACTCCACCCTCGTCTTCACCTTCACCAGCACTTCGCGGAATGCCATGTTGTCGAGCTGCCCTGAGAGGATGTCGAGGCACTGCACCAGCGGCAGACCGGCGTCGATCATGGTCGCGAACTGGCGGGTGAAGATGACCAGGTCCTTCTGCGAGATGCCGCCCAGCCCGGGGAGCTTGAGCGAGATCTGGATGGGCTTTTTCTTGATCTTGACGTTCATCAGCGCCATCGCCCGCAGGCGCTGCTGGACGGACGCCTCGTCGGGGGCCTCGACCTCGCCCCTCTTTACTTCGCCGGTCTTGGTCTTTCCTTCCCAGACCCAGATCGGCAGCTTCGGGGCCGCGCTGGTCTTCGGAGCCGTTTTCGCTGCTGCGGCGGGGGCCGTGGCCATTGCAGTCTCCTCTTAGCGGGCCTGGACGGGCCGGTTGACGCCCGGTTTCACGCCCGACGCGAGCATGTTGCGCAACTCCTCGGCGTCCGAGCTGCGCCCGAGGCCTTCCTCGAGCGTGATGAGGCCGCGCTGGATCAGCGATGCGAGCGACTGGTTGAAGGTCTGCATTCCGAACTTCGATTGGCCGACCTGCATCTGCGAGTAGATCTGGTGGACCTTGTCCTCCCGGATCAGGTTCCGGATGGCGGCGTTCGGGACCATCACCTCGATGGCCAGCACGCGTCCCGGCCCGCTCGCCTTGGAGATCAGGTTCTGCGTGACCACGCCCTCGAGCACGAAGGAGAGCTGTGCGCGGATCTGCGGCTGCTGGTAGGGCGGAAACACGTCCAGGATGCGGTTGATGGTCTGCACGCAGGAGTTGGTGTGCAGGGTCCCGAAGGCGAGGTGGCCGGTCTCGGAGATCACCAGGGCGGCCTCGATGGTCTCGAGGTCCCGCATCTCGCCCACCAGCACCACGTCGGGGTCCTGCCGCAGGATGTACTTGAGCGCCTTCTTGAAGCTGTGCGTGTCCGCCCCGACCTCGCGCTGGTTCACCACGCAGTTCTTGTGGGGGTGCAGGTACTCGATCGGGTCCTCGACGGTGACGATGTGCTCGTGCCGCTCGGTGTTGATCTTGTCGATGATCGACGCCAGCGTGGTGCTCTTGCCCGAGCCGGTCGGTCCCGTCACGAGCACCAGCCCACGCGGCTTCTTCGCCAGCTCCGCGATGATGGGCGGCAGACCCAGCTCGTGGAAGGTGAGGATCTTGAAGGGGATGGTGCGGAATGCCGCCGCCACCGCGCCGCGCTGCAAGAACATGTTGGCGCGGAAGCGGGAAAGGCCCTTCACGCCGAACGAGAGATCGAGCTCGTTCTCCTCTTCGAACTTGTGCTTCTGCGCGTCGGCGAGGATGGAGTAGCAGAGCTGCTTGGTCTCCACCGGGGTGAGCGGCGCGGTCTTGAGCGGGACCAGACTGCCGTCGATGCGGAGCTGCGGAGGCGAGCCGGTGGTGATGTGGAGGTCGGAAGCGCCCTTCTCCACCATCGCCTTCAGAAGCTGATGCAGATTGGGCAAGTGATCCTCTCGTCAGCGCATCGTATCGGGAGCGGTGTTCCCGACGACTTCCTCGATGCTCGTCATCCCGTTCTTCAGCTTCGCGATTCCCGCCATGCGCAGGGTCTGCATGCCGAGGCGGATCGCTTCGGCCTTCAGCTCCGCCGTGGAGGCGCCGTTGATCACGAGCTCCTTGACGCTGTCCCACATGGGCATCACTTCATAGAGCGCGACGCGGCCCTTGTAGCCGCGGTCGTTGCAGGTGCGGCACCCGCCCGGCTCGAACACCTGGAAGCCGCCGGCCTCGTCGGGCTGGACGCCGATGTCGAGCAGCGCCTGCTGCGGCACGTCCACCGGCTTCTTGCACTCCTGGCAGAGCTTGCGCGCGAGGCGCTGGGCAAGGATCAGGTTCACCGCGCTGGTCACCAGGAAGGGCTCGATTCCCATGTTGAGCAGACGCGAGACGGTGCCCGGCGCGTCGTTCGTGTGCAGCGTCGAGAGCACCAGGTGCCCGGTGAGCGCGGCCTTGATGCCGATCTCCGCCGTCTCGAAGTCGCGGATCTCCCCCACCATGATGATGTCGGGATCCTGGCGGAGGAAGCTGCGCAGCGCGGCCGCGAAGTTGAGGCCGATGTCCTCGTGCATCTGCACCTGATTGATGCCGGAGAAGTTGAACTCCACCGGGTCTTCCGCGGTGCTGATGTTGTCGGTGGTCTTGTTCAATTCGGAGAGCGCCGAATAGAGGGTGGTGGTCTTGCCGGACCCGGTAGGGCCCGTCACCAGGACCATTCCGTAGGGACGATCGATGGCCTCCTTGAAGGCCTTCAGCGGGTCCGGATCGAACCCCAGCTTGGTCATGTCGAGCTGCAGGGTCGATTTGTCGAGGAGCCGGAGCACCACCTTCTCGCCGAACAGCGTCGGGCAGACCGAGACGCGGAAGTCCATCTCGCGGCCCTTGCCCAGCTTGAGCTTGATGCGGCCGTCCTGCGGCAGGCGGCGCTCGGCGATGTCCAGCTCCGCCATGATCTTCAGGCGGGAGATGATCGCCTGCTTGAGCTTCATCGGCGGCTTCATCACTTCGTAGAGCACGCCGTCCACGCGGTAGCGGACGCGGAAGTCCTTCTCGTACGGCTCGACGTGGATGTCGGAGGCGCCCTTCTTGATCGCGTCGAGCAGGATCAGGTTGACGAGCTTCACCACCGGCGCGTCGGCGGCGCTCTTCTCCAGGTCGTTGATGTCGAGGCTGCCGTCCGCGTCCTTCTCGACGGAGATCTCGTTCTCGTCGAACCCCTCCATCACCTCTTCGTAGGAGGGGCCCTTCTCCGCGTAGTACTTCTCCAGCGCCTCCTTGATGGCCTGCTCGCTGGCGACGACGACTTCGATGTTGTAGCCGGTGAGGAACTTGATGTCGTCGATGGCGTAGATGTTCGAGGGGTCGCTCATCGCCAGGATCAGCGAGGCGCCGGCCCGGTTGACCGGAATGCACTGGTGTTTCTCGGCGACTTCCTTGGGGACGAGCCTCACCACCTCGCCGTCGATGTCGAATTCCTTCAGGTTGATGGAGGGGACGCCGTACTGTTTCGACAGGAAGTTGGTGAGCTCCGACTCCTCGATGAAGCCGAGCTTCGTGAGGTGGTAACCGATCCGGCCGCCGGCCTTCTTCTGCTCGTCCTGCGCCTTCTGCAGCTGCTGCAGAGAGATGAGGTTTTCGCGGACCAGTAGCTCGCCGAGACGTCCAGCCATGCCTTGCACCCCGCGCGGTTTGAGGCGTCGAGTATAGGCGCACGCTCGTCGGCAAGGCGAGAAAGCAGGCGAACTCCTTGGGGGATTTTCGGGTGCGAAGTGCTCCGCAATGCTACACGCCGAGCAGCCTGCGCGCCTGGATGACGTCCTGCGTTATCTGCGCCTTCAGGGCCTCGATGCCGGGGAACCGGCGCTCCTCGCGCAGCCGGTGCACGAACTCGACGCGCACGCGCCGATCATAGATGTCCTGCGCGAAGTCGAGAAGGTGGACCTCGAGCGAGAGCTGCGGTTGCCCGGCCGCGCCTGCCAATGCGACATCGGGACGAAACGTGGGATTGAGACCGAGATTCGCGGCCCCGGCGATCGGCGGACCATCGGGGAGCAGGCGCGCGCGCACGGCGTAGACGCCAACCGCGGGAAGGAGCTCGTTCGTGGTGCGGATGTTCGCCGTTGGCCAGCCCAGTTTGCGCCCGCGGCCAGCACCCCGCACCACGTCGCCGTCCAGGTCGAATGGCCGGCCGAGCAGCATGCTCGCAGCCTCCACGCGGCCCTCGAGCACGAACTCGCGCACTTTCGTGCTCGAGCAGACGAGCCCGTTGACCGCGACCGGCGGGACGACGTGCAGGCGCACTCCGCGTTCGGCGAGCGAGACACGCAAGGTCTCCACGGTCCCCGCACGCGCCTTTCCGTACGTGAAGTCCTGGCCGACCACCACTTCGCCGACGCCGGTGCCGACGACCATCTCCACGAACGAGATCGGGGAATTGGCGGCGAAGGCCGCGTCGAAGGCCTGCTCTACCAGATCCGAGATGCCGCACCCGGCGATCAGCTCCCGCTTGCGCGGCTTCTCGCAGATCAACGGAGGCGCATAGCGCGGCGCGAGCAAGCGCGCAGGATGGGGCTCGAACGTCAAGGCGCTTGCCGGACCCCGGGCGTTGCGGCGTACCGCGGCAAATAGCGCTTGGTGGCCGAGATGCACGCCGTCGAAGTTTCCGATGGCCATCGCGCCGGCTTTGAGCGCCCCGGTCGCCGCGGCGAGGCCTGGGTGGATTCGCATCGCCGGGGGTTGCGGGCTCATGGCGAACGCCGTCCCCGCGCGGTGAGACGGACGCGCTCCGCCCCACGGTGGCCGTCCGCGGTCGTGCGCGCTCCCGCGCTGGCCGCTCGCCTGAGCGCGTCCGGGCCGAACGCATCGGGCAAGAGCGCCCCGACTTCCGTGGTCACGCTCCGCCCTCCGCTCGCCGCATAGATGACCGGCGTTCGCGGTGCGCAGAATTCCGCGAGCACCTGACGGCAACCGCCGCAGGGAGCGGCGGGCTGGTCCTCGCCGGCCACCACGGCGACAGCGTCGATGCGGCGATGCCCGGCGGCGACCGCCATCGCCACAGCATTGCGCTCGGCGCAGACGCTCAGCGGGTAGGCGCTGTTCTCCACGTTTCCCGCAGCGAAGACCCGCCCGCCCGCGAGCACGGCCGCCCCGACCTGGAATCCCGAATACGGCGCGTATGCCTTCGCGCGCGCGCGGCTCGCGGCACGCAGCAACGCCGGCAGCGAAGTCATCGCAAGCCCTGGCGCGGCGGAACGGCCGCGAATGCGCGGGGAACGAAGGCGCGCAGCAGGTCGAGGAACTTGCCCTCCATTGCCCGCGCCACCTCCACCACCTCCTGATGCGTCAGCGGATGCTGCGAGATGCCGGCGGCGAGATTGGTGATGCAGGAGATCCCGGCCACCGGAACACCCATCTGCGCTGCCACGATCACCTCGGGAACGGTGCTCATTCCCACCGCGTCGGCGCCGAACGAGCGGGCCATGCGGATCTCCGCGGGCGTCTCGTAGCTGGGGCCGTTCATCTGGATGTACACGCCTGCCCGCAACGCCTGCCCCACGCTCCGGGCCGCTTCCTCGAGCGCACGGGCAAGCCGCGCGTCGTAGGCGTGGGTCAGGTCGGGAAAGCGCGGGCCCAGCCTGTCCTCGTTCGCCCCGGTCAGCGGATTGCGGCCGGTGAAGTTGATGTGGTCGGTGATGCGCATCAGGTCGCCCGGCGCGAACGAGGGATTGCAGGCGCCGGCTGCGTTCGTCACCACCAGCGCCCGCGCTCCGAGCGCGCCAAGGGCGCGGGCCGGGAATGCGACGGTCGCCGCATCGTGCCCCTCATAGGCATGGATGCGGCCTTGCAGCGCAAGCACGGGAATTTGTGCCACTTTTCCGTACACGAGCCGGCCCCGATGCCCCGGCACCGTCGCCCGGGGAAATCCCGGCAGCTCTGCGAAAGGGAGCGCGCGCGCCTCCTCGAGCGAATCGGCGAAGCCGCCCAGGCCCGACCCGAGCACGACCGCCAGGGCGGACTCGCCTTCCGGCAGGCGGAGCCCCTCTCGCGCAACCCGTGCGCATGCGAGGGCCAGCTCGGTCCAGGAAGGCATCGGGGCTGCTCTACCACGCCCGCCGGAAGGCGTCCGCCATTCCGCGTGTTAAACAAGTCCCATGCACGAACTGGTCGAGATGATGAAGACCGGCGGCGCGGTGATGGTCGTCACCAAGCTGATCATCCTCGCCGGCTCCGTCGCGGCGGTGATCATCGGCATCGAGCGCTCGATGTTCCTGCGCGGGTTCTCGGCAAAGGCGCGCGAGCTGCACGAGCAGATCATCCGCGCGCTGCTGCGCGGCGATGCTGCCATCGCCCTCCATGAGTCCGATCGCTCCCACATCGCGACCGTCGCGCTCTACCGGGCAGCGTTCGACCGGGCGAACCGGCAGGAGCGGATCGCGGATGCGGTCGATCGCGCCCGCCGCGAGGTGATCCAGGCGCTCCGCGCTCCCCTCTGGGTGCTCGGCACGCTTGGAGCCGTGATGCCGTTCGTCGGCCTCTTCGGGACTGTCGTGGGCATCCTCGGATCGTTCCGGCAGATCAGCCTCACCGGCCAGAGCGGATTTGCGGTGGTGGCGCCGGCGATCTCGGAAGCCCTGATCACCACGGCGGGCGGCATCGCGGTGGCGGTCGAAGCCGTCATCCTCTTCAACGTCTTCCAGGCGCGGATCTCCAGGGAGGCGTTCGACCTCACGCTGCGCGCCGACGAGCTCACCGAGGTGGTGATGGACCACGCCGGTGAGATCTCCGCCGCCATGCAGGCGCCCCGCTCGGCTCCCGCGCCGCACCTGGAGGCGCGCGCGGCCGTCGCCCAAGGGCACGCCTAGATGGCCATCTCGGGACTTGGCCGCTCGAGCCACCACGACGAGGAGGAGTTCGGGCCTTCGGTCTTCAGCGACATCAACATCACGCCGCTCACGGACATCTTCCTCGTGCTGCTGATCATCTTCATGGTCGGCAGCAGCATCGTGGTGGAGCAGGCGCAGGGCGGGGGGACCGGCGTGCGCGTCGACCTTCCCAAGGGCGCGGCGAAGGAGCTGCAGGTCCAGGCTCGCGACTTTCCCGTCGCGGTGCTGAAGGACGGGACGGTGGTGACGGAGGGGAAGGCGATCGATCTCGATTCGCTGCGGGAGAGGTTCCAAAAGCTCGTGCGCGACGCGCCGGAGGCGCAGGTGATCATCCAGGCGGACGCGGGGGTGTCGCACGGGCGGGTCGTGGAAGTCATGGAGGTCGCGAAGGTCGTGGGAGTGCAGAGACTGGCGATCGCCACCGAGGCGCAGTAGGGTCCTAACCCTCTTCCTCCGCGGGGATGCCGCGTGTCGCGGAGTCGAGGACGGATTCGAGCTTGGAGAGGAGATCTTCGTTGCCGTCCTGGGAGTAGCGGGAAAGATTGGACTCGAATTCGGGGATGCGGCGGAGGAATTCGGCGAGCCTGGGCTCCGTGATCTCCTCGGCGCAGAGACCGTAGCCCTCTTTTTCCAGATAGCGCGCGTTCAGGATCTGCTCGAACTGCTTTGCGACGGGCTCCGCCAGCAGGGGCTTGTGCAGGTAGACCGCTTCTCCCATCAGGGTGAATCCGCCGTTTGCGATGACGCCGCGGGCGGTGCGCAGATCTTCGATGAAGGCGGGCTCGCTGAACGGCTTGTAGATGAGGTTGCCGTCGCGCTCTTCCGCCTGAAGCTCGCGACGCAGCCCGTACACACGGCACTCCAGCCCGGTCTGCTTCAGCATCTCGGGAAGCCGCTGGTTGGTGGTGTACGTCTGGTAGACGAGCAGGTGCGATCCCTGCTCGCTCCCGGCGGCGAGAATCTCCGGCCGCAGGACCGGCGGGTGGAGCGAGGTCCGCTTCTTGCGGATCGGCGGGCGGAAGAAAGTGGTGATCAGGTAGTGGTACGCGCCGGGCACCTTCGCCTTGATGATCCCCTTGGCGATCTGGAAGGAAGCCTCATGCCCCGCGATCATCTCCTTGTCGTGCCGGCAGCGGTTGACGATCTGCATGTTGTCGACCGAGATCACGGGGACGCCATGGTTCACGGCGTACAGGTAGCTCCAGCTCTCGAAGTCGCTGATCACCGCGTCGGGACGGAAGCTCTCCGCGATCTCGAAGTAGGTCTTGATGTTCTGCGGCCATCCGCCGGTGAGGGCGCCCTTCACGTTCTCGAGGAGCGTGCGGAAGTTCCGCACTTCGTTGTCTTCGGTGACGATGGTGAAACCCCAGATCTTCTTCACTTGAAGATGGTCGCTGGCCCGCTTCGCCAGGTAGTCGTGGGCGCGGCCGGAGACCACCACCTGCACGTCGTGCCGCTGCACCAGCTCGTCGAGGACGACGCGAGAGCGGATGGCGTGTCCCATGCCCTCGCCGACCACGCCATAGAGGATCCGCATGCGCGCCACTCTCCTACGCGATTCGCTCCAGGACCAGGGGGCGCTCGCCAGGCTCCGCGCCGATGGCCACGGCGGCGCGCAGGCGGCCCTCGCCGGCATCCAGGCGCGCCGCGGTCTTGGCGTGCAGCTCGGCGAGCACCTCTCCGGCAACCACTTCGTCCCCGACGCGCTTGCGCAGCAGCAGCCCCGCCGCGGGATCGACGGCGTCCTCCTTGCGTGCGCGGCCGGCGCCGAGCTCGACGGCGGCGAGACCGACCAGCTCCGCATCGAGCGCGCCGAGCACGCCCGACCGGTCCGCGATCACTTCACGACGCAGTCGCGGCTGTGGCAGGCGCGAGGGATCGTCGGCGACGCGCGGATCGCCGCCCTGCGCTTCGATCAGTTGGGCAAACCGGCGCAGGGCGCTTCCATCGGCGAGCGATGCCTCCAGGCGCGTGCGAGCGACGCGCGCGTCGGCGACCCCACCGAGCCGCAACATCTCGACGCCGAGCAGCAGCGTCAGCTCCCGGACGTCGTCGGGGCCCCCGCCGCGCAGGACGTCGATCGATTCGCGCACCTCGACGGCATTTCCCACCGCGCTGCCGAGCGGCGCGTCCATGCGCGAGAGCAACGCGACACAGTCGCGCCCCACCGCCCTGCAGAGGTCGACCATGGTTCGCGCGAGGAGCCGGGCGTCCTGCGTCGTCTTCATGAATGCGCCCCGCCCGACCTTCACGTCGAGCACCAGCGCATCGATCCCTTCCGCCAGTTTCTTGCTCAGGATGCTGGAGGCGATCAACGGCACCGATTCCACGGTCGCCGTCGCATCGCGCAGCGCGTACAGCTTGCGATCGGCCGGCGCGATCTCGGCGGTCTGGCCGATCAGGCACACCCCGAGCCGGTCCACCAGCTCGGCGAACCGCGCGGCCGGCAGATCGACGCGGAACCCGGGGATGCTCTCCAGCTTGTCCAGTGTGCCGCCGGTGTGTCCGAGCCCTCTGCCCGACACCATCGGAACGCGCACGCCACAGACGGCGACGAGCGGCGCGAGCGGAAGCGAGATCTTGTCGCCCACGCCGCCGGTGGAATGCTTGTCGACCTTGCGCCCCTCGATGCGCGACAGATCGAGCACCTCCCCGGAGTGCAACATGGCGTCGAGCCAGTGCGGCAGCTCGGCGCGCAGATCCATCCCGCGGAAGAAGACCGCCATGAGGAACGCCGCGAGCTGCTCGTCCGCGATCTCCCCGTTGGTGGCTCCGCGGACGATGAACCGGAGCTCCTCCGGGCTGAGAACGCCGCCATCGCGCTTCTTGCGGATCAGGTCGTAAGCGCGCATGAAGCCTTTTAGCCGGTTTCCACCCTGGTGCGGGAGGGATACAACACCGTCCGTGAACATCGAGCCAGGACCCGGGGCGCAGGCCTTTTCCCACGAGCTGGCTGCGCGCCTGCAGGAAGCGATCGGGAGGCGGAAAGAGTTCCGCACGCACCATCTGCGCGAGGACGGCACTCCGCGGTGGACCAACCGCCTCGCGCTCGAGAGCTCGCCGTACCTGCTCCAGCACGCGCACAATCCCGTCGATTGGCGCCCGTGGGGCGACGACGCGTTCGCGGAGGCGCGCGCGCTCGATCGGACCGTCTTCCTCAGCATCGGCTACGCCACCTGCCACTGGTGTCACGTGATGGAGGAGGAGTCGTTCGAGGCAGAGGACATCGCCCGCATGCTGAACGAGCGGTTCATCCCGGTGAAGGTCGATCGCGAAGAGCGCCCGGACGTCGATGCCATCTACATGCAAGCGGTTCAGATGCTCACGCAGCAGGGCGGCTGGCCGATGAGCGTGTTCCTCACGCCGGATCGCAAGCCGTTCTTCGCAGGCACCTACTTCCCGGCCCGGGACGGACAGCGGGGCGCCCGGGTCGGATTCGCCACCCTCCTGCTCGAGCTCGACCGTGTCTGGCGGGAGGAGCGCAGCCGCGCGACGCATTCCGCGGAGCAGATCGCCCAGGCGGTGCAGCAAAGCCTCGCGGCGGACGCGTCCACCGGGCTGCCCGAGCTGCACGTGCTCCACGGCGCGATGAGCTACTACGCGCAGGTGTTCGATGCCCGCGAGGGAGGCATCCGGCGCGCGCCGAAGTTCCCCTCCACCATGAACGTTCGCTTCCTCCTCCGCTACTGGAAGCGCACGGGGGACGAGCAAGCGTTGGCGATGGCGCGGCTCACGCTGGAGAAGATGGCGCTCGGGGGCATCTACGACCAGGTGGGCGGCGGGTTCCATCGCTACTCCACCGATGCGCGGTGGCTCGTCCCCCATTTCGAGAAGATGCTATACGACAACGCGCTCTTGACGCTGGCGTACACCGAGGGCTGGCAAGCGACGCGGGAGCCGTTCTTCCAGCGGATCGCCAGCGAGGTGCTCGATTACGTCGTGCGCGAGATGACGGATGCCTCGGGCGCATTCTGGTCGGCGACCGACGCCGACAGCGAAGGCGAGGAGGGGACGTTCTTCGTCTGGACCCCTGCGCAGCTTCGCGAAGCGCTCGGCGACGCGGACGGCAAGAGGGCGGCGGAGCTGTTCCGCGCCACCGACGAAGGCAACTTCGAGGGAAGCAACGTGCTTTCGCTGGCGCGCGTCCCGGACCGCGACGAGCTGGCGTTCCTGCAGCAGATCCGGCCGAAGCTGTATGCGGCCCGCGCGCGCCGTCCTCCGCCGCTGACCGACACGAAGATCCTGACCGCCTGGAACGGCCTGATGATCTCCGCCTTCGCCCGCGCCGGTCTCGCCTTCGCGCGCGAAGATTACCTCGAGCGCGCCGCGCGCGCCGCAGATGCGCTGTTGCGGATGCACGAAAGCGGCGGCGTCCTGCGCCGCACCGGCCGCCACCCGGGCATGCTCGAGGATCATGCTTTTTTCGCGGCCGGCCTGGTGGACTTGTTCGAGGCCACCGGCGAGGGTCGTTGGCTCGCGGCGGCGCGCAGTCTACACGACGCGCTCGCGCAGCGGTTCGCGCATCCGGACGGCGGGTTCTTCCGGACGCCGGCGGAGCACGAGGCGCTGCTGGCGCGCGAGAAGCCGGCGTACGATGGCGCGGAACCCACGGGCAACTCGGTCGCCGCCCTCACCCTGCTCCGCCTCGAGGCGCTGACCGGCGAGGCGGGTTGGCGCGAGCAGGCGGAGAAGCTGCTGCGTTCGTTCGGGTCGTTGCTCGCGGGCGCGCCCGCCGCGCTCGGCGAGATGCTGCTGGCGGTCGACTTCCTCCTCGCCGAGCCGGGCGAAGTGGTGCTGGTCCGGCCGGCGCAGGGGAACGACCGGGACCTGCTCGATGTCGTCCGGACGCGGTTCGCGCCCTGGCAGGTGCTCATCCGTCACCAGCAGGGTTCAACGCCAGTGACGCCACTGGCGCAGGACCGGCCCGCGCAGAAGGAAAAGACGACGGCGTACGTCTGCGTGCGAGGGGCCTGCCAGCTGCCGGTGACGGAGCCGGAGCCGTTCGCCGCCCTGCTCGATCGCATCCCCCGAGGGACGGCCGCATCCTAGCCGCATGCTGTTCGAGGCCCTGGAACTCCGGGAAGTGGTACTCCGCAACCGCATCGTCGTCTCGCCCATGTGCCAGTACTCGAGCGAGGACGGCTTCGCGAACGATTGGCATTTCGTGCACCTCGGCTCGCGCGCGGTCGGCGGCGCCGCGCTGGTGCTCACCGAAGCGAGCGCCGTGACTCCGGAAGGGCGCATCTCGCCGCAGGACCTCGGGATCTGGAAGGACGAGCACATCGCAGGGCTCGAGCGGATCGTGAAGTTCATCGACGCCGGTGCCGCGTTGATTTTCAGCATCGGGGTGGGGAAGGCCGCGTTCCGACGCCGCCCTGATACAGTGCGCGGCAATGAAGCGGATTGCCCTGTGCGTTTGTTTGATCGCGCTCCTGGGCTGCAGGAAGAAGCAGGCCCCGCACACCATCGGGCTCGCAGTGGACGTCGGGGGCCGGGGCGATCAGTCGTTCAACGACGGGGCGCTGCGGGGGCTCGAGATCATGGCCGCCGGCCTGCGCTACACGGCGCGCGGCTACGAACGGCTGGGCGAAGCGGAGTACCGGGCGCTGCTGCCATCGGATCTGCGCGAGATGCCCTTCCCGCATCTTGCCATCCCCGAGCCTCTCGTTCTTTCCGGCAAGGCCCAGGAGGATTACGAGCCCAACCTGCAGCTCCTGGTCGATCAGGGGGCCGAGCTGGTGGTCGCCGTCGGTTTCATGATGGAACCGGCGACGCGCGCCGTCTCCGCGCGCAACCCGAACGCCAGATTCCTGCTCATCGACAGTCCCCTGCTGGACGCATCGGGCAGACCGACCACCGCCCCGAACGTCCGCGCCGTCGTCTTTCGCGAGAACGAAGGAACCTTCCTCGCCGGCGTCCTCGCAGGAACGCTCACCGCGGGCAAGATCGGATTCGTCGGCGGGATGCAACTCCCGCTGATCCGGAAGTTCGAGGCCGGATTCCGCGCCGGGGTGAGGCAGGCGAATCCCTCCGCCGAGGTCCTCGTGGCGTACACCGGCACGTTCGATGACGAAAGGAAGGGAATCGAGGTAGGACACGACCTGTACCAGCGCGGCTGCGACATCGTGTTCCACGCGGCGGGTCTCGATGGCCTCGGCGTGATCAAGGCGGCGCAACAGGCAGGCAAGCTGGTGATCGGCGTCGACAGCGACCAGTCGCACGTCGCTCCCGGGAACGTCCTCACCAGCATGGTGAAGCACGTGGACGTCGCGGTGTACCTGGCGGTGAAAGACGTGCTGGAGAAGAAATTCTCCGGCGGCGATATCGTGCTCGGCCTGCGAGAGGGCGGAGTCGGACTCGCTCCGATCGGCGGGATGGTCCCCGCTCCGCGGCGCGAAGCGATCGTCCTCGAGCTCGAGAAGCTCCGCGCGCAGATCGTGGGAGGGCAGCTGACGGTCCCTTCCACCCTCGACGAGCTGGCGAAGTTCGTGGCGGCGCGCCCGTGAACGCGCTCGAGCTATCAGGGATCGTCAAGCGCTTCGGGCCGCTCACCGCCCTGGACGGCGTCTCGCTTGCGGTCGCGGCCGGCGAAGTCCTCGGGCTCGTCGGCGAGAACGGCGCGGGAAAATCGACGCTGGTCTCTGTGGCCTGCGGTCTCTACAGCGCCGACGGCGGCAAGGTGCGCGCGGACGGACGAGAGCTCCCGCCAGGCGATCCGCGGGCGGCCATCGATGCCGGGCTCGGCGTGGTCTACCAGCATTTCATGCTCGTGCCGCCGCTCACCGTCTGGGAGAACGTCATCCTCGGGCGCGAGCCGCGCCGGCTGGGCGCCATCGATCGGCGCCGCGCCCGCAGCCAGGTTTCCGCCGTCGCGCGCAGATCAGGCCTCTCCCTCGATGTGGATGCGCGCGCCGGCGATCTTTCCGTCGCCGCGCAGCAGCGGGTCGAGATCGTGAAGCAGCTCTGGCGCGGCGCGCGGGTGCTCATCCTCGACGAGCCGACGGCGCTGCTCTCGCCGCAGGAGGCGGCCGCGCTGGTCGAGATCGTGCGCGCGCTGGCGGCCGAGGGTCGCGCGGTCCTCTTCGTCTCGCACAAGCTTCGTGAGGTGCTCGGGGCAGCTGATCGGATCGCGGTGATCCGGCGAGGCCGGCTGGTGCAGGTGTCGCCGCGCTCCCAGACGGACGCGCAGCAGCTCGCCGAGGCGATGACGGGCGGCGGGCGCGCCGGTGCGACCCGACCGCGGCGGCCGTCTCGCGACGGCGCAGTCGTCCTGCAAGCCCGCGAGCTCGCCGGCTTGTCGGAGCGCGGCGGACCAGGCCTGCGGGGACTGTCGCTCCATGTCCGCAGCGGCGAGATCCTGGGGGTGGCGGGCGTGGACGGCAACGGCCAGACCGAGCTCGCCGAGGTCCTGACGGGGCTGCGGCCCGTGCAGGGTGGGCTGACTCTCGATGGCGACCCCGCTTTTCACGGCGACCCAGCGGCGGCGCGCCGCGCGGGAGTTGCCCACCTTCCCGAGGATCCCCGCCGCCGCGCGCTCTGTCTTCCGCTCAGCGTGGAGGAGAACCTGGCACTCGGGCGCCACGCGCAGGCGCCGTATGCGCTCGTCTTTCTCATCGATCGCGCTGGACGGCGCGAGATGGCGCACAAACTGATCGAGCAATTCGACGTGCGCCCACCGGAACCGTCGGCGCGGACGGCGAACCTTTCCGGCGGGAACCAGCAGAAGCTCGTGGCCGCGCGCGAGCTCTCGGGAGGCAGTGCGCCTCGCCTGGTCGTCGCCGTCCACCCGACGCGGGGACTCGACCCGGGGGCCACCCGCCGGGTGCACGAAGCGCTGCGCGATGCGCGCGATCGGGGCGCCGCAGTCCTGATGATCTCGTTCGATCTCGACGAGCTGCGCGCCCTCTCCGATCGCATCCTGGTGCTCTTCGAAGGCCGTTCGGCCGGCGAGGCGCCGCCGGACGCGTCCGACGAGCAACTCGGCCGCATGATGCTAGGCCAGGTGCCCGCGCGTGCCTGAGCTGCGCGCCCGACTCTTCTCTCCCGCGCGCGACACGCTCTGGGGCGCTTTCGCCGCGCTGATCCTTGCCCTGCTCATCAGCTTCGTCGCCATCGCGGCATCGGGGCGGGACGCCGCGACGGGCTTCGCCGACCTGCTGTCCGGCGCATTCGGAGGACCCGGTCCGCTGGGCGAAACGGCGATCAAGTCCGCGGTCCTGGTGCTCACTGGGCTCTCGGTGACCGTGGCGTTCACGGTCGGCCTGTTCAACATCGGGGCGGAAGGCCAGCTCATCTGGGGCGCTCTCGCCGCCGCGGTGATCGGGCAACGCGCCCTTCCGGGCGCGATGGCCCTCAGCCTGCTCGGCGCGGCCGTCGCGGGCGCCGGGTGGGGATTGCTCGCTGGCTGGTTGAAGGTTCGCCGCGGAGTGCACGAGGTGATCAGCACGATCCTGCTCAACTGGATCGCCATCCACCTCGTCCACGGATGGCTCGTCGCAGGTCCGCTGGCCGCGGCCGGTTCGGGAGCCATGGTCAGCATCGCCGGCACGGAGCCGGTCAGTGCTTCCGCCTGGCTGCCCCGGCTGTTCGCCGGGAGCCGGCTCGATCTCGGATTTCCCCTCGCGCTGGCCGTCGCAGCGGCGGTCTGGTTCCTCCTCACGCGGACAGTGCGCGGCTTCGAATGGCGGGCGGTCGGCGCCGGGCGCGACGCCGCCCGGGCGAGCGGCATCCCTTCCTCCCGCTGCATCTGCGAGGGCATGGCGCTCTCCGGGGCTCTCGCCGGAATGGCCGGCGCGCTGCTCATCCTGGGGACCGAGCACAAGTATCCCGGCGTCTTCCGCACGGGTTATGGCTTCGACGGCATCGCCGTCGCGCTCGTCGGCGGCGGCACCGCTCTGGGCACGACGGCCGCGGCGGTCGTATTCGGCGCGCTCCGCGCCGGCGCCACCCGCTTGCAACTGGTCGGCGTCCACCCGTCGTTCGCGGAGTTGACGCAAGGTCTCGCCGTCCTTCTGGTGGCGGCGCCGCGAATCTTCCAGCCGCTTCTGGCGCGGCTGCGCGGCCGTCCCTCCGCCGCCGCCAGCGCGCCGCCGGTGCCGACGGTGCAACCATGAGCCTCATCCTCGACTTCGCGCCGCCCCTGGTATTCGCGGCGCTCGGGGGCGTGCTCAGCGAACGGGCGGGCGTCGTCAACATCGGGCTCGAAGGCATGATGCGCTTCGGAGCATTCGCCGCGGCGGCCGGCGCGATCTTCTCCGGTTCACCCTGGGTGGGAGTCGCCTGCGGCGCGCTGGCCGGCGCCGCAGCGGCCGGAGTGCACGCGCTGCTGTCGCTGCGCTTCCGCGCCGATCAGGTGGTGAGCGGGATCGCGCTGAACCTGGTCGCCCTCGGCCTGGTGACATATCTGCTACAGGCGGTCTTCGGCTCCGCCGGCGTGAGCCCGCCGTCCCCCGCGCTATCGCGGGATCGCTTCGGACATTCCGCGCTCGCCTATGCGGCGCTCGCCGTGCCCGTGCTCTTCCATCTCTGGCTGGCGCACACGCCCGCGGGTCTGCGCGTGCGGGCGGTCGGCGAACATCCGCGGGCCGCGGCGACGCTGGGAATTCGCGTGCTGCCCCTGCGCGCGCTCTGCGTCGCCGGCAGCGGAGTGCTGGCCGGCATCGGGGGCGCGACGCTTTCGGTCGGCATCGTCGGCCAGTTCGATGCGCGCATGCCCGCCGGACAGGGATTCATGGCCCTCGCCGCGATGGTGTTCGGGAAATGGACTCCGCTCGGGGCAGCGGCCGCGGCGTTCTTCTTCGCCGCGGCGGACGCCTTGCAACGGCAGCTCTCGTTCTCGCTGCGCGCAGCCGACTTGCGCCTCGAAGGCATCTTCCTCGCACTGCCGTATGCCCTCACGCTGCTGGTGCTCGCGTCCGGAGTGGGCCGCACCCGCGCGCCCGCGGCGGACGGGGTTCCGTACGAACCGGAGGGGCGCTAGAGAGCCGAAAGCGCGGGTATGCGGCTATTGTTTTGGGGCCGCACAGAAGTGATCACCCTTGGCCGACGCGGACGTTCTCTCCCTCCAACTCCAGCACCCGCTGCCGCCAGAACTCCGGCCAGGGCAGGCTGCGCATCGTCGCCATCTCGACGCAGACGATCACCGTCTCGGCGGTCACCGGGCGCAGTCCGGTGTCGACGTTGTCGACGATGTACTCGAGCCGCGCGCTTCGGTGGCCCAGCTGCGCCGTGCGCACGCGGATCGAGAGGGCGTCGTCGAACCGCGCCGGCGCCAGGTAGTCCACCACCGCCCGCCGGACGACGGCCTGGACGGGGCTGCGGGTCCCGCCTTCCAGCATGAGGCCGAGATAGCGCAGGTATTCGATCCGGCCCAGCTGAAGCAGGTTCAGCCAGCTGGCGTTCCCGACGATCCCCTGTGCATCCACTTCGTCGTAGCGCACGCGATGGCCGTGGCTGAAACGGAAGAGCGCGTCGAGGACCGGCCTCTCCGCTCCCTCGTGCGGCCCTCCCATCAGGCCACCGCGCCCAGGAAGCTCCTCCCCCGGGGCGCCCGTACGCCGAAGTACTCGGCGACCGTCGCCCCCAGGTCGCCGAAGCTCTCGCGCACGCCGAGGTCCGTTCCTTTCGCGCGCCCCGGCGAGTGCGCGAGGAGCGGGACGTACTCGCGCGTGTGGTCGGTACCAGGAAACGTGGGGTCGTTGCCATGGTCGGCGGTGAGGACCAGCAGATCGCCTGACCGCAGCGGCGCGACGATCGAGGGCAGCGCCGCATCGATCTCCGCGAGGGCCCGCGCATATCCTTCCGGGTCGCGGCGATGCCCGTAGAGCATGTCGGTATCCACGAGGTTCACGAACAGGAACCCGGGCGCCATGGATCCCAGGATCTCCGCGGTCTTCCGCAGCCCGTCGGCGTTGCCCTCGGTATGCACCGAGTCCGCGATGCCCTGCCGGTCGTAGATGTCCGGGATCTTTCCCACTCCGACGGTGCGCACGCCCTTCTCGGCGAGCAGGTCGAGCACCGTTCCTTTCGGCGGCGGCTGCGAGAAGTCGCGCCGATTGTATGTGCGTTCGAACTTGCCGCGCCCGTCGCCGACGAACGGCCGGGCGATGACCCGCGCAAGCCCGTACTCCTTGCCGACGGTGCGCGCCGCCTCGCACCAGGAATACAGCGTCTGCAGCGGCACGTTCTGCTCGTGCGCGGCGACCTGGAACACGCTGTCCGCGCTCGTGTACACGATGGGAAGTCCGGTGCGCAGGTGCTCCTCGCCGAGCTCGTCGAGGATCACCGTGCCGCTGGCGGCCTTGTTTCCGAGGTACCCGGGCGCGCCGGAAAGGCGCAGCCATGCGTCCATCAGGGCCGGCGGAAACCCTCGCGGAAAGGTGGTGAAGCCCTTCTGCAGCAGGACGCCCATCATCTCCCAATGTCCGGTGGTGGTGTCCTTGCCCTGGGACTGCTCGGACATGCGCCCGAACGCCGCCCGGGGAGAGTCCGTCGGCGGGCAGCCGGCGATGGCGGTGATGTTTCCCAGGCCCCACGTCTGGAGATTCGGCACGCGCAGGCCGCCGACCTTGCGCGCGCAGTTTCCCAGCGTGTTCGCGCCGGCGTCACCGTACGCCTTCGCGTCCGGAAGCTCGCCCGCGCCGCACGAGTCGATCACGATGGCGATGAAGCGGCCCATGGGAACAAGTCTCATAACCGGTACAGCCTAAAGCAACAGTGGCCAAGCCGCCCTCGGCGGCCTAGCGGCTGACGATGGCCACGCTGGCGCTCGCGCCCAGGCGATTCGCGCCCGCCTCGAGCATCCTCCGCGCATCGGCAGCGGTGCGCACGCCTCCGCTCGCCTTCACGCCGAAGTCCTCGCCGACCACCTGCCGCATCAGCGCGACGTCCTCGGCGGTCGCACCGCCCGGGCCGGATCCGGTGCTGGTCTTCACGAATGCCGCCCCGGCCGCCTTCGCCAGGGCGCAGCCGATCACTTTCTCGTCGCGGCCGAGCGCGCCCGTTTCGAGGATCACCTTCACGGGCCGCGGCGTCGTCGCTTCAACGACCGCCCGGATGTCGCGTTCGACGTAGGCGTAGTCCTTCGCCTTGAGCCGGCCCACGTGGATCACCATGTCGATCTCGGCGGCGCCCGCGCCGATCGCCTCGCGCGCCTCCGCCACCTTGGCCTCGGTCGTCTCCGTTCCGGAGGGGAAGCCGACCACCGCGATGGGCCGGATGCCGCTCCCCTCGAGGAGTTGGGCGCAAAACGCCACGTTGTGCGAGGCGACGCAGACAGTTGCGAACCCGTAGGTGCGCGCCTCGTTGCAGAGCTTCACCAGGTCCTCGCGGCTCACCTCGGGTTTCAGCAGCGTGTGGTCGATGTAAGGAGCCAGATCCCGGTTGGTGCGGATGGCGATCCGATCGGGCATGGCGACAGCCCGTTGTACCATGGCGGGTGCGTGCGCGCCGTTCTCATCGCCCTCCTCTGCGCCGGCTGTTGCGAGTTTTCCGGCCCGCGCTGGCACGGCCGGGTGACCGACCATTTCGACGGCGAGAGGTTCCACAACCAGATCCCGGGCGACCCGGCGCTGGCCGACCTCGTCCGCTGGCGGCGACACCGCGCTCCCGGCGCCTGGCCCGATTTCGCCGATGCCCCGCCGGCCCCTGCTCCTCCGATCCGCGTGACCGAGGGAGAGCTGCGCATCACGTTCGTCAATCACGCCACGGTGCTCATCCAGATGGACGGACTGAACGTGCTCACCGACCCGATCTGGGGCGACGTGGCGGGACCGGTGCCCTACATCGCGCGCAAGCGTCGGCGGCCGCCGGGCATCCGGTTCGAGGACCTGCCGCCCATCGACGCCGTGCTGATCAGCCACGACCACTACGACCACATGGACATCGCCACGCTGCAGCGGATCTCCGCGGAGCACCACCCGCGCTTCGTGGTCGGCCTTGGGCAAGGGGCGCTGCTCGAGAGCTTCGGCTTCCACCGCGTCACCGAGCTGGACTGGTGGCAATGGACGAGCATCGGCGGCGTGCGGGTCTGGGGCGTTCCCGCGCGCCACAACTGCCGCCGTGGCGCGTGCGACCGCAACGCGCGGCTCTGGCTCGGGTTCGTGCTGCGATCGCACTCCGGCGACGTCTACTTCGCGGGCGACACCGCGTACGGGCCGCACTTCCAGGAGATCGCCGACCACTTCGGCGCGCCGCGG
>MNFJ01000070.1 GCA_001918155.1 Deltaproteobacteria bacterium 13_1_40CM_4_68_19
AGCTTCTCGCGCGGGTCATGGGTCATTCGAGTACACCGCAGGACGCGCGCAAGATGCTGGCCGCCAACATCTACGAGGAGCAGACCGGCGGCATCAGCGGGACGACGTCGCACCCGGAGCTGTTCCTGCGGATGATGGAGGGCTGCGGGTTCAGCCGCTCGGATTTCGACGAGGTCGAACTGCTCCCCGCCGCGACGCGCTATCGGACGTTTCTCGACGAGATGAGCGGCCTCGATCAATGGGTGATCGGTGCCGCGGTGTTGACGATCTTCGTCGAGGGCAGCGTCAACGAGAGGCGGGAGCTTGAGAATACGAGTCCGGAATCGGATGCCGCGATCGAGGCGGCGATCCGGCAGCATTCGCTGGTCCGGATCCACGGCGTCGACCCCAAGTTTCTCGAATTGCAGCGGGTGCACAAGAAGGTCGAGGGCGGCCATCGTCTGGATGCCTGGAAAATGGTGCTCGACCACACGCCGGCGACGCTGGAGGACCGCGTCGTCCGAATGGTGGAGAGGGCTCTCGAGAGCTGGCTCGCCTACCGCGACGACGTAGCGCGGGCTTGCGGCATCGCGCGATGATCGGCTGGCCCGCCCAGCACTGATGCGAAACGGCTGAGGGTCGGACGCCGAGATCGAGTAGCGGCGATTCGTCGCAGGTTGGGCCCGACACAAGGGATATTTTCGCTCCATGCAACGGCGGACATTGTTTGCGACCGCGATCGCGCTCGTGATCGGCCTCGCCGCCAGCTACCTGCTGCGGAGGCAGCAAGGCCGCGAGGCAACACAGATGGCCGCTGGCGAATCTGCGCGTGCAGTGGCTGATGCATCGGGAGGCGCTGTCGTTGCCTTGGCGGTCGGAACGGCAGTCATCGAGGGCGAAGTGCAGTTCACGGGCGCCGCACCCACGGCCGGCAAGCTCCACCGTGAAGCTGACCCCTACTGCGCGCGCCGCGAGATGACCGACCCGACCGTGCTCGTCGCGAACGGGAGGCTGGCCAACGTCTGGGTGCGCATCATCAAGGGCGCGCCCGATGCGGCTCCGCCGGCGACGCCGGTCGAAATGGACCAGCAGGACTGCATGTACGCCCCGCGAGTCACGACCGCCATCGTCGGGCAGAAGATCGTCGCCCGCAACGACGACCCGATCCTGCACAACGTCCACACCTACCTGGGCGCCTCGACCCTGTTCAACAAGGGCATGCCGAACGAGAAAGCGGCGCCCATCGAGTACGTGACCGTCGAGCCCGGCGTGATCAAGTGGAAGTGCGACGTGCATCCCTGGATGCGCGGCTACGTCGGCGTCTCGAGCAATGCATATCAGGCAGTCACAGGCGGCGATGGCATGTTCCGCATCTCGAACCTGCCGCTTGGCCGCTACACGGTTGAGGCCTGGCACGAGAAGTTCGGCGTGAAAACGCTCGAAGTCACCGCGCCCGCGCACGTCATCTTCGCGTACGACGGCAGTGAGCACTGAGGCGGGATGGCAATCACCGATCTACCCCCGCCGAGCGCCGGAGCGCACTGTGTTGACCAGCTCGGCATCGTCGAACGGCATTCGGAGCACCGCCGCGGCGCCCGCTGGCACATGGGTGGTCACGAGCGCGATCCACGGCACCCCACGCCTGGTCGCTTCATCGCGTGCTGCCTGGTGCGTGGTGAGATTCGGGGGCACGGCTTCGATCATTGCGAGGTCAAAGGCCTCCGTCTGAAGGCGCCGAACGGCATCGTCCACGCTCGTCGAGCAGTGCGCTTCCTCGCCCGCGTCCCTGAGCGCAGTGGCGACCGCGTCGCAGAGATCGCGGTATCGAGCAACGACAAGGATGCGGAGCGACGCCGCCATACCCCGGCGAAAACGTATGCCTCGGCTTGGCTCGGCGGAAGTGGAATGGCCGCCGACGAGATCGCGCAACACGCGATGGGGTCGCCAGAGGAACGCTGGCGAGCGCCGATTGAAGCTGATATGCCTCCATTCCGGAGGCAAGCATGCCTTTCCATTTCGATCAGATTTTCAATCAGATTGCAGAATTGATTGCCGAACGTGCCGCAACGAAGATCAACGAGAGCGTTCAGCGCGGAATGCGTGAGGGCGCCCACGCCGTCTCCGCGCTGAAGGGCCGCAAGCTCGACATGCGTTGCCACTATCCCGGCTGCAAGAACCGGTCGAAGGGTCCGCGGTTCCGCTTCATGTGCGAGCAGCACCTGAAGCTGCCCAAGCGGGAGCAGATCGTTGCGCTGGAGACCTGGAGGAACGGCGGGAAGGGAAGGAAGCGTAATCGTTCAATACCGCGCCAACGTCGCGCCCTGCGTCTAGCGGATTGACCTCTCGGGCAAACCGGCTACTCGTGTCGCAGAGCCGCGATCGGATCGAGGCGGGCCGCCCTGCGCGCCGGGTAGAACCCGAAGAAGACTCCCACGACTGTCGAGACTAGAGGCGCAACTGCGAAGGCGTCGGGCGGGACTGGCGTCGACCAGCCCAGGATGCGGCCCAGGGCGACGCATGCGGCGGCGCCGAGGAAGAGCCCGAGCACGCCGCCGAACAGGGTCAGCATCACCGCCTCGCCGAGAAATTGCATCTGCACGGCACCCTCCGTGGCGCCGACCGCCAGCCGGATCCCGATCTCGCGGGTGCGCTCGGTCACGGAGACGAGCATCACGTTCATGACGCCGATGCCCCCGACCACCAGTGCAATGGATGCGATGCTGATGAGCAGGACCTCGAGCGTGTGGCTGGTCTCGATCTGAGCCTTGATGATTTCGTCGGGCCTGCGGATGTTGAAATCGTCCTCCTGCCCTGGTTGGATGTGATGCCGCTGTCGCAAGAGCGCGGTGATCTGGTCGATGGCGGGATTCACGGCCTCCTGGGAGATGGCGGAGCAGAGAATGTCGTCCAGCCAGGACGCGTTTCGCCCACGCAGCTTCATCTGCGCGGTAGTCCAGGGCAGGATCAGGGTGTCGTCCTGGTCGGATCCGAAGGCGCTCGGTCCCTTGCGCGCCAGCACGCCGACGACCTGGAACAACTGCTCGTTGATCCGGATGACCTGCCCGATCGGATCCTCTTCGCCGAAGAGCTGCTCGCGGACGGTCTCGCCGATCAGCACGACGCTGCGAGCCGAGATCACGTCGTTCTCGAGGAAGTGCGCCCCCGACGAGACGTCCCACTGCTTGATCTCGAAATAGGTCACGTCGATGCCGCGCCAGTGCGTGTGCCAGTTGCGGTTGCCGTTCACGACGTGCGCGCTGCCATCCACGTTCGGGGTCATGCGTTTGATCAGGAGCTCCCGGCCGACTGCATGCGCATCGCCCATGGTGAGGCGCGTGGTCCCGTGCGAGCCAGTGCGCACTCCGCTCGGAGAGCGGGAGCCGGCTTCGATCCAGACGAAGTTCTCGCCCAGGTTCCGCAGTTGTTCCTCGGCGCGGCTCGCCCCTGCGCGGCCGATGGCGACGACGCAGACAACGGCGCCGATGCCGATCATGATGGCGATGGCCGCGAGCACGCTGCGCAGCTTGTTGCGCGAAAGAGCCCGGACTGCCTCGCGAACGAACAGCTCCGCCGATGCCCGCCACATCATCGCGCAAACCCCGTAGAACAACCTAGCAGACTCTTCTCCTACGAGAATCCTTTCCTGCCCAACAAGAAGTAAGTGCGCATCAATCCCTTTCCCTTGACAGGAATCGACCCTCGTTCTCGAGCTCGACGGTCTCGCCTACGACGCCGGTGGCACCCACGGAATCCCTCCGACCAGGCTGAAGGCCGGCGTCGCGATGCTGGCGGCGGGCGAAGAGTTCGTCGTGCTGGTCATTCGCGGGTTCTGATTTCGCTGCCGGCAATCGGTGGTGGGTGGGGGTGCGCGTTGCGCTGCTGCCGATCCGACCGCGAGTATCGCCGGCCGATGTTCTACGTCGAGCTCGCCAAGCCGTTCAAGAGAGTCCCCGGTGACGTGCTCATCGAGCTTCGCCAGTGTCTGCACGAGATCGGCAAGACGCTCGGCACGCTTCCGGTCGGGAGCAATCTCTGGTCGTCTCTGGAAGCGAGCGGCATGATCCTCGACCTCGAGGGCTGGCGGTTCGAGTATCGCGTGGACGTGAAGGCGCGGCTCATCATGGTCGACGCCGCGGTATTCCGGGGCAAGTAGCTGGCACCCGTTCACCCGTAAACGCAGCGCCGGACGAAAAATGCGGTACGTCCGAAGCGCTGCAAAAAAAGCGTTGTGCCGGTCGAGCGGCTCGACTAGACGGCTCCCGAAGCATGCCAGATGAGGTCGCCGCAGAAACCGCGTATTACCTGCACAGGAGTGTTCTGACGCTCGCCCTGATCGGCAAGGGAGTGCGGTTTCCGCCCGGTCCGTGGCTCCGGGTTGCCGACGCAAAGGTAGAGCCGTGGCTCGTGGAAGAGCTGGTGCACGACCTCTTCCCGTCGCTGCGCGGGAAGGCCTCGTTCGCGCTCCTCTTGACGGACTTCGACGTCTTCGAGTTCGAGCGCGCCCGGTAAAGGCGCCTGATTCGTTTCTGCCCTTGACGAGCTCTGTTGGATCAGCCCACGTCGGGCCGGTCGCAGAGATGATGGTACGTCATCGCGCTCAGCACGGCGGCGAGCGAAGTGTCCAGCGCGCGAGTGCAGAGATACACGACGATCCAGGTGGCGCTCCCGACGCTGCCCGCCTTGTGCAGCCCGGAAAACAGCGTGAGGCCCACCGCCAGGGTCCAGATCAGCAGGCAGATGCCGAGCACATGGATGCGCACGCCGTCGGTGAGCTTCTCGCTGCGGCGCAGCGCCGCGCGCGTCGAGCCGCCCTCGATGACGAGGGCCGGCACGGCCGCGAACGTCTCCGTCAGATAGTAGAGCCCGGGCACCAGCAGAAGGACGGAGCGCACCGCCGCGCGGCCGAGGATGCGCGCCCCGAGGACGAGGACCTTCGGCGCGCCGCGCAGCGCTTCGACGAGCTCGAGGAAATCGGTGGGAATGTTCCGGCGGCCGTCGATGACCGCCTTGACCACGGCGGTCTTTACCAGCAGCGCGACGAAGAGCCCGGCGACGACGAGGATGGCGGCGACCACGGCGCCCGGGAGCGGCGGCAGCAGGAGCACGAGGACGAGCGGCGCGTGCAGGAGCAGCGCGATCCCGGCGTACGCGGGAAGATGGGACAGCCAGGCGCCCGCGCCTTCCGCGAGCACTTCGAGAGCGCTGAAGTCATCGTTCTCGGCCCGGTCGAGCGAGGCGCGATGTTCGCGCGGAAGCGCCGTCGAAACGGTTCGTCGGTCCATGGACCCCTCGTGTTGGGTTCGCGGTCATTGTCGCAGAGGCGGTCGCGCCGGCGAAGAAAAGGCGGCGCCCGAGGTGTCGGTCAAAGTCGTCCGCGCAGCGCGGGCATGGGAGGATCGAGCACCTGGCCCTTCTGGCAGCAAGGCGGCGCGTGCGTCATCACCTCCGCCTGCGCCCAGGAGCGACGCACTGCATCGATCAGCTTCAGCGACGAAGCGCGCACCACCGGATCGCTCCGCACCCACCGCACCGCGAGCTCCCCGGTGCTCTTGTCCGTGCGCACCACGTCCGCGCGGCCGAGTTCGGTGGGAAACGCCGGTGCCGTTCCGGAGAGCTTCAGGGTGACAGCCCCTCCGGCCCGCAGCGGCATCGCGCCGATGCGCGGGGCGGTTGCCCCGAGGATCCTCGCGCCGCCCATGCTCACATCCATCAGCCGCGCGAGGAACGAATGCGGGCCCTGCCGCACTTCCACCATCAGATCGCACACCACCCTTTGGTGCTTACGGGTGGCAAGCGCCGTGGTGCCGCGCTCCAGCCGCTTTGCCAGTTTCGTGTCCGGGAACTCGATCCACGCGCCTGTCTGGCTGCCGTCAGCGACGTCGACCCGGCCGAGGACGGATCCGCGCAGCGTGCTCACCTGCTCGCTGTTCGCCAGCGAGAACTCGACCACGACCCGGTCCCCGCCCACCAGCCGCGGTGCCACTTCACGGAAGAAGAAGAGCGTCCTTCCCTCGATTACGTGCAGGTGGCCCTGCAGATGGGAAAGGTCCGCGAAGCGCACCTTGAGCAGGTTGGCGTGCCGCTCCACGCCGGGAGCCTACGGCCGGCGTGCGGGGCGTCCAGATTCCGCCCCGCGACGGGTGCATCCGCCTACATGCGGTACCCGACCACCGCCTGGACGGTGAAGGCGAGGTCCGCTCCCGTGCCGGATATAGTGATGAACCGCGGCCCGAACCTGGTGTTCAGTCCGACCATCAGCTTGCGGTCGACCGCGTACTCGCCGGCGAGTCCGAACTGGGGGCCGACCTCGAAGAACGTGGTGTGCGTCCAGTTGATGGCCATGGCGAGGTCCGCCGCCGCGGCCAGGCGCAGCTCCGGAGTGGCCTGGACCCCGACCACGCCGCCGACCGGAAAGCGCGTCATGAAGTCCGTGCCGCCGTTGTGTGAGTAGATGCGCAACCCGGGATCGACGTGGAGCGCGATCGACACCAGATCGCTTCGGTTCACGACCAGTCGCAAGGGCACGTCCGCGCCGAACCCGAACGCCGTATCCGTCGTGTTCTCGTAGGAGTAGAGCAGGTCGAATCGGATGCCGACGTCGGTCCGATCGGAGACTCCGTGGAGGTACGAGAAGCTGACGCCCGGCCAACCGACTTCGAACGCGATCGCGTCGCGGTCGGGGCTGACGGTCTCGCCGGTGACGACGGACCAGTGGCCAGGTGCGCCAGCGGGAGCTCCGGTCGCGGCCGTCGGAGCGGGCGCGGCGACGGCGGCGGAAGCGGCGAGCAGCAAGACAGCGATCAGCGCGCAGGTGCGCGTCATGCGGTCCCTCCGGTGAAAAGAGCGCGCGCACTTTAACCCTCGCGGGCGCGCGTGGCACGGACTTCCCGCTGTTGCGTTCCCCCCCTCTGCCGGTACAGTGCGGCGCACGCATGTCCGCGCTTCGTTCCAGTGCGCGCACGTTGTCTGCGCGCTCTGCGGTTGCTTTGCTCTTGCTGGTGGGTTGTTCCAGGCCGCAGGTCATCGCGGGGCCGCCGCCGGACCCGGGGGCGCTCTACATCGAGGCAAAGAAGGCGCACGGCGTCCCCGAGACGCTGACTTGCGACGCCAAGGCATTCGTGGAAGCGCCGGAGAATGCGGGCCGGTACGCGCTGCACGTTTCGGTGAAGCGGCCGGACTCGCTCCGGATCGAGGCCTTGACGGCGATGGGCGATCCGGCGGCGGTGCTCGTGGCGGATCAAGGTAGGTTCGCGCTGCTGGACCTGCGCAACAACGTCTTCTACCGGGGCCCGGCGACGCCGGAAAACCTGAGCCGCCTGATCCCGGCGCCGTTGCGCGACGAGGAGTTGGTGGCGCTGATCACCGGAGACATCCCGGAGTTGCCTGGCGGCCGGCCCGACAGCGCCGCGCGCGACGGCGATGGATACCGGCTGACGATCCTCTCGCCGCAGCTGCGCCAGGAAGTGCTGCTCGGAGGGGATTTCCGCATCGTCCAGGTCCGCCGTTCCGACGCCGCGGGCAACCTGCTCTGGTCGGTCGGGCTGGACGAGCACGACGACTCTTCGGGCGCGCAGCTGCCGCGGCTGCTGCACCTGGAAGCGCCGGCCGGGAAGATCAAGGTGGATCTGAGGTTGAGGAACGTCCTGGCTGGAAAGCCGCCGCCTTCAGGCGCATTTCTGCTCGGCGTTCCCCCCGGAATGCGCGTCGAGGAAGTGCAGTAATCCGCTGATTTCCGGGAATTTGCTGGGCCATCGGGGCTTCCACTAGGATGTTGGAATGCGGATCAAGATCGGTGACCTGCTCGTCCGGGCAGGTGTGATCACCGAGCTGCAGCTCAAGGCCGCCCTGGCCGAGCAGCAGCAATGGGGCGGCAAGCTTGGGGACATCCTGGTCCGCATGGAGTTCCTCACCGAGGAAGTCCTGGTCCGCGCGCTCTCGAAGCAGACCGGGATCGCCCGCGCCGATCTCAGCGGCGAAGCCAACAAGCCCGCGCTCGCAGTGGTGCCGGCGGATACGGCCGAGGAGTTCGGGCTCGTCCCGATCGGCCTCAAGGACCAGGGCCGGGTCCTGGTGGTGGCGATGAGCGATCCGCTCAACATCAGCGCGACCGATCACCTGGTCTCGCTCACGGGAGGAAAGAAGATCGAGACGCAGCTGGCGGGGGCGAGCGCCATCCGCAACGCCATCTCCCGCTGGTATCGGGGCGAGGAGCTGCTGCGCGACGAGGGCGAGCAGTCCGTGAAGATCATGAACAACGCGGGCAACACCGTGGTGGACATGCGCGCCGAGCAGAAGACGCCGCCGCCGAAAGGAAAGGCTGCTTCTTCGCCGCCGGCGCGCGAAAGCGCCGTCGATGTCCTGCGCGGTGTGGAAGAGATGCAGCGCAGGTCGGTGGCCGCGCTCAAGGCGATGGTCGAGCTGCTGATCGAGAAGGGCGTCTTCTCGCGAGACGAATACCTCGCGCGAGTCAAGCGGTAAGGACGGGATCCACGATGCCGCCGCGCAAGCGCCTCGGACAACTGCTCACCGAACTGGGCGTCATCGACGAGCACCAGCTCCAGAGCGCGCTCGGACACCAGAAGCAGTGGGGCGGAAAGCTGGGCGGCATCCTCGTGCAGAAGGGGTTCTGCAGCGAGGAGACGGTGGTGTCCGCGCTGGCCAAGCACCTCGGGATGCAGAGCGTGCGGCTCGCGGATGTGAAGATCGATCCGCGCGCGGTGAAGTGCGTGAGCAAGCAGGTCGCCGAGAAGCTGCACGTCTTCCCCTACGAGTTGAGCGGCTCCGGGCGAAGCGAGGTGGTGACCATCGCCATGAGCGACCCCACCGACCTGTCGGCGGTCGACCAGCTCGCGTTCCACACCGGCAAGCGCATCAAGCCGATGCTCGCCGGAGACGGGGACGTCGTCGCCGCCATCCAGGCGCATTACGGCGGCGGAGAGGAGAAGAAGGAGCCGACCGACAAGGTGGCGCGGCCCGCGCCGGCCGGCCTGCCCACCGTCACGCCCGGGGCGCCGTCCGGGTCAGTGGCCGGGTTCCCGCGTCGGATCGAGCCGCCGGCCTCCGCGCCGGGTGCGGGCGGCGCCCGCGCGGCACCGTACATTCCGCCGCCGATTCCGGCGGCGAAACCTGCCGCGCCGGCGCAGAAGCTCGACGAGATCGAGCCCGACGCCTCGACCGCACGGCCGGCCCCGGCCCCCGCCGTGGCCGACCCGGTCGAGCTCCCCGAGGATGACGGGCAGGAGTTCGGGCTCGAGCCCATCGCGGCGCATTCGCAGTTCGGCGACGCGGTGGTGGGACAGGAGGACGTGGCAGGAGAGGGCTTCGCGGGCGATATGGTCGAGGGGCTGGTCTCGGCGAGCGTGGCGCATGCGGCTGTCGGCGCCGCGCATCCGGATCCGCGGGGCGCGCCCGCGCAGGAGGCCGAGGATTGGCAGGCGCAATCGGGCGCGGCGCAGGGCTGGGACACACCTCCATCGAACAGCCCCGCTGCCAGCGCGGCGGCGGAGTGGGGCCAACCCGCGGACCCGCAGGGCTCGACGGGATGGACGGCACCGATCGAGATGGCCGCGTCCGGAGGCTGGGCGGACCCGGCGGCAAATGCCGGCCCCCCGCGCGCGGCGACGAACTGGGGCGTCCCTGAATCCGATGCGGAGATCGCCTGGGGCGTGCCGCAGGCCGAGCAGGTCGCCGAATCGACCAGCATCGCGCTGCCGACGGACGCCATCCTCGGCGCCGTCGAGGAGATCGGGGCCGATCCCGAGGCGCAGGCTATTCCGGTCTGGGCAGAGGATGTCGCGGCCCCGGAGCAGGAAGCCCCTGCCGGGCAAGCGACCGAGCAGACTGCTTTCGCGGCCGATCCGACCGAACCGCACGAAGCGGAAGCCCCTGATGCATGGGCCGCGACCGACGATCCCCTCGCCGCCGGCGCCGCGCCCACCGATCCGTTCGCCGCCGGCACGGGGCCGGGCGATCCGCTCGAGGCTGCTGCCGGCACGCCCGACAGGGAAGAGCCGCCCGCCGTTCATCGCAGCCACTCGAGCACGCAGGAATTCGCGAATCCGGTCGGCGCGGACGACGAGAGCGCCGAGATTCATGTGGAGAGCGCGGCGGCGGAAGAACAGCCCGCCGGGGAATGGCAGGGCGACGAGCAGGTCCCGATGGAGGGAAACGTTTCCACCGATTCGGTGGAACGGCTCGTGGAAAGGGCCCTCGAAGGCTCGACTCCCTTGTCGCCGGCGGATCTCGGCGCGCTCGCGTCCATCGGCGTCGAACCCAGCGACGGCGTGGGCGCGCTCCGGCTGCTCGCCGCGCTCGTCCGCCTCCTGAACCGCAACCAGCTCATCGAGCCCGACGATCTGCGGGCCGAGATCCGCGAGAGCCTCGCCCAGGGCGCCGCGGCGGCCCTTTTCCAGGACTCGAACGGTATGGAATCCGAGGCCTCTTCGCCCGATGCCTCCGGGCCGTCCATCGAGACGGCGGAAACGTAGGACCCACGGCCACCCCGGTTCCTTGTCTCGTACCGGCAACGGACGATTACGTTTCTTGGAACTCGGGCCCTCCCCCCCTCCCCCTGGGCCCTCGAGGGCGTCATGGACTTCTCGTTGTCGGGCACGGTCCTGACCCGGGACCTGTTCGCGGCGGACGGACGGCTGGTGGCGTCCCGCGGCGAGATCGTGGATCTGGGCAGGCTGAAGGACGCGGCGCACAAGGCGCCGCGCGAAGTGCGCGAGCGGCCGTTGTTCGAGACCACCTGCGCCCAAGCGGTCCTCGAAGCATTCGAAGCACCGGCCCTGCAGCATCTGGTGGGCAGCGAGCAGCAGCGCGCGCAGGTGGCGGACGTGCTCTCGGATCTGCGCTTCCCGCAGCAGATCTGGGACGAGATAGAAGCGCTGCAGCAGGACGATCCGGCCCGATACCAGCACGCGATCTGGACGGCGCTGGTGTCGGCGCGGCTGTTCCGCACGGCGCTGGGGATGGCGCCGGGCTTGTCGCGTCTGGTCGGCGGCGCGCTGACCCACGACATCGGGATGAGGCATTCGGCGGTCCGGCTGCGCTCCAAGCGCGAGCACTTGACGCCTTCCGAGGCCCTCTCCCTCGAGGACCATCCGCTGCTCGGCGCGCTGCTGCTCGCCAGCGTCCTCGGGGATGCTCCGGCGGTCCACGCCGCCCTTCTGCATCACGCGCGCGCCGGCTTCGGATACCCGCGAGTGCAAGGAAGGCTGCCGCTGCGCGGGCTCGATCTGGTTGCGGTTGCGAGCTCCTTCGCGGCGCTGATCGCGCCACGACCGTACCGGGCCCAAGCGTACAATGCGCGCGGGGCCATCGACCAGCTCCTCGAGGAAGCGGCGGCGAGTCACTTCGATCCGCGGGCGGTGCGCCTTCTCATCCACTGCCTCCGCGGCGGCAACGGCACGGCGGGCGAGCTCGCGTTGCCGCGCAAGCCGACCGGGTTCCGCCCGCCGGCCAACAACCACGGCGTCGAGGTGGAAAGGCGCATTCCCGCGTAATCATGGCCGCCGTTTGCGTGTTGCCGTGAACAAGCCCATCGACTGCTCGGGCGCCGGCCGGAGTTCGTGTTAGGTAGATCGGGCGCGCTGCCGGCGCGTTGAGATGGCACAGGAACGTACCGACGAGGAGCTGCTGGCCGCTTACCAGCAGGGCGACCCGGGGGCCTTCGAGGCCCTCTTGCGCCGCCACCGCGCCCCGTTGTTCACGTTCCTCTTGCGTATGCTGGGCGACCGCCAAAGGGCCGAGGATCTGGCGCAGGAGACGTTCCTGCGAATCGTCAAGGGCGCGCCGGCCTGGGAGAGGCGAGCGCGTTTCCAGACCTGGCTCTACACCGTTGCGCGCAATCTCTGCATCGATCAGTCGCGGCGGGATCGCTTCCGGCGCGCGGACAGCCTCGATGCGGAAGGACCCGACGGCGAGCCCTCGATGGTCGACTCCGTGCCGGGTCGAGAGATCGATCCCGAGCGCGGGGCTGCCAGCGCCAGGGTCAGGCCCCTCTTGCAGCAGGCGCTGCTCGGCCTGCCGCCGGAGCAGCGCGAGGTGTTCGTGCTCCGCGAGCAGGCGGGGGTGCCGTTCCGGGAGATCGCCGAGATGGTCGGCGTGAACGAGAACACAGTGAAGAGCCGCATGCGCTACGCGCTGGAGGGGTTGCGCAAGGCGCTCGCCGCGGCGGGCGTTTCGGAAGAGGCCGCCTCGGACGAGCCGGTTCCGGACGCGAGACTGGGGAGGGCATGACGCACGCCGAATCCCAGGACCTGCTCCTCGACCTCGCTTACGGCGAACTGGACGCGGCGCGCGCCGCGGAAGTGGAGAGCCATCTCTCCGGCTGCGCCGAGTGCCGCAAGGAGAAGGCGGCGCTGGACGAGGCGCGGCGGATGGCGGCGCCGTTGCGCGAGTTGGAGGAGCCGTCGCCGGCCTTCGACGAGCCCATTCTTCGCGCGGCGCGCGCCCAGGCGCAGCTCGAGCACGACGGGAACATCGGCCAGGTGATCGAGGTGACCGGCACCGTGCGCCCGATGGGACTCGACGCAGCTCGCGTCGACGCCCATGGCCCGGTGAAAGCCCGCCCGATCGAGCGCCGCAGGCCGCGATGGGCAGTGCGCGCCGCTTTGGGCGGGTCGGTGGCGGCCGCCGCCGCCCTGGCGCTGGTCGTGGGCAACACGCTGGAGACGCGCAAGAACGCAGAGAAGGCAGCGGCGGCGGCGCGGACCGGCGAGTTCGAGATTCACGTGCAGCCCGGGGCGCCAAAGGCGCTCGACTCGGCGCTGCACGACGCCGAGGCGAATCGGCTGCAGGACCTGGCGGAGGAGAAGGATCGCGCCTCCGCCGCGCTTGCGGCTCCAGCGCCACCGGAGAAGCTGTCGGAGAAGGTCGCACAGCTGCCGATGCGCAGGCGCGCGCAGGACGGTGTCGCGTCCGGGGAGAACATCCGGGGGAGCGGCGGCGACGCGGTCGGTTCCTTCCGGAAGAAGGCCGCTCTGCAGGCAAAGGAAGGCGCGGCGGCGGATGCCGTCCGTCCGCAAGCGCCGCCCGCGCCTTCACCCGGCGAACGGACTGCTGCCGCTGCGGGCCCGGCTGCGTCCGCGCCCTCATCGACCCCGCAGGTCGCTGCTCAGTCGCGTGCCGAGCCGTCCGCTCCTACCGCGGAGCCTCCCCCGCCTGCCGCAGTGCGGCCGCGACGCGATACTTCCGAGATGGTGATGCCCAAGGCCGACTCGCAGACCGCGCAAGTCGTGGCCCCCGCGCCTGGCGCCCCCAGCGCCGAAGCCAGGGCGCAGGAAGCGCGCCACTCGGGCAACTACGGGCTCGCGGCGTCGCTCTACCGCGATGCCGCGGCGATGCGCAGCCGCGATGGCGACACCACTGCTGCAGCCTGGGACCTTGCCCACGCCGTCGAGTGCCTCGCCGCAGTGGCCCGATTCGATGAAGCGAAACAGGTCCGCGACGAGCTGGCGAGGCTCTATCCGTCGGAGACGACGGCGCTGGCGGCGGCGCGGCACGCGCTGCGCGCAGTGGACCCGACGCCGGCGGCTCCGGCCGATCGATAGTCGCGGCCGCCGAAGGTAGCTTTCTAGACTGTAGACGTCACTGAGGTGCGCTTCAGTCGGTCGATCGACCGTCGCGCCGCCGGCGCGCGTCCGCGTACCATCCGGGGCCACGGTGGCGGAGGTCGCGTGCTCTCCGGCAAAAACCCTCTCCTCATCGCCCTCGCCCTGGGCTTGCTCGCGGGCGCCACGGCCTGGGCGGCGCTCCGCGCCCGGGAACGGAGCGTGCGAGACCGCTGGCAGACGGTGAACGTGCTCTGCGCCAAGGTCGACGTCGCGGAAGGAACCGAGCTCTCGGCCGAGATGATCGCGGTCAAGGAGATGCCGGCGAAGTTCGTCACCGCCTCGTTCATCCAGGCGGACGAGGACGGCTCGACGGAGCAGCACACGCCGGTCGGGCAACGGCTTCTGGTGCCGCTGAAGGCCGGCGATCCCATCCTGGTGAGCCACTTCGAATCCGCGCGCGAGGCGGATTTCGCCACGCTCATCAGCCCGAAGGGCAGGGCCGTCACCATCGACGTGCAGGAGAAGAACGCGGTCGGGCTCTGGGTCCGGCCGAACGATCACGTCGACGTGATCGGGAGCTTCCGCGATCCGGACACGCAGCAGCTGCGGACCATGACGCTGCTGCAGAACGTCGTGGTGCTCGCGACCGGGCGGATCACGGCCAACACCACCAGCATCGCGGAAGAGGACCGAAGATTTGCCACCGTGACGGTGCTGGCGCTGCCGGAGGAGGCGGAGATCCTCACCCTCGCGCAGGAGCTCGGCACTCTGACCCTGCTGCTGCGCAACCCGGACGATCTCGATTCGCAGGACAAGCGCAGCGTCGTCGACCAGAAGACGCTGTTCACCGGCGATCGCGCGGTCGAGCTGCAGCAGAAGCGTTATCGGACCATCCAGATCATCCGTGGGAACCGCGGCGAGACGAAGGTCGCGGCGCGAGGGCCTTGATGGCGGCGGCCGTGTTCCTCTTCTCTGGAGGTTCGGTGTTCTTCCTCGCCTTTCTCGCTTCGGAGGTGCTGCGCAAGGCCTTCGAGCAGTACCAGAAACGCTACGTCGCGCGGTCGGTGCGCGATCTGAGCGCGATGTTCCTCTTCGTCGAGCCCGGACAGGTCGTCCGGCTGAACCTAGCGGCCATGATCCTGCTCGCGCTCGCAGGCTCGTGGATCGGTGGGCTTCTCTGCGCGGCTCTCGCGGCCGTGGCGGGTTTCTTCGCGCCCGCGGCGGCCATCGCGGCCTACCGGCGGCGGCGGGTGCGGCGATTCGATGCGCAGCTCACCGAAGCGCTGCAGCAGATGGCGAATGCGCTGCGCGCCGGACAGACGCTCCAGCAGGCCATCGATCACGCCGGCCGCAACGCCGACCGGCCGCTGAGGCAGGAGTTCGGGCTGCTCACGAAGGAGGTCAAGCTGGGCGTGCCGCTGGATGAGGCGCTCGCGGGGATGGCGAGCCGCGTCCTCTCGGAGGATCTGGAGCTGGTCGCGACCTCGACCGGCATCGCCCGCCAGCTCGGCGGCAACCTCGCGGAGATGTTCGATGCGATCGGCGCGACCATCCGCGAGCGCTTCCGGCTGGAGGGGAAGATCGCCGCCCTCACCAGCCAAGGCAAGCTCCAGGGCCTGATCGTCGCCTCGCTGCCCCTCTTCATCGGACTGTTCCTCGACTGGTACCGGCCGGACCTGATCGCGCCGATGTTCGAGACTGCTTACGGATACCTGCTGGTCGGCGCCGTCGTGGTCCTCCAGGCAGCGGGCTTCGTGGCCATCCGGCGCATCGTCGCCGTGGACATATGAGCGACGTGACGCCCGACATCCTCCAGATTTCCGCGGCGGTGCTCGCGGCCGTGTTCGCCTCCGCGGCATCCCTCGCCGCCAGTGCGCTGTATGGCCGTTTCGCCCTGGGGCCGGCATGTCGCGCGGTCGACCTTCGGAGGGGAAGATCGCGAGGCGCCTTCGCAGCGTTCCGCTCGGCGGCGATCGCACCGCTCGCCCGGGGAAACGAGCGCTGGGTACCGGCGGCGCCGCTGGCCGGGATCGATCGCTGGCTGCGAAAGGCGGGCCGCCCCCTCGAGCTCACCGCCGCCGAGGTGGTGGCGCTCATGCAGGTCACGGCGGCGCTGTTCTTCGCTGGAGCCGTCGCGCTCTCGCTCTGTCTGCGCTTGGGGTTCGTGGCCTGGTTCGTCGGCCTGATCGGCGGCGGGGCGTATCCCCTGATCTGGCTGCGCGACCGCATGGGAACGCGACAGCGCGCCGTCGTGCGGGCGCTGCCGTATGCCGTCGATCTGCTCACGCTCAGCGTCGAGGCCGGGCTCGACTTCACCGCCGCCCTCGCCAAGGTGGTCGAGAAGGGCCGAAAGGGTCCTCTGCGCGAGGAGCTGCGCATCGCGATCCGCGAGCTGCGGCTGGGCAAGACGCGGGAAGAGACGCTGCGCGATCTCTCGCGGCGCCTCGATCTGCCTCCGCTCACCTCGTTCGTGCAGGCGCTCGTGCATGCCGACAAGCTCGGAACGCCGCTCGGGAACGTCCTGCGAGTCCTTTCCACTCAGATGCGGAACGAGCGCACGCAGCGGGCGGAGAGACTCGCCAACGAAGCGCCGGTGAAGCTGCTCCTGCCGCTCGTCCTGTTCATCTTTCCCACGCTGTTCCTGATGCTCTTCGGGCCGATCGGGTACCAGGTGTTCCTTGGAGGGAGCTTCTGAGATGGCTTTCGCTCTCACCATCGCTGCGGGCAATGGGCGCGGGCGGAGGTTCCGGTTCGATGCGGAATCCGTCAGCATCGGCCGCGCCGGTTCCAACGATCTGGTGCTGAACGATGCCGGCGTCTCCCGGACCCACGCCCGTATCGAGCGGCACGGCGCCGCGTGGATGCTGCTCGACCGGGCATCCGTGAACGGCGTGGAGCTGAACGGCACCGTGGTTGGCGCGCCGACTTGGCTCCGCGAAGGCGACCGCATCGGCGTCGGGCCGGTCACGTTGGAGTTCCGCGTCTCCGCCGCAAGGAAGAGGTCTCCCGCGCGCTGCTGGAGCGCGATCTCGCGGCCTGCACGCGCTGGGCTGCTCGCGGTCACGGTGTTGTCGGGCGGCATCAGCGCCCGATTTGCGATGCAGCCCCCGAGCGCGCCCGGAGCGGAACTGCGCTCGCCGCGTTCGCGTCCTGCGCTCGGAGGAGACCCGACGGGACCCGATGGCGCGCGGACTGCCGACGGGGCTCCGTCTCCGGACTTCGCGGCGGCTCGCGCCGCTTACGAGCGCGGCCGGCGCAAGCTGGAGGAGAGACGGGTCGCTCCGCGCAACCTGTACGACGCGTGGAGGGCGTTCGTGGAGGCGCGCGGACGCCTCGAGGGCGTGGCGGATGCCGGCCTGCTCGAGGGCCAGCTGGCGCGCGTCATCGAGGAGAGTGAGCGCGATCTGCATCGCGAGTGCAATCGGCTCCTGTTCACGGCCGCGCGGTTCCAGCGCTACGGCCAGGGCGAGCGTGCAGAACAGACCTGGCGTGAGATTCTCCTGCATTTCCCGGGCGAGGATCCTGGCGGTTGCCGTGGAAAGGCGCAGGAGAACCTGCTTTCCCAGGCGCCCGGCGAGGGTGTCGAGTGATACGGTGAAGTCGATGCGAGCGCCCATCTTCGCGCAGCGACCGGGACCGCGTGTTGGCCGCGGGAGGGATCCGACGGATCCGGGCGGACCGTCTCCGGAGGTGCTCGCCGCTGCTCTCGCGGCGTGTTCGTCCCGGAGCGCTCCGCCCGCCGATGCAACCGTGCTCTCCTGCGGAGAGCAGAAGCCTGCCACGGCCTGCCTTCTCGTCACGGCCGGCCCCCACAAAGGAGCGGAATTCCGCATCGTCGATCCCCTGACCACGCTCGGGCGCGCGCCCCGGAACGCCATCGTCATTCCGGACATCTCGATCTCCCGCGAGCACCTGACGGTGGAGAAGAAGGGAGACGCTTTCGTCCTGGTCGACCGCGAGTCGGGCAACGGTACCCGTGTCAACGGGCGGTGGCGGCGGAGGCGACGGCTCCGCCACGGCGACGAGATCGAGATCGGCGATACCACGCTCTACTTCCTCGAGCCGGGAGGGGTGGTCGCGTGCGCACTCTCTCCGGGTCCTTCCGCGGAGGCGGCAACCTTGCTCGATCGCCGCCCGCGCGCTTCCGTTCTGGCGGCCTTGGCGCTCGCCATGGTCCTCGTCGTCGCCGCTGCATTCGTGCGCCGCCAGAGGCTCACGGGGCAGATCGAGGGGCAAGCGCGGCGCGAGGCCACCCATGCGGTCGCGCTGAAGAAGCTCCATGAAGGGATCGCGCTCCTGAAGCAGGGAAGGTCCGCCGACGGACTTGGCAGGTTGACCGTCGCCGCCGAGTTGGACGGCGCCGACGCGGAGATTGCGCGAGCGTTGCAAGCGGCGGAAGCGGAGCAGGAGCGCGCCGCAGCCACCGGACCGCAGGTCGCGCCAAGCCCGGAAGCGGCTGCCCCGCCGGAGGGGGCGCACGCGCCACCTGATGCCCACACGATCTGGCGGACGTCCTCGAGACGGAGGCGCGCTCCAGAGGAGAACCTGGCGCGCGTAGGCACCGTTCCGGGTGAGCGCGAACGCCGTCGCGCGCTGGCCGCGCGGCACGTGCTCGCGGCCGGCGAGCTGGGCGCGGACGAAGACTTGCCGCGCGCCGCCGCTCACCTGCGAGCGGCGGCCGAGAGCGACCCGGAGAGCGGCGAAGCGCGCACCGGGCTGGAGCGGATCGCCAGGCGCGCGAAGGAGATCTATCTGCAGGCATACATGATCAAGGACGACGATCCGGAGGCGGCCTGCAGCAGCTTCCGGTTGGTCGTCGAGACGCTTCCCGCGAGCGACGAGACGGCGATGAAGGCGCTGCACTGGATCGGAAAGCTGGATGCGAAGGGGGCGGATTGATGCCGGAGCGGCTGCCGCCCAAACCCGCCACCTCCGCCGGGCAGTTCGACCTCTTCGGCAAGCGCGCCGGCGGTCCTCGCGTGTACTCGGTGACCGAGCTGACCCGCGAGCTCAAAGCCGTCCTCGAGGGTCGCTTCCCCTCGATCCTGGTGAAGGGCGAGGTGTCGAACTTGCGCGCGCCGTCCAGCGGGCACCTGTATTTCACGCTCAAGGACGCCGACGCCTGCCTCGACGCCGTCCTCTTCCGCACCGAGGCACGGAGGCTGCGCTTCTCCGTCCTGAACGGGCTGTCGCTGGTGGCGCGCGGCCGGCTCGCCGTGTACGAGCCCCAGGGAAGGTACCAGCTCGTCTGCGACACGATCGAACCCCTCGGCGCCGGCGCCCTGCAGGTCGCATTCGAGCAGCTCAAGGAGCGGCTGCAGAAGGAAGGCCTCTTCGAGGCGACGCGCAAGCGGAAGCTGCCGTTTCTTCCCCGCCGTATCGCCTTGGTCACCAGCCCGAGTGGCGCGGTGGTCCACGACTTCCTGCGCGTCCTGCACCGGCGTTACCCGAACCTCCCCGTGCTGATCGTTCCCGCCCGGGTCCAGGGCGAGGGCGCCGCGCAGGAGATCGCGCGCGGGATCGTGCGCGCCGCCAAGCAGCCGCGCATCGACGTGGTGGTCGTGGCCCGCGGCGGCGGGAGCCTGGAGGACCTGTGGGCGTTCAACGAGGAAGTCGTGGCCCGCGCTCTCTGCGGCTGCCCGGTGCCGGCGGTGAGCGCGGTGGGCCACGAAACCGACGTCACCATCGCCGACTTCTGCGCCGACGTGCGGGCTCCCACCCCGACCGCGGCGGCCGAGCTGATCGCGCGCGTCAAGGACGAGCTGGTCGCCGATCTCGCCCAACGAAAAGCTCGCCTCGGCCGCGCGATGCGCGCGCAGCTCGAGCGCAAGCGCGGACAGGGCGACAAGCTGCGCGCCCGCGTCGCCGATCCTCGCCGGCTGATCGGCGATCGCAAGCTACGGCTGGATCGCGCGCGCCAGCGGCTCGAAGATCTCGTGAATGGTCCGCTCGCGGCGCGCCAGCAGATGCTGCGGGCGCTGCGCGATCGTTTGCAGGCGCAGCACCCGCGCGAGCGGCTGCACCGGTTGGAGCGCGAGGTGGCGCGGCTGCAGCAAAAACTGGCCTCGGTCGCCGGCCGGACCCTTGCGGCGCGACGCCATCGCTACGAGGGGCTGACGGCGCGGCTCGACGCCCTCTCGCCTCTCAAGGTGCTGGCGCGCGGCTACGCGGTGGCATTCGACCCACGGGGACACGCACTGGTCCAGGCTTCCCAGGTCCGGCCGGGCGAGCGGGTGCGCGTCCGGTTGCACGAAGGCGAGCTTTCCGCACAGGTCGAGGAGACGAAGAATGGCGGCGAGGAAGGCTGAGAAATTTGCTTGTACGCCGGAGTGACCTTTCATGACGTGTACAGCCTGAAGCATGGTCGCACAGGCCGCCGTCGGCGGCCGCGACTGGAAACGCAGCACGCTGGATGCTAGGAGGACTCGCGTGGCCGACGCAGCCGTACAGCCCGTCTCCGAGAAGTACGAGGACATCGTCGCGCGCCTCGCCCGGGTGGTGGAGCGCCTCGAGGGAGGCGGCCTCTCCCTGGAGGAGTCGATCGCGGCGTTCGAGGAGGGCATCCGGCTCGCCCGGGCGGGAGCAACGAAACTGGAGGAGGCGGAGCGCAAGGTGGAGGTGCTGT